>NZ_WTKX01000003.1:12461-274046 GCF_011378755.1 Pseudoalteromonas sp. Z1A2 | reverse complement strand
TGGGGAATAACCACACTACATAGGCTCTGCCTTGCCTAAATACCAAACATACTGCTGCAAATTTAACCTCGAAAGATAAACAGGCCCTAGGCTTGCTTATCACATTTGATTCTATAATAATGACTGTATAAATAACCAGTTATTGTTGTGGTGATGAAGAAGTTTATTCACATAGACATGGATTGCTTTTATGCAGCAGTAGAAATGCGAGATAATCCAAAACTTGCATGTGTACCGCTTGCTATTGGAGGCAATAGCCGACGAGGCGTGCTCTCAACCGCTAACTATATAGCTAGAGAATATGGCGTGCGATCGGCTATGTCGAACTATCATGCTAAACAATTATGCCCCGATTTAGTTATTGTCCCTGGGCGCATGGCTGTATACAAAGAAGCTTCAAATCAAATACGTGAAGTATTTAGCCGCTACACAGATTTAGTTGAACCTCTTTCTTTAGACGAAGCCTACCTAGATGTAACAGACAGCACCGCTTGTAAAGGCAGTGCCACACTTATTGCACAGCAAATAAGAGCCGATATTTACAATGCCACCGGGCTCACTGCATCAGCAGGCATTGCACCGATTAAATTTATTGCCAAAATAGCCAGCGACGAAAAAAAACCGAATGGTCAATTTGTCGTTTTGCCTCATGAGATCGATGACTTTTTAGCGCAATTACCGCTGGGGAAAATCCCGGGGGTGGGTAAAGTAACGCTCGAAAAGCTAAATTTAAAAGGCTTATATACCGGCAAGGATGTACGTGAAAAAGGCGTTAACTGGATGCAGCAACATGTGGGTAATTTTGGTGTGTCGCTTTATCAAAAATGTGCAGGTGAGTATGTTGGTAAAGTATCCACAGATCGTATAAGAAAATCGCTGAGTGTTGAACATACCTACGAGTACAACAAAACAAGTTTGCAAGAGTGCTTAGATGAGCTGCCAAGGTTGTTAGACGAATTAGTTTTAAGGCTTAATAAACAGCAGTTACGAAACCGTATTAATAAATTGAGTGTTAAGGTGAAGTTTGCAAATTTTGTAGTGACCTCTGCCGATCAGGTATACCACGAGCTCAACACAGAAATATTTGTTCAACTACTTACTAAGGCCTACCAGCGTGGGCTACAACAGCCTGTAAGATTACTTGGCATAGGCGTTGGCATTAAAAACGAGCCAGAGCAAAACTTCCAACTTAGTATTCTCGATTAAGCTGTAAAGCCTGTAACTCCAAGTTGCCATTTATTGATAGGTTATGTGATTAGCTCATCGCTCCTTGCTGGTCTTCAATATTTAAATCGACGATAATAGGGGCTTATGTTTTCTAACAGGACCTTATTTATGGCATACCCTCAAGCGGTTAGTGCAAGCCTTGAATGCACATCTCATGATGCGCTTATTATTATTAGTAATGACTTTTCTCAGTTACCAAATAACTCATTACGTGATGCTATTTTAGCTCAAGCAAACGTAGATTCTCGCATCGGTAAGCAAGTTACTTTATTAGTAATTGAAAACAAGCGCGTTGTACTTGCGCCAACCGGTCCGTTAAATAGAGATTACGACGACGTGCGTCGTTATTTTGATGCTGCTAAATTAGCAATTAACGAAGCAAAAGCGTCGGGCAGTGTTAACCCAGCATTATTTTTAACAAATTTAAATGGCGATAGCCGTTATCAGCATGCTTTAGAAGTTGCTTATTTAGGCGCTTGCCAAGCCTTATGGCAGCCATTAGAAGCGCGTGAATATCACGGTGAAAGCATTGAACCAATTACACAGATTGGTTTAGTTGGCGCGAGCGAGCAAACTATTAAAGCTGTTAATGCAATTGCAGCAGGCCAATATGCAGCGCGTGACCTGTGTGGTACTGAACCTGAGCGTATGGCTCCCCCACGTTTTGCTGATTACTGCGTTGAATTGTTTAAAGGCTCAAACATTGCGGTTGACGTAATTGATGATATTGCAGCTATTGATAAAAACTACCCAATGCTAAGTACAGTTGCTCGCGCATCGTATGCAGTTGAGCGCCATCACCCACGAGTTGTTAAGCTTGAATATGTACCAGAGGGCGAAATTACTCGCACACTTATGTTTGTAGGTAAGGGCCTTGTATACGATACAGGCGGTGCAGATTTAAAAGTAGGCGGCCATATGGCAGGCATGAGCCGTGATAAAGGCGGCGCAGCTTCTGTTGCGGGCTTTATGAAAGCCGTTGCTGATTATCAGCCTAAAGGCGTTAAAGTGGTCTCGTACTTAGCTGTTGTTCGCAACTCTATTGGCTCAGATTGTTTTGTGCCAGATGAAATTATTACTAGCCGTGAAGGTGTTCGTGTACGTATTGGTAATACCGATGCAGAAGGGCGTTTAGCAATGGGCGACCTGCTTAGCGAAATGAAAGATTTAGCTAAAGGTGAGATTAACCCAACGCTGTTTACTGTTGCTACATTAACGGGTCATGCGGCACGTGCAATGGGTCCTTACGGTGCGTATGTTGAAAATGGTCCAGCTCGTAGTGCTGGTGTTTCACGTCAAATAGCTGACCTTGGAGATTTGTGGGCCGATGGCGCTGAAGTATCGCGTTCACGCCGTGAAGACTACGACTTTATTAAACCACGTACGCTAGCTGACGATGTTTTATCTAGCAATAACGCAGCATCTGCCGTTACTGCTCGTGGACATCAGTTCCCTATGGCGTTTATGGCTATTGTTGGTGGGCTTGATAAGCACGGTAATGACTCTGCACAGCCTCTACCTTATGTTCATATGGATATAGCAGGTAGCGGTGTTGAAGGCGGTGATTGGCAGCATGGTAAGCCAACAGCTGCATCAGTAACGAGCTTGTTTGCACGTTATTGTTTGTAAGCTAAAAACTTACATGTAATAAAAAAGCCCTGTTAATTCAGGGCTTTTGCATTTTATGAGAACGCTATCGATTAATCTAATTTAAAACGATTAACTACGCTCGAAAGACCTTCGCTACTTTGTTTGAGATTATCACTGGCATCGGTAAGCTGCTTAGTATTATTTAATGATTGCTCAGTTGATTGAGATAGCTCATTTATACGCAAATTAACCTCGTCGGCAGCTTGCGTTTGTTGCTCTGTGGCACGTGCTATTTGGCTGTTCATTTCGGTAATAATTGAAACAAGTCGTTCTATTTCATTAAGTGAAGTATTGGCAGATGACGCCTGCTCTACGGTAGAAACTGAAAGTGCTTGGCTTGATTTAACTGCTTCTACTGCTGCTTTTGCACCTTCTTGTAGTTTAGTGATCATGGTTTGAATTTCGTCAGTACTTTGCCCTGTACGACTGGCCAATGTTCTTACTTCATCAGCAACAACAGCAAATCCTCGACCATGCTCTCCTGCGCGAGCAGCTTCAATGGCAGCGTTTAATGCCAGTAAGTTTGTCTGTTCTGATATGCTTCTTATTACATCAAGCACAGATCCTATATTATGGCTCTCGTTGGCTAAATCTTCTGTTACACGGCTGACTGTTTCAATGTTGCTTGAGAGTGTTTCTATTGCTGTAATTGTTTGCGCAACCACATTTTTACCCGTTGATGCATTTTGTGCTGCATCCTTAGCTGCTTGCTCTGCGGCTTCAGCGTTACGGCTCACATCGTGTATTTGGTGAGTCATTTGCTCCATGGCAGCTGCAACTTGGGTTGAACTATCGTTTTGAAGCTCAATAAATGAGTGGCTTGTTCTACTTGAGTCGTCAACTGTATGCGCATGTTCGCTTACATCGTTTGCACTTTGTGCTACATGAACAAGTGACTCTCGCATTTTTAGAGCAAATAAATTAAATGAACGTGATAGTTCAGATATTTCATCATTACCGGATTCATTTAATTTACGAGTTAAATCGCCTTCGCCTTGAGAAATGTCTTTCATCATATCGGCTGCTAAGCGAGTCGGTATTAAAATACTCTTACCTATAAAGTAACTAAGTAAAATAACAGCAATAATCATAATTATTGCACTGATGACTATAAGGTTACGTTGCTCGCTAAATGCTTCGTCAATTGAATCAAGGTAAACACCCGAGCCAATAATCCACTGCCATTGATTAAAACCTTTAACAAATGCGATTTTTTCAACCGGTTTATCTTTACCTGGTTTTGGCCATTTATAAGGGATAAATCCCTCGCCAGAGCGTTTAACTATATTTACCATATCAACAAACAATGCTTTGCCGTCAGGGTCCTTGTTATTAGTTAAATCTTTTCCATCAAGCGCAGGTTTTATAGGGTGCATAACCATTGTTGGCTGGTAATTGTTAATCCAAAAGTAATTGGTTTTGTCGTAGCGCAGTGCTTTTATTGCATTAAGTGCTTGTGATTGAGCTTGTTGTTGAGTGAGAGTGTTATCTTGTTCAAGCGCATAATAGTGCTCGATTATACTGTACGCCGTTTCTACTACATTTTGTGTTTTTATGTATTGCTCGTCTTTTAGCGAACTATATTGATGAGTTAGGCTCGATATACTAAGTATTATTAGTCCAAATACAACGATGGCTATTAACAGTGAAAAACGCTGGGATATACTAAAACTTCGTAGATTAGGCATACATTTATCCTCAAAAAGTGTGCGCTTTAGCGCATAGAATAAGCGTAGCTAAAAAAAGAGTTTAATCTAGGCTTAACGCCTATTAATGCAAAAAAAAGGCTGATTTATCAATCAGCCTTTAGTCTGTTATTACTTTACTTGCTTATTTAACGTCAAAATGGCGATTAAAGAAGTTTGTAATTGTTTGATGCAAGTGTGTTTGCACTTGTTTACCGCGTAGGCTGTGCTTAGAGCCTGGGTAGGTCATCATTTCAAACTGCTTTTCGTTATCTTGCAGCTGTTTAAACAACTTAGTTGAATGCGTAAACAATACGTTGTCATCAGCCATTCCATGGTAAATCATTAATGGGCCTTTTAAGCCATCAGCATATGGAAATACTGCGCTGTCTTCATAGCCTTTAGCATTTGTATCGGGGTGACCTAAATAACGCTCTGTGTAATGTGTATCGTATAGAGCCCAATCGGTTACTGGAGCACCTGATACGCCGGCTTGAAAGTAATCGCCCGCTTTAAACATAGTCATAAGCGCCATGTAGCCGCCGTAGCTGTGGCCATAAACACCGATGCGTTGTGGATCAACGTAATCAAGTGTACGTAAAAACTCTACGCCTTTAATTTGATCGGCAACTTCAACCACACCTAAATGTTTATAAATAGCATCTTCAAACTTTTTACCACGGTTGTACGAACCACGGTTATCCAGTTGAAAAATTACATAACCTTGTTGCGCCATGTACTGAAAGTACAAGTTTTTACTGCGCCAGCTATTCGTCACTCGTTGAGCATGCGGGCCGCCGTATACGTTAACAATAACAGGGTGCTTTTTGCCATCAGCAATGGCGCTAGGCTTAAATAAACGGTAATGCATAACTTGACCATCATCGGCTTTAATTGTGCCGTATTCTGGTTTTGTTAAGTCGCTTAAATAAGGAGTAAGGGGGTGGCTACTATCAAGCTTATTTTCTTCAAGCCAGGTAATAAATTCACCGTTTACTTTACGAAGTGCTGCTGAGTTTGGTTTATTATCAGAAGAGCTATTATCGATAAAGGTTTTGCTGTCCTTTGCTAGCACAACATTGTGGTACTGACCTTTTTCGGTAATACGTTTGGCATCGCCTTTTTTAAATAAAGGCGCGCTGTATAAATGGCTTTCAAGCGGTGTATCTTTTCGACCGGCAAAGTAAACAATGCCTTTTTTCTCATCAATACCTTTTAAGCTATCAACAGCCCAGTCACCTGAGGTAATTTGGCGAACAAGTTGACCGTTTGTACGATACAGATATAAATGTTTAAAGCCGTCGCGCTCAGATGCCCATACAAAGTGTTTTTTGTCTTTTAAAAACTCAAGATCAAAATGTAGGTTTATCCACGTTTCGCTATTTTCGGTCAGCGCTACTTTTTGGGCTTTAGTTTCGCTGTTATAAAAACGCAGTTCTAATTTATGTTGCGAGCGATTTTGCCATTGGTACGACAGTGTATTGCCGTCTTTTAGCCATTTAGCGCGTGCAATGTAAATGTCTTCATCTTTACCTAAATCAATCCAATCTACTTTTTGGTCGTTTAGCTTAACCACACCAAGTTGAATTTTAACATTATCGGTACCTGTAAACGGGTAGCGCTGGTTAAATAATTTAACTTCATCAGCGTAAATTTCGTTACGGATAGCTTCTTTTACAGGGGTTTCGTCAACGCGGGTATAGGCAATTTTAGTTTCATCACCTGACCACCAGTAACCTGTCATACGGCTCATTTCTTCTTGAGCAACAAATTCGGCCATGCCGTTTTTAATTACGCCGCCGCCATCTTTACTAAGCTGAATCTCTTTACCAGATTCAAGCTCTAAAGCGAATAGGTTTTGCTCTCGAATAAACGATACGTAGTTACCTTTAGGTGAAAAGCGTGCATCGGTTTCAAATGTTTCAGTGTCGGTTAGTTTTTTACTTTTAGCAGAGGCTAAATCGTAATAATAAAGGTCGCCATTGAGTGGGAATAAAAGTGCTTTGCCATCTTTAGACCATTTGTATTCAAGTATGCCTTTACCAAAAATACGTTGGCGTTCGCGGCGTGCTTTTTCTTCATCTGATAGGTTTTCTGGGCCTGAAAATAACTTTGCTGAATCAACTAGCACACGGTTGGTGTTATCTTTTAGATTGTATTCCCATAAATCGTAGCGGTTGTAGTCATCGCTTTTGCCTTGTAGGTAAGTTACACGGCTGCCGTCAGGCGAAAATTTAAGTTGTACAGGTGATTTACCAGAAAGGCTCGGATCGTCAAAAATTCGCTCCAGCGATAAAGGTTTTGCTTGAACACTAATAGCGCCAACCATTAACGGTATAGCTAGTGAGAGGTGTTTTATTTTTTTTAGCACAAGGTTGCCTTAGCTTATTATAAATATTGCTTTGATGGTAAAGCCAAGCGTGTGCAACTGCAACTAAATGCTATAAAGTGGCGATTATCAAAGACAAAGTAGGACATAGCAATGACTCACCCTGAATTTAAACTAGCGCCAGAACTTAAACGCGACTGTATAGAACTTGCCGATTGGCCGTTGTGTAAAGTACTTTTATTGAACGACAGCTTGTATCCGTGGTTTGTATTAGTGCCTAGGCAGGCTAACTTAAAAGAGATAATTGATTTATCTGAGGATGATCAAATTGTTTATTTAAAAGAGTCAGCCAAGCTAAGTAAATTATTAATGGATGTATTTAAACCTGATAAATTAAACATAGCGGCTTTAGGTAATATGGTGCCGCAATTGCATATTCATCATATTGCGCGTTTTACGAGTGATGCTGCATGGCCTGCGCCAATATGGGGTAAACACCCAGCAGTGCCTTATACAGATCTACAAATCACAGAGCTAAAAAAAGCGCTGCAGTTTTAAGCTGCAACGCTTTTTTAGGGTTTAACTAACTAAACTTATTTAAGCCCTAGTATTTCCTTACCTTGCTTAAATGTTACATCTACAGGGATATTAGCTTTACTTAGTTTTTCTAAGTCTTTAGCAAGTTCTTCTTTAATGTCGCCATGCGTTGCAATTAGTTGATCTACTTTTTCGTAATCGCCATCACCTTGCAGAGTTAAAATTAAGCGAGAAAGCTTAGCCATTGCAATGCTCATTTTTTCCATATTAACGCGGTATAAGCCTTTTTCATTTTTAGAAAAAGCACCTTCTTGAGCAAAAAAGTTAAAGCGGATCATATTTGCTTTACCATGCGCGCTTGATGCTCCAAAACGAACTGAGCGGAATATACCTGCCATGAAGGTCGTGTAATAATCTTCAATAGTGCCTTCAGTAATTTCGCCTTTTTTAAGTAACTGTTCAATCATGTATAGACCTAAAATATCGGCTTTACCTTCTTCAAGGGCACTTGCGTGTTCTTGTAGTGATTGACGAACAGTACCTTTACCTGTGATTGTATTTTTAATACCTAAACCGTGAGCCACTTCATGGAACATCGTATTGGCAAAAAATGCATCAAAAGTAATGTGTTTACGCTGCTCTGGTACAATTAACTGCTCTGAAATTGGCACTAAAATTTTATCAAATTTAGCACGCATTGCGTTTTTAAGTTGCAGACGACGAGTTCCTTTTTCTAGCTGTACTTGCTCATCGTTTGGTAAGTTAATTGCTATTGTTTTACTACCTGCGTTTGAATGCCCAGCGTAGTAAACAACATCATATGCATTTAGGTCGGCGTCAGAGCCTGGTACTTCTTGTTTGTACTTAGCATCTACAGGTAAGCCTTTTTGAAGTTCAGGTAAAAATGCTGCAAACTTAGCTAAGCGTTCGCTCCATTTTAAATCTTTAATAAGTACGTAAGATTCATAAGCTGCGCGGTAACCAAATAATTGATCTTCATAAGTTTCAATTGGACCAATAACCACATCTACTGGGTTATTTTTCATATCCATCCAAGCAAAGTCAGATACTTGAAAGTCATCTTTTTGTAGAGCATCGGCACGCAAGTTTAGATAGTTAGCAAATTCTTTATCGTCAGCAAGTTTGCTTGCTTCACGTAAAATATCAGCGGCTTTTGCAAGCTCATCAGCGTATTCTTTTGAATAAGGCACGCTGTAAAGCTTACCTTGCTCATCACGCTTAATTACAGAATAAAGCCCTGTTTTATCTTCAACGTCTGCATTGTTTAACTCTTCTTTGGTTATATCAGCAGGGTAAAACTGTGCGCCAAGAGGTTTTTCTTTATAGCTGGATAAAAATGCTTCATCACCATTTAAACGATCCCATGGACCATAGTTAATATCAGCAAATTTACGTACTTTTTCATCGTTTAGTTTTGCTAAAAAAGCATCTTTATTTTCACCAAATGCTTGCTTCCAAAATAACTCATCCATTATTTTTGAAGCGTCAATAAGCTTTGCAACCATTGCTCGTTGATTATCGCTTAAGTGCGATAAATCACTTTGTAAGCTAAAGTCGGTGTAAATATCTAAACGTTGTTTATCTGCATTAATAAGTTTAGGGCCTGACTGTGCACTGCTTTTTTGAGCAAGCTCTACGGCTGTGTTGTCGGTAGAAGACGGCGCTTGTTCAGAACATGCGCTAAGAAAAACAACACCAGAGAGCATAATTGCTTGGCTAATTTTATTTAAGATCATTATATTGCCTGTTAAAAAGTAAGTTTAATAATTTGTACTGCTTTAGTTAAAATATTAAGTATGTACAAACGCTTCCTTATTGTGAGTGCATTAAAGCAAAACTAAATGGTAAATAGCAAGTATTTGGCGTTGTAAGGCAAGCATGAGCGGTAAAGCATTATAAATAAAAATAAACTTCTATAATTTTCTTAACTTTATCGGTAAGTTAGACAATACTAATTATATTACTAATACGAAAATTAACTGCCTGAGTTTGCAGTTACTTTACAGGCTGAACACAAAAGGATGGCAGCTTTATGTCTACAGAAAACGCTTTATTAACGATTCTAGTCGATAGAATAAATAACGATACGTTGGTTTTACCAACGCTACCTGAAGTAGCGATTAAGGTTCGCCAAGCTGCAGATAACCCAGATGTGAATTTAATCCAAATGTCAGATGTAATCTCACAAGATCCAGCGCTTTCAGCTCGTATGATAAAAGTAGCTAATAGTGCGATTATGGGACGTTCTGTAAAAGTATCTAATTTACAACAAGCAGTGACTCGTATTGGATTACGTCAAATTAAAAACATTGCTACAGCTATGGCTATGGAACAATTATTTGTATCAAATAATGAGCTAATTAAAGGCTACATGGGTAAGGCATGGCAAAAAACATTAACCGTTGCTAGCCATTCAATATCACTCATGGAGTTTTATTTAAAAAATAGTAAGCACACGTCACTAAACCGCGATTCTATTACACTCGCCGCACTTGTTTATAATATTGGTGTATTACCAATTTTAACTGAAGCTGAGCGCCACCCAGAGGTATTTGCTAATCCAAGCTTTTTGGCTCATGCAATTCAAAAGCTGAGTGGAAAAATTGGCTCATCTATTATGCAAGCGTGGGAATTCCCTAAAGAGTTTGTTGATGTAGCTCAGAGCTGGGCTGACCCAAGTTACAAACCTGAAAAAGTAAGTTACGTGGATTTTATTCGAGTAGGGGCTATTTTAGAGGGCACGTTACAAGTTTCTGATAAGTCGGCAGCGCTGCAAACGTATATAGACAAAGGCGTTATACCGTCTATGCAGCTATTCACAAGTGATGAGTACAACGACATGCTAAAAGATGTGAAAAACATGTTTAGCTAAAAGTGCCTTCCTACACAACCAAAAAGGGTTAACTTGCGTTAACCCTTTTTTAGTTTTATTTTTCGGTGGTATTTTCTGTCTTAGTTTTTTCGTATCGCTTTATTCCTGCTACCCACGTTTGCAGTACGTTTGTTTTGTATATCTCGTCAACAGGCACTTTAAAGTAGTCTTTATCAATTAAAATAAAGTCGGCCCATTTACCTTTTTCTAAACTACCCACCTTAAATTCTTGATGAGCTGCATAGGCGCCACCAAGCGTAAATGCACGTAATGCATCTTCGCGGCTTAGTACTTCACTTGCGCGCCAGCCGTTTTCCGGTAGTTTGTTATGGTCCATGCGTGTAATTGCTGAATACAAACCATCAAATGGATTTGCAAGCTCTACAGGGTAATCAGAGCCCGCAGCAACAACCGAACCTTGCTGTAAAAATGTTTGCCACGCGTAGGCGCCGCTTAGTTGTTTTTCAGTTAAACGCTGCTCTGCCATATGCATATCTGAAGTGGCATGCACTGGCTGCATTGAAGGGATTATTTTTAACGCTTTAAAGCGAGGGATATCATCAGGGGTTACAATTTGGGCGTGCTCTATTCGGTTTCGTAGTAATATACCGCCCGTTTTTTTAAATACATTTTGATAGGCATCAAGTACTACTTTATTTGCTTTGTCGCCAATGGCGTGAGTATTTGCGCTAAAGCCGCTTTTAAAGCTTTGTGTAAAGAGTGCTTCGAGTTTCTCTTGTGTTTCAAGCATTAAACCATGGTGACCAGGTCTGTCTGCATATTCTTCAATAAGTGCTGCACCACGAGAGCCCAATGCGCCATCGGCGTAAACTTTAACACTGCGAATTTCCATAAAGTCATTTTTGTCGTGGTATCGGCCTGCCTTTAACATTGTGTCTAAATCAGGGCTTGCACCACTTAACATTGCCACAATACGTAGCGGTAAATTACCAAGGTCGCCGCGCTCTTTATAAACCTCCCATGTGGTTTTATCAATACCTGCATCGTGAGTAGAGGTAATGCCTAAACTTAATAAATGTTTACCTGCTGCATCAAGTGAGTCACTTATATCTTGTTTTGAAGGGGCTGGCATATGCTGGGTAATTAGCGATTCTGCTTTGTCTACAAAAATACCCGTAGGATTGCCAAATTCGTCTTTAATTATCTCACCGCCTTCAGGTGCTTTTGTTTGGGCGGTAATACCTGCAAGTTCGAGCGCTTTTGAATTAACCCAAATGGCGTGGCTATCAACTCGAGAAAGCACCACAGGTCGATCGTTAACTACTTTGTCTAAATCTTTAGCAGTAGGAAAGCGTGTATCAGCCCAAAGCTCTTGGTTCCAACCTCGCCCTATAATCCAACCTTGTTTGTTATCGGCAAATACTTTTAGTTTATTCGTTGCTTCATCAACCGATTCTGCACCGCGTACATCAAGTTGCGATAAATTATCGCCAAGGCCAATAACGTGCCCATGAGCATCAATTAAGCCTGGTAATAAGGTATTACCGTGCGCGTCAATTAGCTTGGCATCTGGGTAGCTATCTTTAAGTGTATCGCTACCTAGTTTTACTACCTTGCCATTTTTAATAACGAGGGTAGTAAACTGCTGTACTTCACCTTGGTATAAAGGGGTATAACCATTGGCGTTATAAATTACTTTTGTTTGTGCAATAGTGTAACTAGAACTAGCGCAAAGGCTGGCTAGTATGAGTGGTTTGATTATTTTTTTGAGCGACATGGTTACTTAATTTTTATTGTTAATTTACTTACATTAACAAACTTGATTTTATAATACCAATGAATTGATAGGCCTCATTATAAGGTTTTTCTCTTTACTAACTGTTTACAAAATAGGTAATTGATGTGATTATTTAGTATGTAAAACAATCAATAAAGCACAAGGAAACGCTATGAAAGCCCTCTATTTATTACTCCCATTAACTTCATTACTTGCGGCATGTGGAGCAACACCTACGACAGAGGAAACTGTTGAAAAGCTAGATTATATAGATTTATCAAGTGTTGAGCTGCGCGATAGGGTGAAAGACTATTGGAATATTTTAACAAGAACAGAACCACAATATCCAATAGCTGCTGCAAAAAAGGGTCTTGCAGGTTGTGTAGAACTCATGACTATCATTAATTCTGAGGGTAGGGCGCAAGGATATAAAGTAACCTCCTCATATCCTAAAGGGTTATTTGATGAAGCCGCAGCTCAATCTTTAAGTACATGGGCCTGGTTGCCTACTAACGTAAATGTAGCTAAACAGCCTGTTCTTACTCATATTAGAATTGATTTCACTATTGACTCAAAACCAGTAGGTGAAAAATATTTAAAGAATTGTCCGGCTGGCGAAGCATTTCAAATAACGGGAGAAAGAAGAAAGTCATAAGATTTTAAGTGGAGTATTTATATATCTCACTTTGGTGGTGCGTTTGCATAACAGGTAATTGATGCAACTACTTAAAAAATTATTTATAACGAATTAATAAGGGAATGCTATGAAAGCTCTCTATTTATTACTCCCTTGAGCATGATGCTGACAGCCTGTAGCTCAATGTCTGATAAACAAGTAAACGATGAAATGCCGAGTTTTATTGATTTATCAAGTCCTGAACTGCGAAGTAAGGTAGGTGAATACTGGGATGTTGCTAAAAGAGTTGAGCCGCGATGTCAGATAGAAGCTGCAAAGAAAAGTATTTAAGGCTGTGTTGAGTTTGCTATGTTAATTAATTCACAAGGTGAAGTCCAAGGGTATAAGGTTGTCTCGTCTTACCCTGAGGGCGTGTTTGATATTGATGCGGCAGCTGCTGTGGGTTTATGGCGCTGGAAACCGACAGTTGAAAATACGAGTAAGCAACCGATTCTAACTTATCTCAAAATGGATTTTATGGTGAGCCCAAAACCTACTGATGCAGAGTACTTAGCGCATTGTTCTAAAAATAAAGTCTGAACGTAATTAATAGTATAAATATAATAAGCTAGGTGTTTGTGTACCTAGCTATAAGACTACTTACTTGCATATAAACTGTATTCACTTAGCGTTAGCTTGCCGTCTTTGTCTTGATCATAGCTTGAAAATCGAGACCACAAAGCGGGGTCTACAGCGGTTTCTGAACGTGTTAAAAAACCATCCTGGTTTCTATCAAGTTTTTCAAATTGCTCTGCAACATTGTTGCTTGCAGCAAAGCCTAATGTGCTAAAAATACTAAACGCAAAAAGCGCTATATAGCTTGTTTTTTCCATGAAAAATACTCAGTAGAGGTTATTGGTAAGGTAATTTTTAAATTCGATTAACGAAATTTGGTTATCTTGGTTTTTGTCCCATTTTATAAATGTGTTTAATAGTTGTGGTTGGGGATCAAGTTCGTCATGCGTTAAATAGCCACTTTTGTCGCTATCGAGGTGATCAAAGCGTTGCTTTACATCAAGTGCAGCGGCATCAAAGCTTAATAGCATTAAGATGCTTATAGTAAGGGGAAGTATCTTCATGGTGTTCCTTCCAAAAGATGTATTTAAAGTTTGTGGCTAAAATAAAGTGAAAAGGAAAAAGCACTTGCCGTAATTTAACTCCCAACATTAAATCCTTTTACACACTCCCTCAGGGATTATGGCAAATGCTTTTAATTCCAGTTTACCTATAACAAGCTTAAGTAAAGCTTAATCAGTAATTACTCATTAAGGTTTAAAGCTTTCAAATTCTTTTTTTGAGACCTTTTCATCACCGTCTTCATCTAAGTCGGCAAATTGTCTCATTACTTCCTTATCTTCCTTTGCTTCTGCAATTGATATTTGTCCGTCCATGTCTTTATCTAAGTGGGCAAAACGCACATTTGTTGGCGATGCAATTACGGTGGCACTAATTGCTAAAAACATTAATGAAAAAGCGGCTATAAGTTGTTTCATAATCACGTTCCTTATTAAATGAGTTTATTGAATAAATTTTTTGAATTCATCTAGCGACAATTGCCCATCTTGATTAGTATCAATTTGAGAAAAATTCTCGTGTAACACAGCATCTTCACCTGCTTCGGCTTCACTTAATGTGCCGTTACTGTCTTTATCAAGTTCGTTAAAAGTCGCGTGAACGTCCATTGCGTGTGCATTAGCGCCTAAAAAGCCTAAAGCCAGTAATGATGAAATTACTAAAATGCGTTTGTTCATAATTATTTCCTTATTGATTAAAGTTATTACTCCTATTACAAAAATGGTGCCAATAATAATTGTTGTTATTTTTCAATTGGTTATTGTTTTAGCTTTAAGCCAGTGAGAAGTTTTTACTGGGTTTATTGTAATTTTTGTGCGCCTTTTGCAACACTATTTAATGGGGTTAAAAGGGAGTTTATTAAAATCAACGAGTTACGTTGTCTCTATTTGGCGACACATTGTTTTGTAGTGCTGGCAGTTAATCGTATTAAATATAATTGCTGGTTCAGCTAGTGTATAAGGTAAGCACTTAATAATAGAACGCTTAACTTAAAAGGACTAAACGAAATGCCAGCAACCATAGCTAAAAAATACCAAGCAATGCTTAACTGGCGGCCTAATTTAATTGGGCAATTTGCAATGAGTATGCTGCTTTCGTTACTGCCGCTTTCTATAGTGGTGATCGTATTTTTAAATGCGCTTAATAAGCAATTAGCGGTTACTCAAAGTATTGTGAGTAGCAACTACCAAGTTACCAAATCGTTTAACACTTTAAAGCAAGAACTCAACAGTCTTGAACGCGCCACTAGACAAAACTGGGTATTAAAAAGTGAATCGCTAGATAAGCTTATTGTTGATAAATGGCAATCATCCCTACAAAGCATTGATGAACTCAAATTTGTAAACACGAATAAAGAGTATATCAACCAATGGCAACGCTTATATACCACCTTACAAACCGCGCATGTAGAGCTTGTTGAGAAAAAACAACAGCAAGCTGAGCTATTTGTGCCAGTGAGCGATTTAGTTGCTGAGCTTACTTTATGGTTACGTGATAAAAACGAAGCGCAAATTACCAATAACCAAAAAGAGCTTACAAGCCTGCAAGCGTCATTTATAAATTGGCTGGTGGCACTTATTCCACTGACTTTAATTGTTGGGGGAGGCTTTTTATGGCGTATAAGTGGGCGACTAAAAGGGTTAACTACGGTTATTGATAAGCTTGGGCAGGGGCATTGGCAGCAAAAAATATCTGTGAAAGGTTCAGCTGAGCTTGTTGAGCTAGGAGAAAAGCTCCAATGGGTACAAGAGCAACTTCATATGCTTGAGCAGCAAAAAGATACTTTTTTACGCCATGTAACTCATGAGCTAAAAACGCCGCTTGCTTCAATGGTTGAAGGCACTGACTTATTAACTGATGAAATAGTAGGCCCAATTACCGCTGAGCAAAAAGCAGTGCTTGAGCTTATTAGCCAATCTATGGTGCGCCTTCGCACAATGATTGACAGTTTGCTGAGTTATAATGCGATTCGCACCAGTAAAGACAGCTTAAGCGAAGTTGAATTTAGTCTTCTTATTAATAAAATTAATAGCCATTTTGAGCATCGCTTAACTGCGCGTGAGCAAGCTCTGCAGTGGCAAAATACTTTACCTAACAAACCGCTTGCTTTACCTAGTGAGCTTATTGAGATGATTTTAATTCAGCTTATTTCAAATGGCTTAAAATTTTCAGAGGATAAGCAAAGCGTTACTATTAATTTAGCGCTTGAGCAAAACCAGCTTTGTATCGTTGTACTTGATAAAGGGTGCGGTATTAAAGAGCAAGAAAAAACTCAAATTTTCAGCGCATTTTATCAAGGTAAACACAGTAAAAATGTTACGCTGCAAGGCAGTGGACTGGGTTTAACTATTGTAAAAGAGTCTGTTGAACAGCTAAGAGGTACACTTAGTGTTGAGCATAACGAGCCACATGGTTGCCGGTTTTCAATTAAAATTCCCATAACAAAAAATCTAGGAGTTAATTAACATGCGCTTGCGTTTAATCGCTATTTTATGTGTGCTCAGTAGCAGCATGGTTATATCAGGTTGTGAAATTAATAATGGGCAAGAAGAGCGTGTGTCAATTACACCTGCACCTGTGGTCGATACAAAAAAAACGACCGACAAAAACAGTAATCCTAGTCCAAAACCTAGACCAAAAATTGAACCAAGCTATCCTCCTGCAGAGCAAGTTATTGCATGGCACGCTAATCAGTGTGGTGGATTTAAATTGATACCTAGCAAAGATGTTTTTACAGGCGAAAACGAGCTTAAACGCTTTTTTAAGTTCATGTGCTTAAACATAAATGATGATCCAAATACGGTAATGACTAAGTTGCTAAAGCTCGATCTTGCTTACTTTTGGCCTGATGACATAAAGCAATATTTATGGCTTCAAAAGCAGCAAGTAACTATGCAAATAAATGCTAAAAAAGAGCAACAAGCACTTAATAATAAAATGCAAGAAACCCTCTCATCGTTAGCAACGATTGAGCAGCAACTTTTACTACGAGAAGAAACGAAGGAGCAGTAACGATGGCCGCAACTAAAGTACAAGGTGCAAAAGTATTACTCGTAGACGACGACGCTAGCTTATTAAAACTGCTCGCTATTCGTATCGAATCAAAAGGATACGAAGTGACAACCTGCGAAAGCGGCTTAACCGCACTACAAATACTTAAAAGCCAAGTGTTTGATGCCGTAATAACCGACTTACGCATGGATGAAATGGATGGTATGGCACTGCATCGTCAGCTGCAAAGCCGCTACCCTGCATTACCTGTTATTATGATGACAGCGCACGGCTCAATTCCTGATGCAGTAGAGGCAACTAAACAGGGCATTTTTGCATTCATAACTAAACCAGTGGATAAAGATGAGCTATTTGACAGCCTTGCTAAAGCGATAGAAATTCATGGTGTTAACGCCGATGAAGCTGCACCTAAAAGTAATATAGTTACGCGCAGTGGTGCAATGCTGCACTTGTTAGAGCAAGTAAAACTACTTGGGCCAACGCAAGTTAATGTACTTATTTCGGGGGCTAGTGGTACTGGTAAAGAATTACTCGCACAGGCGATTCACCAGCATAGCCATGTAAGCGGTGGCCCTTTTGTTGCAATTAACTGCGGCGCTGTACCAGGGGAGCTTTTAGAGTCCGAATTATTTGGTCATAAAAAAGGCTCGTTTACGGGTGCAATTAAAGATCACCAAGGTTTGTTTCAACAAGCACAGGGTGGCACGTTATTTTTAGACGAAATTGGCGATATGCCGCTTAACTTACAGGTTAAGTTACTGCGCGTATTACAAGAAAAAACAATTCGCCCAGTAGGTTTTCAAGAAGAGATAGCAATTGATGTACGCATAGTGTCGGCAACACATAAAAATCTTCCTGAAGCTATTTTAAACCAGCAATTTAGAGAAGATTTATACTATCGCTTAAACGTAGTTAATTTAAAATTACCGCCACTGTGTGAGCGCCGCGAAGATATAAGCTTATTAGCACAGCATTTTAGTGCAAGCATTGCTAAGCGCATGAACCAAACTGAAAAACACTTTGCAAGCGATGCTATGCATGCACTTGTGCGTTACGATTGGCCAGGTAATATCCGCCAATTACAAAACGTAGTAGAGCAGGTTGTAGCATTAACGCCAAGCGATGTTATTTCAGAGCATTTAGTGTTAGCTGCGCTAAATAGTAACGAAACAAACGTAGAACCATTATCACTAAACGACGCTAAAAAAGAGTTTGAGCGCGACTATGTAATTAACACTTTAAAAATGGCAGGTGGTAACGTAGCAGAAGGCGCTAAGCTTGCCAAGCGCAACCGCTCAGATTTTTATAAGTTGATTAAAAAGCATAATATTGATGTTGATAATTTAGGTTAAGGAAAAGCATGCAGTTATTTATGGTGTATTTAGGTGGCCGGATTCAAGGTTGCCACATTGAAATGCATGATATTCGTTTTGTAGTAGGGGAGAATATAGAGCAAACCTACTCAAAGTTAAAAAGCCAATGGGTAGGCGACAGAAGTAGTGTTCACATGGATAGCTACATGGCAATTAATCATATTGATGGCTTTAAAGTAGAAGTTGTTGATAGCTATGTGGAGCAAAATAAACAACTCTATTTTGTAAATTTAGGCGCTTACAGAAGTGATTCCATGGCTGAGCAACATGACTTTGCACTGTATGTTGCAAGCAGTAGCCATGAAGCTAAAGAGCGCGCTAAAAACGATTTGCTCGCAGGGCTTAGTCATATTCATAAAGATGATTTACATGATGTGGACGATTGCTTTGCCATTGATTTACTCGACAGCCAGCTAAACATTAAGCTCACGCCAAGCGGTATATCGCAGCCGATAAAGCCAGACTGGTTTGGCTATCACATACTTTAAATTATAATAAGTAGCTAAAACAGAGTAGGATTAAGAGTCCTGCTCGTTTTGCTCATCTTTTTCGCTTTTAGCCGCCATTTTAAACGCCACAATAACCAACCCAAACATAGCAAACGGCAGTGCTGCCAACATGTATTCAACCACATTACTGTCTTGAAAATTTGCTTGTAGTAAAAAGTGACCCGCCACACACATTAAAATAACCACTAATAAAATGGGTAGTAACATGAGTTCTTTTTTTGATGAATGGCTTTTCATTAATTATGAGGCTATAGCTAAAAATAATGCGCCATTGTAATGAGCTTACTTAAGCTTGGCAAATACCGCAGAATTTTTTAATTAATGATATGATTAGCGTCAAACAATTGGGCAAGTGTTATTGGGAATAAAGTGAAAAGTAACTTAAAACAAGTTTACCTCGTTGGCGGTGCAGTGCGCGACAAACTGCTAAATATAAAATCAAAAGATAACGACTATGTAGTGATTGGGGAAACACCAAAAACGATGGAATCGCTTGGTTTTGTGCCAATAGGTAGTGACTTTCCGGTTTACTTACACCCAAAAACAAAAGAAGAATATGCACTAGGGCGCACAGAGCGTAAAAGTGGCAAAGGCTATACAGGCTTTGTGGTTGATGCCAGCCCAACCGTTACGCTAGAAGAAGATTTAGCAAGGCGTGATTTGACCATAAATTCAATGGCGCTTGATGAACACGGTAATATTATTGACCCGTTTAATGGCCAAACTGACTTACAAAATAAAACACTGCGCCACACCACTGAGGCATTTGTAGAAGACCCTGTTCGAGTACTGCGTATTGCCCGTTTTTTAGCGCGCTATGGCAGTGATTGGCGTATTCACCCAAGTACCTATGCATTAATGCGCGAGCTTAAAAATAAAGGTGAGCTAAATCATTTAGTATCTGAGCGCGTGTGGCTTGAAACTGAAAAAGCACTGGGTGAAAAGCACCCTGAGCTTTATTTTGAAGCACTGCAAGGTTTAGGTATTTTTCCAGAACTTGAGCGCATGGTTAATGTACCGCAACCGGCAAACCATCATCCTGAAGGGGATGTATTTGTTCATACTATGTTGGTACTTAGGCGTGCAGCTGATTTAAATTTTAACTTAGAAGCACGTTTTGCTGCACTTACCCATGATTTTGGAAAAGCGCTTAGTTTTAAAAAGCATGGAAACCTACGAGGGCACGAACGCGAAGGCGTTGCAGTTATTGAGGCGTTTTGTGAGCGCTTAAAAGTGCCTAACCGTTTTCGTGATGTTGGCGTACTCACCAGTGATAATCACACCCTTTGCCATACAATTGATCAGTTAAGGCCGCAAACCATTCACAAGCTAATAGTGACTAACTTAAATGCGTTGGTACACCCAGAACGTTTTATAGCGTTTACCCAAGCATGCCAATGTGATGCACAAGGGCGTGGTGAAACACTGGTCGATAAGCCATACCCGCAAGCAGCTAAGCTGCGAGCAATTCATACTGAACTGCAAAAAATGGATAAGAAACAAGTAGTGCAAGATGCACTTAAAAATGGCAAAAAAGGCCCTGAAATAGGCGAAGAAGTAAAACTTGCAGAAATAAACTGCATTAAAGCATTTTTAGAACATGAGAAGTCCCAAGCGTAATAAAATTAGACTAAGTAGTGCGATACACCTTGGTTTTTAGTCGCGTCGTGCTTTCTTAGCTCTTTGTAATTGGTGCTTTTTGGTTTTATCTCTTCAGGCTCAGGTTTTTTAGAGGGCCTGTATAAGTCAAAAATAAAGTCTAGTTCTTCACGCTCTAGTGATGGTTTCATGAGTATTCCTTCAATTCAATACTTTAATATGATGTAGGGTATGGTCATTCGACTGAATAAAAAGTGAATAGTTACATTTGAAGTTGTACTAAATTGTAACCGGCGGGTTTTAAGGGATGAGAGGGGTTTATTTGTTAATTTATATAGAGTTAAGATAAATTAAAGTAACTCTTTTTAACTAAAAATATACAGCTGAATTTAATTTATTGCGTACTTACTATTTGCATATAATGCTGTGGCTATAAATATAACGGTACAAATATAACGGTATAAATACAGCCTTAACCATTAACTAACGGCAGTGTTACGGTAAATACTACACCATCACCTTGTTCGTTGTTTTGCGCGGTTACACTGCCTTTATGGTAGTCGCACACCAGCCTTACAATATAAAGCCCTAATCCCAAATGTGGCTGTTGCTGCATTTGCTGGCTACGTACCGACACCATTGAATCAAAAATATGCTCAGTTAACCCTTCAGGTAAAGCGGGACCAGTATTACTCACAGTTAATGTTGCTTTATTTTCGCTCTGCTTAAGGCCTACATTAATAGCCGTATTGGCTTCACTAAACTCCAGCGCGTTATTAATAAGTTTATCAAGCAGCTGAGCTATAAACTCCGGAGCACCTTGCATAGGTAATTTGTTTTGGCATACATCAAGCGTAAATAACTGGTTTGGGTAAGTAAGCTGATAGCCTTGCATGCAGCCATTTATTACTTTTTGTAAATCAAAAGGTTCAGGTTCGTTGCTTTGAATGCTTTGCTCAAGGCGAGTGGCTTCGCTCATGGTGGTTATTATTTTACCTAAGCGTTCAACGCCTTCACTGGCGCGGTCAAGGTATTTTTGACTCAGCTCGTTTTGTGGCAAGCTTTGTAAGTTCTCGAGTGACGAGCGCACTACGGCAACCGGCGTGCGCAGCTCATGCGATAACCGCGACGACATATTTTCTAAGTAATCGGTATAGCCACCAAGTCGGCTCACAATGTTTGAAAAACTACGAGAAAGATCCCCAATTTCATCGTTAGCATCGCTGTAATTAATACTGCCGGTAACACGCCCTTGTGCATCAATCGCTTGCTCAGCAGTATCGCGCAGTCGCCTAATTCGGTTCGATATACGTGAGGCAAAAAAGAACAAGGTGACAGTACCAATTAGCATCACAGCTAAAATAACGTTAAAGAGTTTTTCGAGCGATTTGTTACGCAGCGTACGTACGCCGTTTGTGGTTTCCTCTGCTATTACCGCGCCAATTACTTGGTCTTGAATCCAAATAGGGTAAGCGGCCGATAAAATAACGGCTTTACTGTCGGGTGTTAATCGCCAAGACGATGCAGGTTGTCCTTTTAATGCTTTCGCTAAATGTGTGCCCTGCATAGAAGCTACATCGTGCAGGGTATCTAAAAACTCATTTTCGGGGCGCGTTAATATTTTATAGTAAATTGGGTGTAAGTAATTTTGCTCAAAGCGCTGCCACCAAGTTTCAGGTGCTTTGTTAGCAAGTCCATCAGCCCATACGCCATCTGCATTTTGAATAGTACCCGATTGCGCAAGTACACGATGATGGTTATCAACCACCCAAATGCGGCTACCACTGTGGCCCATACCTTTTAAAATACGGCTAATTTCTGGGGAAGGGACTAATACCGAGCCTAAATCGTTTGGGTTATTTAAGTTTGAGGTCGACATTATTTTAGGCTCTAGCAATGCCTCTTTACTATCAATGTCAACAATAGCAAAGCCAAGTTTGTTGCCCAGCATGCTAATAGGAAAGCGCAGCTCTACGTTATAACCTGATTCGGTACTTTCAAAATAGCCCTGAATTTTTGTAAAAGGGGCTTTGGTATTTGCATCAAACGCATTAACCCAGCCATCTTGGCGTGGCGCAATTATATAGGTATTAAATTGGCCGTCTGGTGTTTTTAAGCCAATTTGTAAATAATCGTTATTGGTAATGCTTAAACTATTTTTAGCGCGATAAATAAGGGTATTGTCGGTGACTTTAAATACGGCGTATAAGTAGTTATCAAATTTTCCCACCATATGATAAAACGATAAGTCACTGGCTTGATGTTTGTTATCTGTTTTTTGTAAATAGCGTTTGTCGTAGTGCCAAAATAACGGCTGGTAACTTTCCCAATCGTTAAGTTTACCGTCGAGCTGAATAGGGTTTTTAAGATTATAAGCGTATAAATCGCGACCTTTTACAACTTGGTCTAAAAAGTTGGTTTGCTCGTCAAATAATGCAGGGCGCTCATGTAATGCAGTAGCAAGTGCACGAGTGGTGCCTACGAGGGTTTTTTCTTGGCCTTGGCGTAAAAACTTTTCCATTTCCCATACGTACTCGTAGCCAAGCCACGGCAGCAAAAACAAAAAACATGAAAGTAATATAAATTTACTGCGCAGACCAAATCGTAGCATTAGTGTTGTTCCCACCGATAGCCCATGCCATACACGGTATCTATGCAATCAAAGGTGCTGTCGAGTGCTATAAACTTTTTACGAATACGTTTTACGTGTGAAGTAATAGTGCTGTCGTCTACATAAATTTTTGCATCGCTCATTAAATCGTTACGGCTTTTAACATGGCCTGGTCGCTGGGCGAGTGAATGCAGCATCCAAAATTCGGTTACGGTTAAATCAACTAATTGTTGCTGCCAAAATACCTGCATACGTTGCGTGTCGAGCGTTAACTGCCCGCGTGTTATGAGGGCGTTTGCATCAGCGGGTTGTTCAAGTGCTTCCATTCGGCGAAATAGCGCACCAATACGTGCAGCCAAGTGAGCCAAGCTTATGTCTTTTGTTAGGTAGTCGTCGGCGCCCATGCGCAGGCCGCATACAGTATCTATTTCGCTATCGCGGGCGGTTAAAAAAATAATAGGCAGTGTTTTAGAAAGCGAACGCAATGTTTGGCACAGTAAAAAACCACCATCTATTTCATGGCCTAGGCCAATATCAACAATGGCTAAATCGGGCAGGGCGTTTTTAAATGCAGCTTCAGCGCTGGCGCGATTTTCAAAGCCACTGACTTGGTAGCCCTGTGCGCTCAGCATTTCTATGTAGTTTTCGCGGATTGCGGGTTCATCTTCAACGATGGCTATTTTTTTCATCTTAATCATTATCCTATCGGCTCTGTTGTGCACTATATCGAAGTTTTTAAGCTAAGTACGCTTAAAAAGGCAATTGCCATTTTTTTGCCACAATTGCTCAGCAGTTTGCCATTTTTGATCCCCTTTGTTGCCACTTGAGCTTGTTTTAATAGGTCCATCAAAACAAAACATCACAAATTAAAAAGTAAGTTTAAGGATCAAATCATGAAGAAGACATTAATTGCGTTAACACTCGTTGCTATTTTTTGTACTCCAGCAATTGCCTCAACATCTAACACGCCATCAAAAGAAGCCCATAAAGAAACGGCTATTGGTTTAGGTGCAGGCGCTATTATTGGCGGCGTAGTAGGCGGGCCAATAGGTGCGTTTATTGGGGCATTTGCCGGTGGTTTAATAGGTGATTCAAAAGTAGCTGATAACAAAATTGCAGAGCAAGAGCGTGCAATTACGGTTATGAAAGAAAAAACCAGCGATTACCAACACGTGCTTAACCACAATAATATGTTAGAGCAACAGCTAGAAGTGCTTGCCAATCAAAATGAGCAGTTAACTCAAGTTCAAATTAATAACTTATTGGCGATGACGGTGCAATTTAAAACAGGTTCAAGTGTTATTGCCCCGCATTTTGCGCTGCAGTTAGACCAACTGGTTACCTTGTTAAACAACCAACCACAACTCGCACTTGATTTAAGTGGCTTTGCCGATCAACGAGGCGATGAGCAAGCCAACCTTTTACTTTCCAAAGCACGTGTAAATGCCGTGCAAAGCTATTTAATAAAACACGGCGTGAGCCATAAACGCTTAAGCACGCAGGCATTTGGCGAGCAGCAAACATTGGCTAACAGTAACACGGTGGAAGATAACTTTTTTGATAGACGCGTAACGCTTACCACTCGCTCAATGAACTCAGTAAATGGCCAAACGGCGAGTAACTAAATCTAACTGAATCTAAGTAAAACAAAGCGTTCGATGGAGTGATTTTATGTTGAGTAAACCGACCAAAATGCTTACTAAAGTAAGCATTTTTATATTCATAGCGATTGTGCTGTTAGCGAGCTTCAAAAGCCATGCGCAATCACCCAAGTTAGAGCTTTTTGATAGCAATGGTGCGCCAGCAGGCCCAGCAATAATATTAAAAAGCGACGCCAATATGACCTTAACCGGCCTAATTAATCATGTTGTAGTTACGCAAACTTATCAAAACGAAAACCCGTTTGCGGTTAATGCGCGCTACGTTTTTCCATTGCCTGATGAAAGCGCCGTACATGCCATGACTATGCGTATAGGTGAGCGAGTCATTAAAGGCCAAATTGATAAAAAGGTAGAGGCCGAAAAAAAATACGAGGAGGCTAAAAAAGCAGGTAAGCAAGCGGCCCTTGTGCGCCAGCAACGCGCCAATATGTTTATTACGAATGTGGCAAATATTGGCCCTGGTGAGCAAGTAATTATTGAGCTTGAGTATCAAGAAATAATTGATTACAGCAGCGGCACATTTGCTATTAGATTTCCTACTACCATTACACCGCGTTATCACGCGATTAGTGGTGAAGTTGAGGTGAGTACTCAGAACCAAACGCACTTTAACTCGCTCCCAACGGGATGGTTAAGCCCTGTTTACAGTATTAAAAGCAGTAATCAAAATGATAACGTACCAAGCAGCCAATTTAGCTTAAACATAGATATAGACGTAGGCTTAGAGCTGGTGGATATCAATTCTAAATTTCACAATGTTGATGTGCAAAACACCGCGTTTGGACAATATAAAATAGCGTTAAATGAGACAAATGCAGTTAATCGCGACTTTGTACTTGAGTTTAAACCGCTGCAAAAAGAGCAAGCTCAAGCCGCATTTTTTACTCAGCAGTTTGAAAATGGTGACCGATACGGGCTTGCTATGCTAATGCCACCAGGGGATCATTTCACACAAACACAGCGCTTACCTCGTGAAATGGTATTTGTAGTTGATACGTCAGGCTCTATGCATGGGCAATCTATGGAGCAAGCTAAAAAAGCGTTGTTTTATGCACTTTCATTACTTGATAGCGACGACAGCTTTAACATTATTGGTTTTGACAACATAGTAACTCCAATGAGCGATAAACCACTTATAGCCAGTGACTTTAATTTACGCCGTGCAGAGCGATTTATTTATAGCCTAGAGGCCGACGGTGGCACTGAAATACAAGGTGCGCTTAATGCCGTACTTGATGGTAGCGAGTTTGGTGGTTTTGTGCGCCAAGTTGTATTTTTAACTGATGGCAGCGTAAGTAATGAAGATGCATTATTTAAAAATATTCAAAGTAAATTAGGCGATAGCCGCTTATTTACAGTGGGTATTGGCAGCGCACCGAATAGCTTTTTTATGCGCCGAGCGGCAGATATAGGTAAAGGCTCATTTACGTTTATAGGCAGCACAAGCGAGGTGCAACCTAAAATGCAGCAGTTGTTTGATAAGCTTGCACATCCGGCTATTACTAATTTGGGGCTAAGCGATGAAAGCGGTAACAGCTTAGATTTTTGGCCGCCACCACTACCTGATTTATATTTTGGTGAGCCTATCATGGTCGCCATAAAACTTAATAATGCTAAAAATGTGGTACTTGCTGGGCAAACAGCACAAGGTCCTTTAAGTATTAAATTAAGTACACAAAATAGCTCAAGCGCTCAAGGTATAGCAAAACTGTGGGCGCGCCAAAAAATCAAGTCATTACTTTTATACAACGAGCAAAATACAGTTAAAGATGAAGTACAGGAGCTTGCGCTTACTCATCAATTACTTAGCCCGTTTACTGCTTTTATAGCGATTGAACAAACTCAAATAAAAGAAGTGGCAGAGCAAACGGCGCAAGCTACTAATGCAGTACCACAAGGTATGGCAATGCGTTTACCGCAAACCGATGGGCAAAGCAGGTTACATATATTACTAGGCTGTATTTTATTATTGGGATTTAGCGCCCTTAAAATAAACCGATCATTTAAGTTAAGCAGGGCACGTAAATGAAAAAGTGGCTAAGCGCGGGTTTACTAATAGCTGGGCTTGGATTATTTGGTCACGGCGCTTATATGCAGGCAAAAGCGTGGCTTGCTCAAGTATTAATTGAGCAAGCATGGCAAGAGGCGCTTAAATCACCCGGCATTAAAGTAAAACCGTGGTATTACGCCGACAGCTACGTGACTGCAAAGCTTGATTGGCCAAGCCATAATAAAACATTAAGTGTATTAGCTGGAGCGAGTGGTCGCAATTTAGCGTTTGCGCCTAGCCAATTTTTACCCGCAGGGGAGCTGGGCGGAAAAGAGTTTGGAAACGAAAAAGGCTCGCTAATAGCTGGGCATAACGACACCCACTTTGCATTTTTACAACACGCCAAAGTGGGAGAGGCGTTTACTTTGCAACTGCAAAGTGGGGTGATTCAAAATTATAAGGTAACGGGGATTGAGGTTATTCATCAATCCCAAAACTCATTTTTACAAACACCTGGGCTGTATTTGCTTACCTGTTACCCTTTTGATTCACTTGCCTCGGGTACTGATTTAAGGTTGCTTGTATCTGCGCAAATGTCTTCGCCTGATTCGCTAAGCGGTATATCAACCACGAGTTCTTGATGGCGCTGGCTTACCATTACGCCAATAAATACCACAAATATGCTCAGCCATTGCCAAACGTTGAGCACTTCGCCCAAAATAATAGCTGACAAAATAAGTGTAAAAATAGGAATTAAATTAGAGTACGCAGCAGCGGTTAATACCGATACCTTGCTAATTGCATAGTTGTACATGCCGTAGCCGCCAAGGGTTACACACGAGCCTAAATACAAAATGCTCATGAGCGCAGTTAAGTCGTGTTGATTTTCGCTTGGTAGGTCGATAAAAAATAAAAACGGCGCAAAAAACAAGCTGCCGCTAATACCTTGCAACGCAATTAAAGTCAGGGGCGAGTAGCGATTAGCTAAATGTTTAATACTTACGGTATAAAATGCAGCGCACACCATCGCCATAAGCTCTAAAAAGTTACCTAGTAACGGATTAGGTGCTTGGTCGGTACTTGGTGAAAGAAGCGTAAGTAAAATACTGCCGCCTATACACAGCGTAAAACCGACAACAATGGCTTTGCTTATATGCTCTTTAAGTAATACAAAGGCAAGCAACGCAATAATAATAGGCAAGCAAGAGACAATGACACCGGCCTGCGAGGCTGATGTGTATTCCATTGCATGGCCTTCAAATAAAAAGTATAAGCAAGGCTCAGCAAGCGACATACCCACTAAATACTTCCAGTCACCTTTTAAGTACTCAAACCGAATAACGTAGCGCCATAAACAAAGCGACAAAACTAACGTGGTGAGCATGCGTAAAAATATCACTAATGCAGGGTCGTAAATAGCAATGGCGTATTTGAGCGCAATAAAAGAGCTGCCCCATAAAAAGGTGGCAATAATTAAACATAAACTGGCAGGCATAGAGAGTAATTTACTTAATTTAATAAAATCAGATCCTAGCATGAAAATTTTTAACTTGTTCAAAAATACCGAGCTGGTATAAATTAATTCATCTTTAATTAATCAATAGTAAAAAGCACATGCAAAGGGAACAGGTAATAGTTGTAAAGCTTGGTACAAGCGTACTAACTGGCGGCACCGATAAGCTAGACAAAGCACATATGGTTGAATTAGTACGCCAATGCTGCGAGCTTAAAAAGCAGGGGCATCAGGTTATTTTAGTATCGAGCGGCGCGGTTGCTGCTGGGCGCGAACAACTATTAAAACCCTGTGGCAGAAGCTTAATTGATAAACAAATGCTTGCTGCAATTGGACAAGGTCAACTTATTCATATTTGGCAGAGCTTGTTTGCTTTATATGGGGTAAATGTAGGGCAAATGCTGCTTACTCGCGCTGATGTAGACGACAGAGAGCGCTACCTTAATGCCCGCGATACACTCAATGCGTTATTAAATTACGACGTTGTGCCCATCATTAACGAAAATGACGCAGTCGCTACCAGTGAAATAAAAGTAGGCGACAACGATAATTTATCGGCACTTGTTGCTATTTTGGCTAATGCTAATAAATTATTGCTACTTACCGATCAAGAAGGGTTATTTACCAGCGATCCTCGCACCAATGCCGATGCCACCCTCATTGGTGAAGTAACACATATAAACGATGAGCTGCGCCAACTTGCTGGTGGCAGTGGTACAAACTTAGGTACTGGCGGCATGGCAACCAAATTACAAGCAGCCGACATTGCAAGGCGTGCAGGCGTTGAAGTCATTATTGCTAAAGGCGCTGGTAAAAACGTTATTTTAAAATGTATGAGTGACGAGTTACCTGGTACACGCTTTTTAAAACTCACCGCCCCAAAAGATGGCCGTAAAAAATGGCTACTAGCTGGGCCTAAAAGTACCGGCCAAATTGTTATAGATGCAGGTGCTATTAGTGCCCTTCAAAATAAAGGTGCAAGCTTACTTGCTAAAGGCGTTACTAATGCATTTGGACGTTTTGAAAGAGGCGATTTAATTGATTTAATAGATACTAAAAATCAAGTAATTGCACGTGGCTTAACGCGTTTTAGCAGTACCGAGGTAAATAAAATCAAAGGCGCACACTCAAATCAAATAGGTGAGTTACTTGAATACGATAGTGGTGCAGAAGTATTGCATCGCGACGACTTAGTATTACTTTAATACCTATTCTAAAGGATTAGTTAATAAGTATTACCTCATAACTTAGTAAATTCATGAGTATTGTCTAGACTAATAAAAGTTTAATTAGTTTAGGCAGTGTAATGAAGGCAAATAAGTGTGGGCACGAATGGATTATTAAGCTTACCCAGCAAGAGGAAGAAAGTGATTTAGATAGCGCATTAATACAAATAATTAGCGACTTGCTCGAAGTTGATAATTTTGCCATTTACGTCAATAAAAATTTTTCAGCCCCCATACCCCCTACTCTTATTAATTCAAACAGTAATTTAGAGCAATTAAGCCCAGATGAAGCATCATTGTTATTACAAAAGGTCACTCAAAATAAAATTAGGGTGAGCTATGCCTTTAGTAGCACAACAAGTTACGTGCCTATTTATCATTTTGGAAAAGTAGTCGGCACTTTATTAATAGAAACCGAGCAAGAATTACCAGAACGAATAACTATGTTAGCTGTACATATTTTAAATATTTATGCTAATCAGCTTGGGCTATTATATAAGTCGCGGTTAGATCCACTTACAGAGCTTTTAAATAGGCAAACATTTGATAAAAAAGTAATTGAGATTGTATCGGGTAACGGTTTTTTGTTACCAAGAAATGATAACAATAAAAAGCGACGTTGGTATTTAGCTATTGCCGATATCGACAACTTTAAAAATATTAATGATAACTACGGGCATGTAATTGGCGATGAGGTTATTTTACTTGTTGCACGGCTACTAAAAAATAATTTTAGAATAGAAGACTATGTATTTAGGTATGGTGGTGAAGAATTTGCTATGTTATTTCAAGCAGAAACAGAGGGTGATGCACATGTTGCACTTAACCGGTTACGCCTTAATGTTGCCCAATACCCTTTTCCACAAATTGGCCAATTAACCATTAGCATTGGTTTTTTAGAGTTAGTGAGTATTGATACTGTATCGAGTATTGTAAATCAGGCTGATTTAGCGCTTTACTACTCTAAAAATACTGGCCGTAATAGAGTTACCTCCTACAGTGAATTAGAAGTTAATAACGAACCAAAGATAGATAACAGTATTGAGCTTTTTTGATTGTAAATTTGTGCTAAAATCTGGCTCCTTAAATTGTTGTAAGCAGAGCACAGAACATGAAATTAGTTCGTTGGTTTTTAGGTTGTATAATCTTATTCTTTAATTTTGTATTTACTCCTCGCAGTAAAAAGCGTGCAAGCGACGAGCAAGCACAGCTTGATCAGCAAACCTCACAATTTAAACTGTACCAATTTAAAGCATGCCCGTTTTGTGTAAAAGTACGCCGCGCTATTAAGCGCGAAGGCTTAAACATAGAAACGCGTGATGCAAAAAATAATGAGCAATATCGTCAAGAGCTTCTTGAGCAAGGCGGCAAAGTTAAAGTGCCTTGTCTGCGTATAGAGAAAAATGGCCAAGTACAATGGCTGTATGAATCAAACGATATTATTGCTTACTTAAACAAAGTAGCTGCATAAACCACTTTTATTATCTCACTTATTTAAAGAGAATTTACCATGACAATTCGCACCCGTGTTGCCCCGTCGCCAACTGGTGACCCGCATCTTGGCACCGCTTATATCGCCTTATTTAACTACTGTTTTGCTAAACAACAAGGCGGTGAATTTGTACTTCGTATAGAAGATACAGACCAAGTACGTAGCACGCCAGAGTCTGAACTTGCGATTATGGATAGCTTACGCTGGTTAGGGCTTGAGTGGGATCATGGTCCTGATGTGGGTGGCGAATTTGGTCCTTACCGTCAATCTGAGCGTAGCGATTTATATAAAAAATACGCGCATCAGTTAGTTGACGATGGTAAAGCGTTTTACTGCTTTGCAACAAGCGAAGAGCTTGATCAAATGCGTGAAGAGCAAATGGCAGAAGGCTTGCGCCCTAAATACGACGGTCGTGGTTTAAACCATACAGATGAAGAAATTAAAGCAAACTTAGCGGCAGGCAAACCTTACGTTATACGTATGAAAATCCCAAGCGAAGGCACATTTAAGTTTAACGACTACCTACGAGATGAAATTGAGATCCCGTGGGAAAACGTAGACATGCAAGTGCTTTTAAAAGCGGATGGTTTCCCAACGTACTTTTTAGCGAACGTAGTTGATGACCACCATATGCAAATTAGTCATATTTTCCGTGGCGAAGAGTGGATTAACTCAGCACCTAAGTTATTAAAACTTTACGAAGATTTTGGTTGGGAAGCGCCAGTACTTGGTCATTTACCATTACTACGTAACCCAGATAAATCAAAGCTATCTAAGCGTAAAAATCCAACGTCTATTAACTATTATAAAGAAATGGGTTACCTACCAGAAGCCGTGCTTAACTACTTAGGTCGTATGGGTTGGTCAATGCCAGATGAGCGTGAAAAGTTCACACTTAATGAAATGATTGAAAACTTTGACATGAAGCGCGTATCGCTTGGTGGTCCAGTATTCGACGTGGATAAATTAAGCTGGTTAAACGGCATGTGGATCCGTGAAAATTTAACCGACGAGCAGTTAATTCAGCGCTTTGTTGATTGGAAGTTTAACGGTGAAATGTTAGCTAAAGTATTACCTGAGGCTAAAACGCGTATTAATACCCTTTCGGATATGGTTGAGCTTGCTGGACATTTTGTAGGTGGTATTCCAACTTACGATCCTGCGCTATTAACAGCCGGTAAAGCAGACGAAAACGTAATACGCCAAGCACTACAATTTTTTGTATGGCAGCTAGAAGGCTTACGTAGCTTTGATAAGCCCGCTATTTTTGCAATTGCAAAAGAAGTGGCTACATTCCACGAGCTTAAAATTAAAGACTTTTTAGAGCCAATTTTTGTCGCAATTACAGGCAAAACATCAAGTACGTCAGTGCTTGATGCAATGGAAATATTAGGCTCTGACTTATCACGTGCTCGTTTACGTGTTGCACTTGCTCATTTAGGTATTTCTAAAAAGCAGGCTAAAAATATAGAGCGTGCGTACCGCGAATACCCAAGTGCATAATTACTAAAATGCACTTATAAAAGCCGAACTTAGTAAAATAAGTTCGGCTTTTTTGTTTCAGGCTGTTTAGCTATATGACATCGTATTTTGATATTGTTTAGCCTAAGCATTCATAATTTACTAAATGCTACAATGCGGCATATAAACTCATAGGAGGCAGTATGATTGCACTTGTAAAAAACAAAGCCATTTTTAGCAGTAACACATTTTCGATAAACCTTGTTACTTACCCAACCAATCATAGCGTAATGAACCATATTGACCCTGTGCAGCAAGGGCGCTATTACAAGCTTAATTTTGTATTAGAGAAACCTAAAGCGGGTGGGGTATTTAAATGCTCAAAATGCATTATAAATTTATTTAATCGCGTGTATTTGTTCAGACCCGATAAGTACGAACACAGCGTATCTAAAATCGAGTCTGGAAAGCGTGTACTACTGAGCTTTGCGCTTAATATATAATTTGCACTTTTACTTATTAATAGTCGTAGGCCTGTCCGGTGCATAAAACAGATAGGTCGCAGTACGATACAGAGGTTTCACTACAGGAATTAATAGTAAAAGCATTCCCGCCCCTGCGCATAGCATCAGCTTTAAGTAAATCAATCGCGTTTGATTTAGAGCGATTGTAGCTTACATTATTGTTGCCCATACCGTCGCCATCACAGCTTTCACCTTCTATTCGGCCTAAAAGTGTTGCGCCACTTTCGTGTGCTTCTTGGTCGCTATAAAATTGCTGTAAATCTCTTTTATTAACGTAGGTGCCAATTTCTTGAGATAAAACACCGTTGTCTATGTCTGTATGATAGGTCATTCCTGAACAACCGGTTATTGTGGCCAGCACTGTTATTGCCGCTATAAAACGTAGCATATTTATTAGTCCTTTAATTTATTATTTAAAGTAGTAAATTACTAACAAAATCAAACGCTGGCAATGTTTGCTAACGGGTAAATTGTTAGCATTTGTAAATGTATTTAGATTTTACTGAGCATAGGGTAAGTAAACAAAAAGAAGTGAAAAACGTTCACTAACCAGTGGCATATAATAGCCCATTCTAAACGCTGCGTTTTATAAAAAATATAGCCGTATCCTAAGCCTGAAATAAATGAAACCAATACATAGTTAATTCCTCCAGCAAAATGTGCTAAAGCAAACACTGCAGCAGTCATTATTGGGGCAAGTAACGCTAGGCGGGTAGATGAGATTATTTGGCTAAGTTTGGTTTGTAATAACCCTCTAAATAAAGCCTCCTCAGCTACACAGGTAAATAAAAGATTAATAGCAATAAAGGCTAACCAAAAGTCGGGCACTTTTGGGTTAAAACTTACAAGTTCAAGTATTAAAGCCACAGTGAGCGAAGCTAAAACCGTAGCAATAATTATAAAAATGGGCTGTTTAACGTTTAATCGACTTACTTTATTAGAGTCTGCTTTTAAAGCTTTTTTATTCGAATAAAAGTAAGCACAAAGAAATAACCCCGCCATAGCTTTATCAAAATTAGCATAAAAGGTAAAAGCAATCGCATCGCTTGTAATACGCTCATCTATAACAATAGGGAGGTTATTAAAACCAGGCACCCAATGAAGTGCTAATGCCAGTGAGAAAGTTATAAAAACAGTACTTAATATAGCGCGTATTATTGCTCGCTTTGCATTTAGCGCGCAGTAGTATAAAACAACGTAAAGCCCAATGCTGAGCAGAGCATATAAATTTACATAACCTTGAAAATACGCACTTAGAACACTTAAAGCCATTAAGTAGTGCCAAAGGGGTTGCCGCATTATTGATATTTTGCAGTACGGAAAAACACATATAATTGATAGCGCTAACAAATAAAAGGTCATTGTTTTTTTATTGCTCTGTTTTATTTAGCCATTAATCTAACAGATTCGACCTCTCAATATTTTTTTTCTGGTAATATAGATAGGTTATAAGCAGTTTAAGCAGTGAACAAACTATGTTAAGTCCTTTTTTTCAGCAGCATGCTGATTATGTTTCTATCTCTCGTGAGCAGGGTTGTCGCTTCGCTAAATGCGTTGCTGACGATTACAATCCACTTCATGACAAAGATGCTAAAAAGTTTTGCGCGCCAGGAGACTTACTTTTTTCATTGGTACTAGACCGCTACGGTATTAGTGAACAAATGGAATTTACTTTTGCCGGTATGGTTGATGAAAACACCAAACTTCATTTCCCTGAGGGAGCCGATGAGTTTGATGTAACCAATGGCGAAAAAGTCATTTTAAAGGTAAAGCGCAGCGGTAAAACCAGCCAATGCCCAGCACTAACTAATAGTCTAATAAAAAATTATGTTGAGTTTTCTGGTACTACCTTTCCGCATGTAATTATCCCATTAATGGGCAAGCAAGAGGTAATGATAAACCCTGCTCGTCCGATGATAATTTACGAATCAATGCTTATTAATCTTGATAACCTTGATATAACAGCGCCAATACTTGAATTTGCAGAGCCAAGCTTTGAGTACACTGGTAAGCGCGGAAAAATTACACTACGTTTTAACCTGTTAGAAAACGGCGTTAAAGTGGGCAGTGGTGAAAAGCACATGGTGGTTTCGGGTATTCGCGAATACTGCCAAGCAACAGTTGATGATTTAATTGCGTTTTACAACGAACGTAAAGCAACACTAAAGCCAGCTTAAAGCTACATAAAATTAAAAAAGGCGCTAAATACAACTGTTATTTAGAGCCTTTTTTATTGTTTTTAGCGCTAAAGTGAAAGTGAGCAACCACGATTAAATACTTTTCTGGACTGGTTAATTTACGCAGTACAGTAATATGCGTACAATAGCGCTCTTTGTTATTTTAAAGCTAAGCCTATGTCTGCCACTACGTTCTCATCACTTAATCTCGACCCGTTATTATTAACAGCGATTGAGCAAAATAATTACACTCAACCTACCGCAATTCAGATTAAAACTATTCCGCCTATTTTAGCCGGAAGTGATGTAATGGGCAGCGCGCAAACAGGTACGGGTAAAACCGCCGCCTTTGTTTTACCTTTATTACATAAGCTTTTAAATACCCCTAAAAAAGATGAGCAAGGCCTTGCCCGCGTTGTAATTTTAACGCCAACCCGTGAGCTTGCTCAGCAAGTATTTGCAAGCTTTGAAAAGTACGCACAAGGCACTAATATCAATGGCGCTTTAGCCTATGGTGGCGTAAGTATTGGCCCTCAAATAAAAGCACTTAAAACAGCGCAAGTTATAGTGGCAACACCTGGGCGTTTGCTTGATCATATAGTTAAAGGCAGTGTGGTACTTTCAAGCGTAGACTCCTTAGTGTTTGACGAAGCTGACCGCATGCTTGATATGGGCTTTATTGATGAAATTAGACGTATATTGCGACATATCCCGGGCGATCGCCAAACTTTACTATTTTCAGCTACGTTTGATGACAGCGTGTTTGAACTCAGTAAAAAGTTACTTAAAAACCCAGAACTAATTGAAGTTGATAAACGTAACTCAGCCGCGGTTGAAGTAGAGCAAGTTATTTACGATGTAGATGAGGATCGTAAGCGCGAACTTGTATCGCACATGATTGGCATGAAAAACTGGCGCCAAGTGCTTATTTTTACTCGCACAAAACAAATGGCTGATCAGCTTGCTAAAGAAATGTGTAAAGATGGTTTAAAAACCGAATCAATCCATGGCGACAAATCGCAAGGCGCACGCGACCGTGCATTGCAAAACTTTAAAGAAGGTATTACACGCGTACTTGTTGCAACCGATGTCGCTGCGCGTGGTTTAGATATTTCTACACTTAGATACGTAATTAACTTTGAACTACCTTACATTGCCGAGGATTACGTGCACCGTATTGGCCGTACAGGTCGTGCTGGTGAACAAGGACTTGCTATGTCGCTGGTAAGTCTTGATGAGCAATGGCTGCTAGAAGAAATTGAAGTACTACTCGATACGCGTTTAACGCCGCAGTGGTTAGAAGGTTACGAGCCAGATCCTAATAAAAAGCCAAAAGATAATCGTAAAAATACTAACAAGTCGCGAAAAGATCGCGATAAAAAACGCATCACTGGTAAAAGAGAGCCAAGCAGACGTCGTAAATAATAGCTTTTACGTTGTTTTTTTGCCTATACTGGAGCTACTAAATAGCCGAGGTAAAGCAATGTTTGAAATTGATCAATGGGCATTTTCTGGTATTGATGGCCAAATATCTTTGCATAAATGGCAAAAAACAATTGATCTTGTAACGGGGCTTTTTTCAGCCCCGTCTGGTTATATGGTTCAGGCAACAAGCAAAGGCTATCGCGTTGTTATTAGAAGTAACGAGGGGGGCTCTAACTTTGAGACCAACCCTATACTCCCTCCTCAAACACCTCTTTTTTGTCGCCACGTCGCTGAAACTAATAATATTTTATATGTTAATGATGCAAGTAATAACGATGCATGGAATACCCTACCAGAAGTAGTTGAAGAGGGTATTGAATCTTACTTAGGTTTACCTATTCATTGGCCTGAAGGCGAAGTGTTTGGCACGTTATGTTTAAAAGACACTAAAATAACTAGCTATACCGATGAATACTTTGAGCTCATAGAGCAATTACGCGATTTGATTGAAGACGACTTAGCGCTTGTGTATAGCTATGAGCAAATGCGTGAAATAGCCATGTTAGACTCATTAACTAATATTTATAATCGCCGAGCACTTAACTTATTAGCCCAACAAAAGCTTAATTTAGCACTGCGTTTAGGTTTTGACGTGTGTTGTTTGTTTATTGATATAAACGACTTTAAAAAGTTAAACGACACTTGCGGACATGAAGTGGGCGACAAAGCATTGATTATATTGGCAGATACGCTAAAAACGCATTTAAGAGATGCCGATATAGTAGGGCGTTTAGGTGGCGATGAGTTTGTTGCAGTAATGCAAGTAAGCGATAAAAGTAAAATTAACTACATCATGGATAAAATATCCTCTGAGTATACAAATGCTTTACTAAAAGAAGGTGTTTGCGATTTATCGCTTAGTATTGGTTATAGTTTTACTAATAAACAAAAGCAGCCCTTTGAAGCGCTATTAAATGATGCAGACCACGCAATGTATAAAAATAAACAAGCATACAAGTTCGCTAAAAAAGCACAATAATAAAAGTAAGTTCGTCATGACTCATGCCACAAAAACTTGGCTAGTTTTTTCTGCGATAGGTTTTATTTTTGGTGTTATGTGCTCCTCTATGGGGTTTGCCTTAAAAAGGCTTGAGAGTAATAACCAAAAATAGCTTCAATGAATAGCTTAAGCTGCAAATTTTTACTTGTACTTATTAATTTGTTTTTCAAAGTACGGACATAAAAAAGCAAGCCATGAGGCTTGCCAAGAAGGGTGTTAATTAGCTCTCACCTAGCCTTTAAGCTATTAGCTTTTCAGCAAGGTTTAATTCCATAATAGCTTTTAATAAACGGTATAAGTTAATTGATGCGTCAATTTCTTCTTTACGGTTTGTTAAGCTTTCAATATTTAAGCCCAGTGGCACGTCTAGGTGCGCACAGCTTTTAAGTATTAAGTCGAGGTTTTCGCGGCAAATACGGACTGATTCGCTTAATGTATTGTCTGCATCAAGCATGCGCCATTTAGTTGCCTCTGGCACTGAGATACCCAACCATTGCATAAATTCTAAGGTTTTTTCGCCGCCGCATGGGGTAAACGTTAATATAATACGTTGAGGTGTAATCCCTTGTGCTTTACATGTACGTGCGTAGCTAGTAATTAACTCTATAGTAGCTTGTGCGTCGTAAACAGCTTGCGATATAAAAAACTGACAACCTTGTGCTGTTTTTTCTATTAATCGTTCGTGCTCATTTCGTTTACTTGAATGGCGCTCGGCAATCGTAACGCCACCTAAAAAGAAATCATCTGACTGCTCAGCCAATGCTTTATACGCATCTGGCAGGCTTAGCTTTATATCGCCTATCGATGATGGGCTACCTACTAAAACAACATTTTGTAAATCGTAGTCGTTTTTAGTTTCACTTAGCCAATCTTTAAATTCGCCTACGCCACGCTGCGCCACACTTTTATAAGTAATCACATCTTGTGCAGATAAATTACGAAGTAAATGGCTGTATTCACGCGGATCAACGGTTTGTTTAAACGCAAATGGGCGGTCTTGGTTAGTTCGGCTGCTTTCGTCTTGAATGTCGTATATTATCACGCCGTCGTATTCAATTTCGTGTAAGCGACCTAATAGCTTTTCTGCAATGGTTTTTAATTGCGCTTTATCGGTGCCAATTTTAGGCGGGGTAGTACCAATAAGATAAACACCTTGATTGGTGTCCACTATCTTCTCTTTTAGTGATAAAGCCATAATCCTCATTCCAGCTAAGTTTGTTTTGATGGATTTAATATAGCAGCCATTTAGACGTCTAGATAGATTTATTTAATGAAAGTTTTTCAATTAACATGATGTTTATTCATAGTGCTTGTTCCCATAATTTATAATTGACACAGTTGTTTACATAATAAATTCCCTTGGGGCTCTTATATTTATTGGCTTTGGGGCATAATTAAAGAGTTAAATCTGACAACAAATTTGCTCAATTTAAAAAGGGACAACAATGAAATTTAAATTATTAGCAACCAGCTTAGCGGTATCGCTGGCCTTAACGGGTTGCGCCATGCAACAAAACCAAAGCACGCAAACAACAGCACAACAAGAACAAGTAAATAAAGCTGATGACCGTGTTTTTTCACAAGATTACTTAATTGAAGAGCTAGAAAACGGCTTACGTGTCATGGTTGTTAAAACCGATTACCCTGATGTAGTGTCGCTGCAAATTCCGGTATCGGTTGGATCGCGTAACGAAGTTGAAGAGGGCAAAACAGGCTTTGCTCACTTTTTTGAACACATGATGTTTAAAGGCTCACAAAAATACCCTGAAGATGTGTACTCAGACATATTAAAAAATTCAGGTGTTGATAACCGCGCATATACAACAAACGATTACACAAATTACCATTTAAACTTTTCAAAGCAGCACCTTGATAAAGTACTTGAGCTTGAAGCTGATATTTTTCAAAACTTAACCTACACCGAAGAGCAATTTAGAACAGAAGCGCAAACAGTAAAAGGTGAGTACTTAAAAAACAACGCGAGCCCAATTCGTAAATTATTAAGCGCTGTACGCGAAAAAGCGTTTGATAAGCACACGTATAAACACACCACTATGGGCTTTTTTAAAGACATAGAAGCCATGCCTGATCAAATGGCCTATGGTAAAGAATTCTTTGCTAAGTTTTATAAGCCTGAGTATGTGTCACTTGTCATCGTGGGCGATGTAAACCCACAAGCAACAATGGCAATGGTTAAAAAGCATTGGGGCAGCTGGAAAAAGGGTAACTATGTTGCTGACATTAAAGCAGAACCTGTTCAACAAGCACCAAAATATTTGCACCAGCAAGATGAAGCGCTACCAGGGCATTGGTTACTCGTATCGTACAAAGGCGCTGCGTGGGAGCCTGCTAAAAAAGACAGAGCGGCGCTTGATTTAATCTCACAGCTTTATTTTTCAAATAATTCAGATTTATATCAAGAGCTAGTGGTCGACAAACAAATTGCCAGCCAAATGTTTACCTATAACCCAGAGACTAAAGATCCGGGTTTATTACACGTATTTGTTAAAGTAGAAAACGCAGGCGATTTAGCCACTGCGCGCGATGCCATTAATCGAACTTATGCAAAAGCACGCACTGAGCTTGTTGATGAGCAAAAGCTAAGTGATTTAAAATCGAATCTTAAATACAGCTTTATTAATGGCTTAGATTCGTCGCAAGCGATTGCATCAACCCTTGCCAGCTACATGCATTTTGAGCGCGATCCTGAGGTTATAAACCAGCTGTATAAATCGGCAGATAACATCACCAGCGCAGATATTAAAGCCGTTGCTAATAAATACTTTACTGATAACGCACGTACCACATTAACAATGTCGGCACTTGATAAAGCCCCAGGTTTTGAGCAAGAAGTTAATTTAAATGCGCTTACTGCAAAGCTTGAACAAGCACCTGCGGCACCTGCATTTAAAGTACTTGATAAAACCAATAGCTCGCCGTTAATCGATGTTAACTTTTTATTCAATACCGGCGCGGCTGCCGACCCTCAAGGCAAAAAAGGTGTTGCAGCGCTCACTGCGGCAATGCTTGCACAAGGTGGCTCAGAGGCGACAAGCTATAAAGATATTCAAAAAGCACTTTATCCGCTTGCAGGTAGCTTTGGTTATCAAATAGATAAAGAAATGCTGTCGTTCCAAGGGCGTATTCATAAAGACAATGCAGCGCAGTGGTATTCACTTGTGAGCGATCAATTATTAAACCCAGGCTTTAGAGACGATGACTTTAAACGCCTTAAAAAAGAAATGATCGATGGTATTAAATCAGGCTTAAAAGCATCTAACGATGAAGAGCTAGGCAAAGAAGTGCTATACAGTGCACTTTACAAAAATCACCCTTACGAAAGTTACAACTACGGTGATATTTCGGATTTAGAAGCGTTGACGCTAGATGATGTTAAAGCGTTTTATAACAGCGAGCTTACGCAATCTAAACTCACGGTTGGCTTAATTGGGGCTGTGCCTGCAAACCTTAAAGCTAAAATGATGAGCGATTTTGCAACGCTACCAAAAGGTGAGCAAAGCCGTTTAAGTATTCCTGATGCGCCAGTGCTTAAAGGTCATCATGCAACTATTGTAGAAAAATCGGCACAATCGACTGCTGTATCGTTTGGTTTTCCTATTGATACAATAAGAAGTAGCGAAGACTGGACAGCCCTTTGGCTTGTGCGTTCGTACTTTGGTGAGCACCGTAGTTCTAACAGCTTTTTATATGAGCGCATTCGTGAAACTCGCGGCATGAACTATGGCGATTACGCATACATTGAATACTTTCCACGTGGTATGTTTCAAACCAAGCCAGATGCAAACCTAGGGCGCTCAGAGCAAATATTTCAAGTGTGGTTACGCCCACTTCGCTCTAATAACGATGCGCACTTTGCAACACGTACCGCCTTGTTTGAGCTAGATAAGCTAATTAAAAATGGTATGAGCGAAGGTGATTTTGAAGCTACGCGTAACTTTTTAATTAACTTTGTGCCGCAAATGGTTGCAAGTCAAAATCGCCAATTAGGTTACGCGCTTGATAGCGAATTTTACAACACTGATAACTTTGTAAGTTACGTAACTAATAAACTTAAAACGCTAACGCTTGCTGATGTTAATCGCGTTATTAAAGAAAACTTACAAACAGACAATGTTCACTATGTATTTATTACTGGTGACGGCGCTGGTATGCAAAAACGTTTAGCATCGCAGCAAACATCACCAATGATTTATAACACTAATAAACCTGCTGAATTAGTGGCTGAAGATAAAGTAATTGCTGATTATAAATTAGCAATTCCTGCAAAAAATATTGAAGTGATGAAAGTCGATAAAGTATTTCAATAATTTAAGTGTTTTTTAAGCGTTAAAATAATGCCTCGGTGCTATAAGCATCGAGGCATTTTTATTATTTAATAATGAAACTTAATAAACAGTTATACCTAATAACCAGAACAAATAACTAAGGGATTAACACCTTAGTGGTTAAATCCGTTAGACTTGGGAAAAGGCTATTTTATATCAACTTAAGGCAGTGCAGTATTATGCGTCATGCAATTTGGCAACAGCTTCGCGACGAAGCTAACGATGTAGTAAAACGTGAACCATTATTAGCAAGTCATGTTTATTCATGTGTTTTAAATCATGATTGTTTAGGTTCGGCATTGAGCTTTATTGTTGCTAATAAGTTGGCTGATGCGGTGGTATCTGCATTCACTATCCGAGAGCTGTTTGACCAAGCATTTGTAAAATGTGACCGTATGCTATCTTTTGTTGCTGAGGATATTAAAGCTGTAAAAGACCGCGATCCGGCATCAGAAACCTATCTTACGGTTATATTAAATCTAAAAGGTTTTCATGCTATTCAGGCGCACCGTTTGGCTAATTGTTTGTGGCAACAAAATCGCAAAGAGCTAGCGCGCTTTATTCAAAGCCGTAACTCTGAAGTGTTTGGGGTCGATATTCACCCAGCATGTAAAGTGGGTAAAGGCATTATGTTTGACCACGCAACCGGTATTGTTATTGGTGAAACAGCGGTAATTGAAGATAACGTATCAATTTTGCAATCTGTAACGCTTGGCGGTACAGGTAATGAGCAGGGCGATCGTCATCCTAAAATTAGAGCAGGCGTATTAATTGGCGCCGGCGCTAAAGTACTTGGTAATATTGAAGTAGGTGAGGGCGCACGAATTGGTGCGGGCTCAGTTGTGCTTAGCAATGTTCCACCACACACAACCGCTGTTGGCGTACCCGCTAAAATTATTGGTCGACCGGATTGTGAGTGTCCGGCGCAAAGTATGAACCAAAACTTTTTAGCAAATCCTGAGCCTGAAAACGAATCGCACACGAGTGCAATGCTATAAGTAATAAAAAATAATAAAACTTAAAAGGAATTAACATGAACAAGAATAGTTTATTGGCTCTAGGGATTGGGTTTATTGCGGGTGTAGGTTTAACTTGGAGCTACTTTAATGCAGCTTCAAGTCATCCGGAATCTGTTAAGTCGCAGCCAAGTTATGAAAAACAGAAAAAGCTTCATACTGAACAACAAAGTAATGAGGTATTGAGTAATGCAGACTCTGCAGTACCTGAGCAAGTCGCTAGTATAGAGCCCGCTGAAGACAGGCCTACAACCAATTCAGAAACCCAAATGCTTGATGAACTACCTTTAGAAGAGCAAGTAACTCAGCTTAAGCAGCAACTCGCCGAACAGAAAGCGGCGCTCAAAAGTGTTTTAAAGAAAATGAGGGGCCCTTCAGATTTTGAGCAGATTTTACGTGATAAATTTGAAAATCAAACGCGCGATGAAGAATGGGCTTATCGTACTGAAATGGCATTACAAGATTTTTTATTAACAGCTGATTTATCAATTATTCCTGACGTTGTTAGTGCAAAATGTAAAAAAACAGTATGTGAATTTGAACTTGCCGCCCCCATTGATAACGACACATTTGGTAATGCTCAATGGCGAGAGCTAAACGATAAGTTGATGGAACAAGAGTTTTGGCAACAATTTAAAAGCACTACCTCCACATCGAGCGATAGCGAACTTAAAATGTTGCTAAGTACAGAGCTTTAAATAATTTGTGATTCTATAGAGCCATCGACTAACTCTGTAACTAAAACATCGCCTGTTTTAATTTGCCCCACAGATTTAACTACTTTTCCTTGCTGTGTTTTAGTGATGCTATAACCGCGCGCTAAAACATTAAGCGGACTTACCGAGTCTAACCTGCTTGCTTGCAGTGCTAAGCTATTATTCGCTTGTTGTAACTGATGCTGTATAGCTTGGTTTAGCCTAGCTTGTAATTGCGAGAGTTGATGGCTTGCTGAAGCGAGTTTTTTATCAGGTGATTGGCGCATCAAACGAGGCGTTAAGTTATTGAGTGTGCGTTCTTGCTGATATAAACGATTACGCATAGCTTGTTGCAGCGCAATGCTTAGCTCATCCAAACGTTGTGATTTTTGACTAAGCTGACTACGCGGATGACACAAATTAAGGCGGTGTTGTAACTGCGTTGCTAATGCGCGTTTATCGGCAATACCGTGCTTAAACGCGTTAGATAAACGATTAACCAATTGCGTTACTTTGTTGTGTAACTCTTGCGTATTTGGGCTTACAAGCTCAGCTGCGGCTGATGGAGTTGCTGCACGAACATCAGCAACGTAATCGCTAATGGTTGTATCTATTTCATGGCCTACTGCACTTACTATCGGTAATTCACTTTCAAAAATAGCTCGTGCGAGCTGTTCGTGATTAAAACACCATAAATCTTCAAGTGATCCGCCGCCTCGTCCTAAAATAAGTACGTCAACTTCATCACGAGCATTAGCTAATTCAATTTGATTAATTAAATGTAGGTGTGCTTCTTTGCCTTGTACCATAGCAGGGTAAATGATTACTTCTAGCTGCGGCGCACGGCGTTTAAGTACCGTTAAAATATCTTTTATAGCAGCGCCGGTTGCAGAGGTAATAACACCAATACGATTAATGTTTTGCGGAAGTGGTTTTTTATACGCAGAGCTAAATAATCCTTCGGCGGCCAAACGCATTTTAAGTGCATCGAATTCTTGTTTTAGCTGACCTTCGCCGGCCGGTTCCATATGCTCAACAATAAGCTGGTAGTCACCGCGAGGTTCATAAAGTGATACACGCGCTTTTACTGTAACTTGCGCGCCATTTGCAGGGCGATAGCTTTGGTTGCGATTATTCCCACGCCACATAGCAGCTTTAATTTGTGCTTTATCGTCTTTTAACGAAAAGTACCAATGTCCAGATGCAGGGGTAATAAAGTTAGAAATTTCGCCCGTGAGCACTAAAGATGCAAAACCTTGCTCAAGGATTGTGCGAATTTCTCTATTAAGGCGTGAAACGGTGTAAACCGCCTGCGAAGGCTTCGAAAACATAAAAAACAACCTAAAACTATTTATAAAGCAAGGGTCTATTGACCTTTGTAGATTAAAATTTGTTCAAACTAGGGGCGATTTAATCGCGGCGCGAGGTTTGTAACCTAGTGGGCTAAGTAAAAACCGAGTAACAAAGAGTTAATCGCCCCTAGGCTGAACCCTTTGGGCAGCGCTTGTTTGGAATTGATGCTACGTTATCGCCTATTTATAGGGAATAACCACACTGCATAGGCTCTGCCTTGCCTAAATACCTAACAAACTGCTGCAAATTTAACCTTGAAAGGCTAATAGACCCTATATTATCATAAATATTTGCGAAATATTATTTACTCATGCCAACAACGCTGTTAAAATTTGGCCGCAATTCCTTATCTTAGATCCACATGTGAGAAGTTGCCAAAATGCTTAGAATCGCTAAAGAAGCTCTTACCTTTGATGACGTACTTTTAGTACCTGGTCATTCTACTGTTTTGCCACACACGGCAAATATTTCAACTCGCTTAACGCGTGGTATCAAACTTAACTTGCCGCTTATTTCAGCATCTATGGATACTGTTACAGAAGCTCGTTTAGCTATTGCCCTTGCGCAAGAAGGTGGTCTTGGTTTTATTCATAAAAACATGACTATTGAAGAACAAGCGAAAAACGTACGTAAAGTTAAAACCTACGAAGCAGGTATTGTTTCATACCCTGTAACGGTCACTGCCGATTTAACAATTGCAGATGCAATTGAGCTTTCGCACGAAAAAGGTTTTTCAGGCTTTCCGGTTACCGACAGCAATAATGTGCTTGTAGGCATTGTTACCAGTCGTGATATGCGTTTTGAAACTAAGCTTGAACAGCCTGTTTCTACCGTTATGACTAAAAAAGAAAAGCTTGTTACCGTTAAAGAGGGCGCAGCACGCGAAGAAATTTTAGGCTTAATGCACGAACACCGCATTGAAAAAATCCTTGTTGTTGATGATGAATTTAAACTCAAAGGCATGATCACAGTAAAAGATTACCAAAAAGCCCAAGACAAACCTGACGCATGTAAAGATGACCAAGGTCGTTTACGTGTAGGTGCTGCTGTAAGTGTTGGCGCAGGTACTGATGAGCGTATTGCTGCATTAGTAGAAGCGGGTATTGATGTTTTACTTATCGATACATCGCATGGTCACTCTCAAGGCGTTATTGACCGTGTTACTAAAACTCGCAAAGAGTACCCAGACTTACAAATTATTGCAGGTAACATTGCAACGGCTGAAGGTGCGATTGCACTAGCTGATGCCGGAGCGGATGCAGTTAAAGTAGGTATCGGCCCTGGTTCTATCTGTACTACACGTATTGTTACCGGTTGTGGCGTTCCACAAATTACCGCTATTTCAGATGCTGTTGAAGGCTTAAAAGGTCGCGACATTCCTGTTATTGCTGATGGTGGCATTCGTTTTTCTGGTGATATTGTCAAAGCACTTGTTGCTGGTGCATCGTGTGTAATGGTGGGTTCTCTTCTTGCTGGTACAGAAGAAGCACCAGGTGAAGTTGAATTGTACCAAGGCCGTTATTACAAATCTTACCGTGGTATGGGCTCATTGGGCGCGATGGATCAAAAAGAAGGTTCATCAGATCGTTACTTCCAAAAATCAAACGAAGCAGACAAGTTAGTACCTGAAGGTATTGAAGGTCGCGTAGCTTACAAAGGTCCTATTGCAACGATTATTCATCAGCAAGTGGGCGGCCTACGAAGCGCTATGGGCTTAACGGGTTGCGCAACAATTGAAGAGCTAAATACAAAACCACAATTTGTACGTGTTACTTCAGCAGGTATGGGTGAGTCGCACGTTCATGATGTGCAAATCACTAAAGAAGCACCAAATTACCGCTTAGGTTAAGCAGCGTAATTAATTTAATATACTGGGCTTGCTTTGCAAGCCCTCTTTTTAGTCGTTTATATAAATACCAATTGCATTAATAAAGTGGTCAATTATTGCGACAGATAAATGGCTCAATAACGAGGCAAAAATTTCGATTTTTAGTTCTTCTAAATAAGAAATTTTTAACGTGGTTAGTGAGTTATTTAGCCTGCAAGACTTAGTAATGTTTAATAAAATTGGTATTCAAAGCGGCATTTAGCATCAGACTTTACGAGATACTCCATGAGCAAAGATATTCACGATTCACGAATTCTCATTTTAGACTTTGGTTCACAATACACTCAATTAATCGCCCGTCGTGTGCGTGAAATTGGTGTTTACTGTGAACTTTGGGCATGGGATGTGACTGAAGAGCAAATCCGCGAGTTCAACCCACAAGGTATTATTCTTTCTGGTGGCCCAGAATCAACAACACTTGAAAACAGCCCGCGCGCTCCTGAGTATGTATTTAATGCAGGCGTGCCTGTGCTAGGTATTTGCTACGGCATGCAAACAATGGCAGCTCAACTTGGCGGAAGTGTACACAGCTCTGATAAAAAAGAGTTTGGCTACGCACAAGTTGAAAAAGTAGGCAGCTGTGCATTATTTGATGCAATTGAAGACCATATTACTGATGGCGGCAACGGCATACTTGACGTATGGATGAGTCATGGCGATAAAGTAATGGACATTCCAGCTGATTTTACAACAACAGCTAAAACATCTACTTGTCCACATGCTGCAATGTCTAACGAAGAAAAGCGTTTTTACGGCGTACAATTTCACCCAGAAGTAACGCATACTCATCAAGGGTTACGTTTGCTTGAGCGTTTCGCTATTGATATTTGTGGCTGTGAAAAATTATGGACTCCTGCAAAAATCATCGATGATGCTATTGAGCGTATTAAAGAAACTGTAGGTGATGACGAAGTCATTTTAGGTCTATCTGGTGGTGTTGATTCATCAGTTGTGGCTATGCTTATTCACCGTGCAATTGGCGCAAAGCTAACATGTGTATTTGTTGATAATGGTTTACTTCGTTTAAACGAAGGTCAGCAAGTTATGGACATGTTTGGTAATAAATTTGGCTTAAACATTGTTAAAGTTGAAGCTGAAGAGCAGTTTTTAAATGATTTAGCTGGTAAGTCAGACCCAGAAGATAAACGTAAAGCCATTGGTCACACGTTTATTAATGTATTTGATGAGCAAGCCAAAAAGCTTAAAAATGCGAAATGGTTAGCGCAAGGTACAATTTATCCTGACGTTATTGAATCTGCGGCATCTGCCACAGGTAAAGCGCATGTTATTAAATCTCACCACAATGTGGGCGGATTACCAGATGACATGAAAATGGGCCTTGTTGAGCCATTGCGTGAATTATTCAAAGATGAAGTGCGTAAAATTGGTCTAGAACTTGGTTTACCGTACGACATGCTTTACCGTCATCCTTTCCCTGGACCAGGCTTAGGTGTACGTGTACTTGGCGAAATCAAAAAAGAGTACTGTGATTTACTACGCCGCGCAGATGCGATTTTCATCGAAGAGCTACACAAAGCTGAGCTTTACCATAAAGTAAGCCAAGCGTTTACTGTATTCTTACCAGTTAAATCGGTAGGGGTTATGGGCGATGCACGTAAGTACGATTGGGTTGTATCACTTCGTTGTGTAGAAACAATCGACTTTATGACAGCACGCTGGTCACATTTACCATATGAGTTTTTAGGTGTGGTTTCAAACCGTATCATTAACGAAATTGATGGTATTTCTCGTGTTGTTTACGATATTTCAGGTAAACCACCTGCAACTATCGAATGGGAATAATTAATTTTAGTTTTAATTAACTAATTTTAAGTGATTAAAAAACGGCGAATTAGCATGCTAATTCGCCGTTTTGTTTATTTAAAAAGCAGTTGAACTAAAAGAGTGATTTTTCTCTTTACCTTTGGCGAAACTTCTCTATAATTCGTTGTCATTGCAGGGGCGTAGTTCCAATTGGTAGAACAGCGGTCTCCAAAACCGATGGTTGGGAGTTCGAATCTCTCCGCCCCTGCCATTTCTTCTTTACATCGTTTTTATTACTTCTTATATTGTTCAAATGTCTAATCTACTGAGTTGTTATGCATCCACGTTACGCAGCTATTTTTGATATAGAAAATCTTGAACTCAATCAGCATTATTGTTCTCAAACAAATGACCAAGCAGATACTTTATCGCAAAGCACGACAGCTAGTTCTTTAACGATAAATGAGCAACTATTTGCAGACATTAAGCTCAGTGCAGGGGCTATTATTGTAAATAGCGTTGTACAGGGTAGTGAGATGCAATTAAACGACAATCAGCTTACATTGCCAACCCCACAGCTTAACGCCTCTGAGAAGCGTGCTTTATGGGCTTTAATGAGTGAACACCTTGATAAACTTTAAATCAGTAGATGAAACTGCAATACCTCAATTAATGGCCATCGAAACAGCATGTCATAGCCATCCGTGGACTTTAAATACAATGAGTTCATGTATAGGTGGGCGCTATTTTAATGTTGCCGCATTTGATGAGATGAGCATGATTGGTTTTTATATTGGTGAAAAAGCAGGGCCTGATTTTACGCTTATGGATATTTGTGTAACACCAAGCCACCAGGGTAAGGGTATTGCAAGGCAGTTGTTAGCTCAGTTTATTGAATATGGTGAACAGCAAAATGCTGAAAACCTCTTTTTAGAAGTACGCGAATCTAATACGCGGGCTATTGCGCTATACGAGAACGCTGGCTTTACAGAGATGTCAGTGCGTAAAAACTACTATCCAAGTGATAATCCGGCCAAAAATGGCTTTGAAGACGCTATTTTAATGGGCATGGCATTAGGTTTAAACTTTTCATAATTAAAGTCGGTGGTTAGCGTTTTAAGCATAGAGCACTAACGCACCGAACTTGTACTATTTTGTAAGTTTTCTTTTAGGTTACTTTGCCACTAATTGCTTGCTCAATGGCTGCTATTAATTTATTTACTAGCTCGTCTCTTGGCACTTTATTGTTACTTTTTAAATTTTCTTCAAGTGCCGCAGCGCTGTGATAAATTTCATCAAAATTAAAGCACCCAGAACTACCTTTAATACTGTGCGCTATACTTCTTAATGCTTCCCAGTCATTACAATGTTGCAGAGTTTTAACTTCTTCTAAATAAGTAGGTAAGTTGGCTAAATAGTTATCAGTAATTTGCTGAAACTTTTCGCTTTTTAATAAGCTGTCCCACTTATTTTGATTATCCTTTTCAAGATGTAGGTAGCTTACGAGTACATTTTCCAGAGCATCTTTATCAATGGGTTTAGCGAGTGCTTTGTTGCAGCCAGCTTCTAGGTAAGTGCCTATATCGTGGTTCATTACATTAGCAGTAAGGGCAATAATGGGGCCATCGTATGCTGCATGACGAAGCATTTTAGTCGCTTCTAATCCGCCCATTACAGGCATTTGCATATCCATTATAATAAGCTGATAGTCATTAACGAGTGCCATTTCTACAGCTTGGGCGCCATTACTAGCAATATCGGGTTCAAGGCCCCAAGTTTGCAGTAATAATTTAATTAATAGTTGGTTATCAGGGTTATCCTCAGCGACTAAAATATTAGCCTCAAAGTTATTGGTCGCAAACGATAAGAGAGGGTCTTTCTCTGGTATTAACTGGCTTTCTTGCGTTAAAAACTCAAGCATTGGTTGATCATCAGATAACTGACACGACACCCTAATTGTAAAGCGGCTACCAACGCCAACTTCACTTTCAAGCGTTACATCGCCACCAAGTAACAGTGCTAAATTTTTAGAAATACACAACCCAAGGCCTGTACCACCAAAACGACGTGTGGTTGTGGCATCGGCTTGCTCAAACGGTTTAAACACACGCTCTATTTGATGCTCAGACATACCAATGCCGGTATCTTTAATTACAAATTCTAGCTTTTGACTTGCTTGTAAATAATGCACGCAAATAGACACACTGCCATTTTCGGTAAATTTAACAGCGTTATTTGCAATATTTATAAGTATTTGTTTTAAGCGGGTCACATCACTATAAATGGTGCGAGGTAGCGGCAGTTGGTAATCAATATTAAGGGTTAATTGTTTTTCTTGTGCCAGTGGTTGAATAATTGATTCAATGTCATGCACAAGCTGCACTACGTTTAACGCAGACAAATCGACAGCTAGCTTTTCAGCTTCAATTTTAGATAAGTCGAGTATATTATTTATTAACTCTAGTAAGTGTTTTGAATTACGTAAAATAGTGCTTAGATGTTGTTTGTCGTTGGCTACTTTGTCGTTGTGGAGTAATTGCTCTGTAAAGCCCATAATAGCCGTAAGTGGCGTTCGTATTTCGTGACTCATATTAGCTAAAAAACGACTTTTAAGCTGATTAGCTTGCTCGGCTTGGCCAATTGCAAGCTCTAGTTGGCTGTTCATGGCTTCAAGTGCTTTAGTACGACTTTCTACTTTATCTTCAAGGTGGTGTTTATATTCTTCAAGCTGCTGCTGGTAGTGTCTAATTTGATTAACCATGTGGTTAAAGTCGTTAAACAAAACACCCACTTCGTCATTTGTATGAGCTGGTAAGTGCACCGACAAATCGCCATCACCAACACGGTGGCTTGCAGCACCTAATAATTCAATTGGGTTAAGTAATAAATTACGTACCACTATAAAAATTAATATTGGCAGGGTGATTATCGAAATAATAACAATTAAGCCTGTTATTAGGCTTATGGCTTTACCAGATTGATAAAGCACACCTTTGGGAATGGTTGAAACGTAATAATATCCACCGGGCATTTGTACGGCAAAAATCATTCGCTCTATTTTATCTATGCTTGAGAGTTCAATGGTAGAAAGCATGCCTATATCGGCAAGATCATGTACTTGGTTAAGTTCATATTCGCTTATGTATTGGCCGCGCATGTTGTAGTCGGAGCTAAATAAAATTTTCCCGTCTTTGGTCAACATTAAATTAAGTGTGTTGTTATATGGCGCTTCTAAAATACTGGAGTTGAGTATTGAAGGCTCTATATGTATTACAATAAAACCAAGCTGCTGTGGACGTTTCAAGTAGTAATCAACGCTGTCAATTCGTTGAATGAAATATAAGCTCGTGGTGCCATCGTCCTTTTGAATCATAAATTGCTGTGTACTTAAATTACTTTGCAATACTCGATTAAAAAATGGATAGCTTTTAGGCGCTGTTGTTAGGTTATTAGAGTAGTAGGCATCACTTTTCCCACTTGCTGAAACTAAATTAATGCTAATTATATCTGGATAAGCTTCGCTGTAACTGGCAAATACATCCATAAGCGCGCCAAGTTTTCGGGTGTAATTACCGTTGGCACTAATATCGTTTGCTAAAAAGTCACTAAGTACTGGCGAATTTGAGAGTAGTTTTGCAGTAGAGTGAAAAGAGTCGATATAGTTGAATATTTTTTGCTGTTGTTGCTCAACAAAACGGCTCATTATTAAATCAGCTTGTTTTTGTGTTGAATTAGTGACATTGGTGAGCGTAAAGCCACCTAAAAATAGCAGTGGCAGAATAACAAGAGGTGTTATATACCATAATAATCTTATACTTAACTTACTGGTTTTCATGACCAAACGACTTATCCTCCATGCAATCTGCCAATAATATGCGTTACGACCTGATTACACAAGCTTATAGCGGTCTTGGTGGCTAAATTACAATCATTAGTTGCATGATCTTTAGCTCTTTTTTTTATGTTTAAGTTATTTAAATTTAACAAGTTACATGGATATAATATTAATTCGCTGTTTAAAAAACTTACATAGTTTTACATCTTTTAAAGTTACTAATTAAAGTTGATGCATTGCCAAGCGTGACATTAAAAGGACACGTTGACAGTCTAAGTCCAGCAAGTGGTGTAAGTTACTCCACTATTGATGCGCATAATGCGACAGGCAACTTTACTAAAATAGCGCAGCGCCTACCGGTAAAGATTAGTTTAGATGCCAAGCAGCCTTTACTTAGTCAACTACGTGTTGGAATGTCGGTTGTACCTACTATTGATGTTGTTAAGTAACTACTCATTTTTATTTAAACGATCTACGAGCAAATTGTAGGTCGTTTAAATATCGCTTGCTGTACACATTTATTTTAAAGCTAAGATATTTTTAAGTAGATAGCACACTTTTATACCGACTCCTGTTACAATTGCCATTATTAAAAAATCAACTATTGACGCTTTATTATCAGCTGTTTGCAACGTGAAAATCAGCGAGAATAGTAGTTAATTACGATCAACATAACGGGTTTACTCGCAGACGCTTATTAAAATGCATTCAACCCCGCATATAAACTAAAAGAATTTATCAATGGCAGACCAGACTATTATCAATGAAATCAGCAAGCGAAGGACCTTTGCTATCATCTCTCACCCGGATGCTGGTAAAACAACGATTACCGAAAAAGTATTGTTATTCGGACAAGCTATTCAAAGAGCTGGTACTGTAAAAGGTCGCGGCTCTAACCAGCATGCTAAATCTGACTGGATGGAAATGGAAAAAGAGCGTGGTATATCAGTTACTACGTCTGTAATGCAATTTCCATATAACGACGCACTTGTTAATTTACTTGATACGCCAGGACACGAAGATTTCTCTGAAGATACGTACCGTACATTAACAGCAGTAGATTCGTGCTTAATGGTTATTGATGCGGCTAAAGGTGTAGAAGACCGTACCCGTAAGCTAATGGAAGTTACACGCCTGCGTACCACACCTATTGTTACATTTATGAACAAATGTGACCGTGATATTCGTGACCCAATGGAAGTGCTGGACGAAGTTGAAACAGAGCTAAATATTGCCTGTGCACCCATTACTTGGCCAATTGGTTGTGGTAAAGAGTTCAAAGGTGTTTATCACATTCATAATGATGAAGCTGTTTTATATAAAACGGGCCAAGGTCATAAAATTCAAGATGTTCGCACAATTAAAGGCCTTGATAATCCAGAGTTAGATATAGCCATTGGTGAAGACTTAGCTGCGCAGTTACGTGATGAGCTTGAGCTTGTTATTGGTGCATCAAACGAATTTGATTTAGATCTGTTTTTAGCCGGTGAGCTTTCGCCAGTTTATTACGGTACCGCACTTGGTAACTTTGGTGTTGATCACGTGTTAGATGGTTTAACTAAGTGGGCGCCAACGCCATTACCACGTGAAACCGAAGACAGACTAATTGTTGCAACTGAAGAAAACTTTACCGGGTTTGTATTTAAAATTCAGGCCAACATGGACCCTAAACACCGTGACCGTATTGCATTTATGCGTATTGTATCGGGTAAGTACAGCCAAGGCATGAAAATGAATCACGTGCGAATTGGCAAGCAAGTGAGCATTTCTGATGCGGTAACCTTTATGGCGGGCGATCGTGAACGTGCCGCAGATGCTTTCGCTGGCGACATTATTGGCTTGCATAACCACGGTACAATTCAAATTGGTGATACGTTCACGCAAGGCGAAAAACTTAAATTTAGTGGTATTCCTAACTTCGCCCCTGAACTATTTCGTCGTATTCGCCTTCGCGATCCGCTTAAGCAAAAGCAATTGCTAAAAGGTTTAGTACAGCTTTCTGAAGAAGGGGCTGTACAGGTATTTAGACCACTTATTAATAACGACTTAATAGTAGGCGCGGTAGGCGTACTTCAGTTTGATGTGGTTGTAGCGCGTTTAAAAGCAGAATATAACGTTGATGCTATTTATGAAGGCGTAAACGTGAATACGGCACGCTGGGTAAGCAGTGATGACGTTAAAAAGTTTGAAGAATTTAAACGTAAATGCGAAAGCAATTTAGCTCTCGATGGCGGTGATAACTTAACTTACATTGCACCGAGCCGTGTAAACCTTAACTTATCGGTAGAGCGTTACCCAGAAGTAACGTTTAGCCATACACGCGAAAACTAGAGCTCATTTACAAGAATTAAAAGAAAACCTGCTTTGGCGGGTTTATAAAGGTAAAAAAATATGAATATTCGTACTATTTTAATTGAAAAAGCCATTGCAGCTATGGTCGGTGCAGGCTTACCTGAAGACACAAACCCGGCAGTAACGCAAAGCACGCGTCCACAATTTGGTGATTACCAAATTAATGCAGCCATGGGCGCAGCTAAAAAAATGAAAAGCAACCCGCGTGAGCTTGCACAAAAAATTATTGATAACCTTGATGTAAGCGATATTGCACAAAAGACTGAAATTGCGGGTCCAGGTTTTATTAATATTCATTTAAAGCCTGAGTTTTTAGCGCAAAGCGTGAAAGCGGCTAACAATGATGCAAAACTAGCTGTAAACGAACATGCTAAGCCACAAAAAGTAGTTGTTGATTATTCATCACCAAACCTAGCTAAAGAAATGCACGTAGGTCATTTACGTTCAACTATTATTGGTGACTCAATTGTACGTGCGCTTGAATTTAGAGGCGATACGGTTGTGCGTCAAAATCACATGGGTGATTGGGGCACGCAATTTGGTATGTTAATCGCGCATTTAGAAGATCAAATTAGTCAAGGCGTTGACTTAGATACTGTTGCGCTTGCTGATTTAGAAACTTTTTACCGCGATGCTAAAAAACGCTTTGACGACGAGGAAGGCTTTGCAGATAAAGCACGTGACTACGTTGTTAAATTACAAGGCGGCGATGCGCATTGTGAAAAACTTTGGAAACTATTTATAGCCACCTCAGTTAAACACTCTGAAGAAGTATACAAGCGTTTAAATGTAACGCTTACCCAAGCCGATATTATGGCTGAAAGCGCATACAACGCAGAGCTTAACGATATTATTAGCCTACTTAAAGATAAAAACATTGCCGTAGAGTCGCAAGGCGCGCAAGTGGTGTTTTTAGATGAGCTAGCTAATAAAGATGGCGAGCCATCAGCGTTTATCGTACAAAAATCTGGCGGTGGTTTTTTATATGCAACAACAGACTTAGCGGCATGTGACTACCGTTCAAATAAATTAGGTGCTGATCGCATCTTAATTTTTGTAGATGCACGTCAAAATCTACACTTTAACCAAGTAGAGCTAACAGCGCGTAAAGCTGGTTTATTAAGAGACGAAACAAGTTACGAGTTTTGCCCGTTTGGCACCATGATGGGCGCCGATAATAAACCATTTAAAACACGTACTGGCGGCACAGTAAAACTTGCTGATTTATTAGAAGAATCAATTAACCGCGCAGCAGCAAAATTAGCTGAACGTGAGTCTGATTTAAGTGATAGCGATCGCAGCGAAATTGCCCGTAAAGTAGGTATTGGTGCAGTTAAATACGCCGACCTTTCTAAGCACCGTACCAGTGATTACATTTTTAACTGGGACAGCATGCTAAGTTTTGAAGGCGCAACTGCTCCTTACTTACAATATGCTTATACACGCGTACGCAGTATTTTCCGCAAATCAGGCGTTGATGCTGCTACATTAAATTCAGACGTTGCAATTGTCGAGCCTCAAGAAAAAGCACTTGCACTTAAGCTACTACAGCTCGAAGAAGTACTTGATTTAATGATCAGCGAAGCAACACCGCACGTACTATGTGGTTACTTATACGAGCTTGCAAGCTTATACATGACATTTTACGAAGCCTGCCCAGTACTTAAAGAAGGCGTAGAGCCAAGCGTGCGCGATAGCCGTTTAGTGTTGTGTAATTTGGTTTCTAAAACTCTTGAAACGGGATTGGATTTGCTAGGCATTGAAGTTATGGAGCAAATGTAATCACCGTCGTATTTTAACCTAATACTGCGTTATCCAATCCGACTTACCCTAATCACATACAAACCGTATGTCCATAGGGATAAGTCGGGTTGAATGCCTTGTCTTAGGCTAAACTACTTAGGTGAACCGTCTGCTGCGTGTAGTTCGCTTTGACTGCGTTGTCGTGCTTTTTTAGCCTAAGTCACATACTAAATGTATGCTCCTTGGCATAAAAAGCACTCCGCCTTGTCAGCACTTCTACACTTGCAGATATCTGAGCTGTGTAGTTTGCGTTGTAGGTTGGGTTGAGTGAAACGAAACCCAACGATACACCTGAGACTCTATGTTTACTGCTATGGAATACACCCGAGACTCGGTGTTATTGCTATCGCATATACCTGAATCTTAATATTTTTTATTACTCAATATCTATTGTTTTAAGCTCGCTACTCTAAGCTCTTTTCTAAGTCTTTATTTAAAGGATTTGTTATGAAACTCGAAGATATCCGCCGTGAATACCTGCAAGACGCGTTAAGCGAAGATAACTTGCAAGATGACCCATTCAAGCAGTTTGAAACATGGCTTGAGCATGCTGTAGCAAGCCAATTACCCGATCCAACAGCGATGGTTGTAGCAACTGTTGATGAAACCGGTCAGCCTTCACAGCGTATTGTGCTTTTAAAGCACCTGGATGATAACGGCTTTGTATTTTTTACCAATACAGGTTCGCGTAAAGCGCAGGAGCTTAAAGGCAATAACAAAATTTCCTTGCACTTTCCGTGGCACCACATGGAACGCCAAGTTATTGTATACGGTGAGGCTAAACCATTACCTACCTCTGCTGTGGCAAAGTACTTTTTATCTCGTCCTAAAGAAAGCCAATTAGCAGCGTGGGCATCAGCGCAAAGCCGTCCGGTGTCATCACGTAAAGTACTAATGGAAACCTTTGCTAATATGAAAAATAAGTTTGCTAAAGGTGCAATTCCATTACCTGATTTTTGGGGCGGTTATTGTGTAGTGCCCACTAAAATTGAGTTTTGGCAAGGTGGGGCGCATCGTTTACATGATCGTTTTATGTATCAGCGCCAAGCAGATAATAGCTGGCAAATTACACGCTTAAATCCTTAATAAATAGATGAGTAAGTAACCGTGCAATTTATTGACTCTCATTGCCACCTCGATTTTAGTGAGTTTGATTCAAGTCGTGAATCGCTCATAACCGAGTGTGTCGCAAAGGGAGTTAATCAGTTTGTTGTACCGGGTATTACGCTTGCTCAATCGCATACTCTTATAGAGCTCAAAGCAACCTATCCAAGTATAAAAATAGCGGCAGGGCTACATCCTTACTTCTTAGATCAACATAGAGAATTGCATATAGAAGCGTTATTTGACTTTGCAACTACAAATAAGCATCAGCTGGTGGCCATTGGTGAGTGTGGGCTTGATAGAAGCATTGAAAACCTCTCTAAACAAACTTATTTATTTGAACAGCAAATAGGGCTTTCTAATGAGCTAAGCTTACCGCTCATTGTACATCACAGGCAAAGCCATGATTTAATTGCGCAAGCGTTTAAACGTTGTAAGCCAAAAAATGGGGGAGTGATTCATGCATTTTCAGGTTCAATCCAACAAGCGAAGTACTATATCAAACAGGGCTTTAAGCTTGGCGTAGGCGGTGTTATTACCTATCAACGTGCAGCTAAAACCCGTGCTGTTATTACCGCTATTGAGCCCGAGCACTTAGTGCTTGAAACAGATTCACCTTCAATGCCGTTAAGTGGCTACCAAGGGGAGGTTAACACGCCATTGCATATACCTGATGTGTTTGACGCACTATGTGATTTAAAGCCACACAGCGAAAAAGAGACGCTTGCAAAGCAACTTTATGATTCTTGTTCAGATGTTTTTTGCATATAACGATTTACCTGCCAGCGCTTTAATCCGCGGCCTAACTGCCACGTAAATATACAAGCAATCACTAGCATTAATAAAACCTGCCTGCCTAAGTCATGAAAATGATTATGGCTGTCGGATATTGCAGCGCGAGTTAAATAAGTAATAGATACAAAACCTATAGGGCGGTCATCATCGCTTATAACAGGTTCCATAAAAGGTGTTTTTAACTTACTTATTCCGGGGGTAGAATCAGAAAGTTGACCATAAACATGGTGCGACTGCCAATTGTCGCTACTGGCTAATAAAATACCCTGTTGATCGTAAATAGTGGCCGAAAGCACGAACTCATCTTTACTTATATCGTTACAAATTGCATTGAGCTGGGGTTTGTTTTTTTCGATTAAAGGTGTTTTAACATTTAAAGCCATAAACTGAGTGAGGCTTTTGGCGGTGCTGTCGGCGCTATCGTAAAGTAACTGGTGACTCTGAAAACTACTATTAACACCCACCCAGCTTAGTAATACAAAACAGCCAGCCGCAAGAATTAAGCGAACGAGCCGCTTTCTTTGGGATACGCTTATAGGGTTTTTAATATGGTTATTTTTCATAGTCACCGTTTATGCTACTGACAGCATTTTGATTTGATGTTACAACTACACTAACTATAACCTTAAACCCCACCTGATGGCGAATTTAGTGTTGAGAATAGCAGTTTTGAGATGCCAACTATCAGGAAAATAAAAATAAACACGGAGATCCCATGTCGCAAATCAACATGGCACAGCAAGCTGCTGAGCAACCATTACAACACTTAACTCTAAATAAATGGTTTAGCTATAGTGGTGGTGTATCTACACCTCTCGATTATATTCCAAACAAAGCATTAGGGTTATTTAGCATCGCATTTACAGGTGATTTTGCAGAAAAACACATTGCCAGTATTGTTGACTTTTTAGCGACACATAACCAAAAAGTCACCGCTATATGCCAATACCAACCTGATTTAGGGCTTGCACCAGCACTGTGTTTTTACGCGCAAAATGCAGATAAAACTATAAACCCGTTAGTACTACAAGAATTTTCATACACGCTTGATTGTCAATTAGTGCAAGTTGCTACGCCGCCTAATTTATATGAGCCTGGTTTATTGGTTATGGATATGGATTCAACTGCAATAACTATTGAGTGCATAGACGAAATAGCACGCCTTGCGAACGTATACGATGAAGTTGCTTCTGTAACTGCACTTGCAATGGCGGGTAAACTTGATTTTAGTGAGAGTTTATATCAGCGTGTAGCTAAGCTTGAAGGTATTGAAAAAAGCTTAATTGAAGAACTGAAAAGTTCATTACCATTGATGCCTGGTATTAAAATACTGTGCCAAATTTTAAAGCAACATAACTGGTATTTGGCGATTGCCTCAGGTGGTTTTGTGCCTTTTGCAGAGCGTGTACAAGAGCTGATTAATTTAGATGAAGTGCACGCTAATGTGCTCGAATTTAAAGACGACAAGCTAACAGGTAAAGTACTGGGCACGATTGTCGATGCGCAGCAAAAAGCGGTCGTATTAGAGGTGCTTCAGCAAAAGCTAGGGCTTAAAAAAGCACAAACTGTAGCTATTGGGGATGGCGCAAATGATTTAGTGATGATGGCAAAAGCTGGCCTAGGTGTGGCCGTACATGGTAAGCCTAAAGTGGTTGAGCAAGCACAAGCGGCTATTTGTGAAGGGTCATTATTGCAATTGTTGTATATGTTGGCTATTCCGTTAGAAAAACAACCAACACTTTAAAATAAATTAAGTTAAACCGCTTAACGTAAGCGGTTTAACCAAATAAGCTTACGGCGGCTCATTTGTGCTACTTGCTCTTTTTTTAGTTCTAAATGGCTTAGCGCTTCTTCAGTTATATCTACTACATCACCCACACCAGCTACGGCCCATAAGGCTTCTTCTAAATCTTTAGCTTTGTGCATTGCGTACTGACTTACGTATTTTAGCTCATTAGAAAGATAATCAGTATCGGGGCGACCTGTGCGCGATATATACAAACGCATTACGAATATAAGTTGCGATGTAATACCTTTACTAATTTGTTTATAAAAGCTTGAGTAGTCTTCACCTAAAGCGCATTGGCTAACAATAGCCTCTTCAATACTGCCTTTTCGAGGATCGAAGTTAATAGCAAGTGTAAAAGCAAGCGGTGCATCTTGGCGGCTGCGATCTTTAATATTTGGTGTTATTACATTAATAATTTGCTCTTCGGTCAGAATGCTCGAAAAGTCAGTTTTGTTACTTAATAAACCAAAGTTTTGCAAAATCACGTGCATAGGGCTGGCGTATAACCCATATCCAATTGCGCCGGTTTTAAAGTGTGCAGCTTCTTTGTGTAAATATAGCGGAAATTGGCAAACGCTTTTTGTAACCATATTTCTAAGTGCGGTAGATAAGCCTTCTACTTTAGGTGCTTCTTCAGATACTTTAAGTTTGTCTTTATTACCTTCTATTAGCTGAGTGAAAAAGGTCACGCCAGCATGGGGTAAATCAGCAATACGATTTGCTTTTAGGTTAATAGTAGTAAATGACTTACTGATGGCCATTACTTCGTACTTTAGTTCACTAAGCTTATGCTTTTTAGTTATTTTTTGAAGTTCAGGGAATGCTAAAAGTACTATATCGCCTTTTTTAAATGTGGCAGGTTGTTCGCACTCTAACTGCAAACCCATTACCGAAAAGTCACGTGTATAGCCGTTAAATACCTCATCATTAATAGTGACACTAACTGGTGTTTTATAAAGGTAGCGCTTATGCGAGCGTAAATTTACGTATTCAAGTGGCACAATATCTAAGTAGGGTGGTGTTTTGTGTTTTGCGTGGCCAAAGTGCTTGAGCTGATTTACTAATGCTTTATCAAAAGTAAGTTGTTTATAATTTGCTTGTTCAGCTTTATTGCCAATATTTGTAAGTACAACAATATACTTAACATCTTTTATAAGGCCTTTTACACGAGGTGAAGGCGGCTTATTTAATTTTTCTATATTTTCACCGGCACTATTAGGTAGTGAAAGCGGTATAAAAGAATCATCTGGATGACTTGGCATTACTTGTATTTTAAAGCACTGCCAGCTCTCTTTTTGGCTACCAAAACCTAAAAATAGATCACGTAATTTAGGGTTGTTATTTAACTCTGTACGCGTCGCTGAGTAGTAATAAATTTTACCTGATGATATATGTGTAAATGTATAGAGGTAATCTTCTTTTACTGCGGTAATTTGAGTTAGTAATTGTGTAATACGCTGATGATTAAGTATATTGTACAAACACGGTATTTTTCTTTCATCGGTAAAGTAGCGCTGAATAAAAATATTATTTTCAGTGGTAAGGCTAAGGCTTGGGTAATATTGCTCATCTTTTTTACTTAAAAACACATATAAAGACGTTACGCGAGGAATGTAGTACTGCTCATACCCCTTTGATACTACAGCATCGAGCGTATTATCTAGATTTACTTTATAACGACGCTTATTACCATGAATAAAACTTTCTAAAAAGTCATTAAAGGCATCGTTGTTTTCTATATAAGTGCGCTTTAAGCGGATGTGATTAAATTCACGAGAGATATTTTCTACTGCAACAACTTCGTATTGAATACCGTTTTTTAGGCCAAGTTCAAAGTCTTGCTCAAGGCCTACTAAGCGCATTGCGATGAGTTCGCCTTTTTTTATAGAGTAGCGCGTTGCAAGCTTAACTTTACAACCGCTTAAAGATATATCTGAGGTGCTAGCAGCAATGTTCTTTTTATCTTTGTAATCAATCGTTACTTTTATTGAGTAATTCATCCGTTCTTCACGGCGGCTCTCGTAAGAGGCAAACTTAATTACTTCAGTGTTTAAGTTATTTTCTAACTCTTGTAACTCTGATTTTTCGGCTGCTTGTTTTTGTAATACGCGGTGGTTATTTTCTGTATTCATTACGGCTTCGTAAACAGCTAAGGTGTATTCACCATGTTGTTTAAGCGCTTTTTCAAACACTTCAATGGCTGTGTCATCCATAAAGTGTTGCTTGCCGTTATGCTCATATGGTTTTACTTGGCCTGTCACTAATCCGCGAAGATCAACAAAACGTGCCACTGGCTGAGATAAACGCGACATTTCCATTTTCATTAAAAATTGCTCAGGTTTAGTTAACCCTGCGGTTTTTGATTTGAAAATTAGATCAAATTTAGCGTTGCCTAAATATGTTTTTAACTCATTCACGAGATCTTCGTGTTTGAGCATTATGTCATCAGCCATTTATAAAACCATCACCGTCTAATTGAAAAAGTAGGTATACTGTTAAGTCCATTTATTAGAAGTTCAATAAACGTTAAATCGCGCTACGTTATTAATATAGGTACAATTATTTGAGTTACTACTGTTTAGCTCTTGTTATGTATGTGTTATTTGCCATTTTATTGGCAAGTTACTTTAAACTATTACAAAGCAAAAAGTATGCCCTAAATTATAGCTAAAAAGAAACACCATGTGTATTTATTGATTGTGACGCTAGATTTTTAAGCAGGCAAGAGTTTGTTGCTAAGTAAATGCCTGAAATGGCAAAATAAGCGCCTAATAGTAAGAATTTTTTTAATTTAAAGAATAGTAGGTAAAGTGATCTATGGCTAAAGCGGCAAAAGTAGAATTTGTTTGTACCGAATGTGGCATGAACTATCAACGTTGGCAGGGTCAATGTCGCTGCGGTGCGTGGAACACATTAGCGGAATTTAAGCCTTCAGCAGGGCATAGTAAAAAAGCATCAATACGATCAAACGTTGGTGGTTATGCTGGTGGTGTTGGTGGTGGTTCTAAAAAAATCAATGATATTGCTACATCAGAGGCTGAAAAGCAGCTAACTGAAATCGGCGAGCTTGATCGCGTACTAAGCGGCGGGGTGACTACTGGCTCTGTTAATATAATTTCGGGCGATCCGGGGGCGGGTAAGACAACTTTGCTATCTGACTTAGTGGCGAGAATGTCACAACGGATGCCGTCACTTTACTGTACGGCAGAAGAATCTTTATCGCAGTTTAAAAACAGGGTAAATCGTTTAAAGTTAAACTATAACCCGGAAGAGCTTTATTTACTTTCAGAAACGAGCGTTGAAACCATCATCGAAGAGCTCGAGAAAAATAAAATTAAGTTTGCTGTTATTGACTCTATTCAAGCTGTTGTAACCGATACGGCAAATGGTAGCCCAGGCTCGCCTTCGCAAGTAAAAAGCGCCGCCCAAGCATTAACTCAGTACTGTAAGCAAAATGATGTAACTATGTTCATTATTGCTCACGTAAATAAAAATAACGAAATAGCAGGCCCTCAAACACTTGTACATATTGTTGATGCGCTTTTACACATAGATACCAACGATGGGCAAATACGAACCCTTAGGGCAAATAAAAACCGCTTTGGTGATATTGATACTGTTGGCATTTTTAAAATGTGTGAACGTGGGATGTTAAGCGTTGATAATCCAAGTGAAATATTTTTATCGGGTTCAACCACCGACTCACCTGGCTCTACTATTACCTGTATTCGTAAAGGGAATCGTAATTTATTGCTTGAGATTCAATGTTTAACTACCGAAACAGAAGCTGAATTTCCGCAGCGTGTTTGTGTTGGTTTAAATATGAATCGTATAAAAATGCTGACCGGTATATTACGTAAGCATACTAAAACTAAAATATTTCACGATACGTTTTTTAATATTGTGGGTGGTTTAAGAATTGATGAGACAGAAACCTGCATCGATTTAGCATTAGTAACCGCGTTACTTAGCAGTTTAAACGAATTTGTTGTACCTCGTACCACGTGTATTATGGGAGAACTTAGCTTAAACGGCGATGTACGCCCAATAGACAGTGGTGTACCGCGTGTTAAAGAGGCTGCACAACATGGTTTTACAGAAATATATATTCCATTTCGCAATTACCATAAATCGATGGAAGGGCTAGGCGCTAAAATTACCCCTGTAAAAACCGTACATGAGTTACTTAGTTTGATTAATTAACACTTATCGGTGATGTTCTTCAGTGTTACTCTTAAGTTGAGACACTTTATAGAAAGAATTAAATAAGGAAATGACATGAAAAAATTAGTTATAGTTGCAGCTCTTGTGGCCGCAGGCGTTGGTGGTGTTAGTTACGCAAACTACGTAGCAACTCAAGAAGTGCGTGCAGAAGTAGATAAGCAACTTGCTTTAGTAAGCGAGCAAACTGGCGCTACATTTAAATACGCTGGTTTATCGGCAAGTGTTATTTCAAAGAGTGTAGAAATAACAAACATGGAAGTAATAAGCCCTGAAGGTGACAATGTTGCTAATATTCAAAGCATTGAAATAACTGGTTACGAGCCGGATAAAATATCACCACATACATCATTTGATGTAAAAAGCTTTCAGTTTGATAAAAGCTTCGTATCAAAATTACCAGCTGATACAAACGAAATGTTAGCGTCGGCAAGTTACGACTTACATTCATCACTTGATTACGATGAAGAGTCTGGCAATAGTGATGTAGTAGTTAAGCTTGATGCAAAAGACATTGTTAGTTTTAATATGGATATGGGTTTAGCTAATTCAAAAGCGTTAATGGATGCTTCATTGGCTATTAGCAAGGCGCAGCAAGAAGCGGGTGATCAACCGCTGACGTATGAGCAAGAATTACAGCAGCAAACACTTGTTATGCAAGCAATGAGTAAATTAGAGCCGCGTAATGTTAGCTTTGCCTTAAATAACCAGGGTAAATTAAAAGATTTACTCTCAAGCGAGCTTGAAAAGCAAGGTATGACGCTTGAGCAAATGGAAATGACGCTAGAGCAACAGTTACAACAAGCTCCTGTAACTGAAGATATTGCAGAGGCTTTAACCAGCTTTGCGAAAGGTTTAAATTCATTCAGTGTGTCTGCAAAGCTACCTGAAGGTAAAACTATGATGGAAATTAACCAACAAGTTATGATGCTAGTAGGGCAACCTGAAGAGCTAGTTAAGTTTATTAACTTAGAAGTTAAAGGTGATTAGGCCTTAGTTCTGTATTAATAAAGGCGCCAATTGGCGCCTTTATTGTAATCTTATTAGCTAAAGCAATTTGCTTTTATAAGATCAGTGATTATTTGTTGTGATGGTTTTATTTTTTCCATCGCTAAAAATTCATCAGGCTGGTGTGCCTGGTTAATTGAGCCTGGGCCCATTACAATCGTTTCACAACCGAGTTGCTGGATAAACGGCGCTTCAGTGCAGTAATTTACTGCGACCGCTTTTTGCCCCGCTATTTTTTCAGCCATTTTTACTAAAGCACTGTCGGTGCTCCCACTAAATGCCGGTATTGGTTCATGTAGATCAATAACGCTCACCGCATTTGGGTATTGCTGATTTATCTCTTTCGTTGCATCGAGTACGAATGCTTGTAGTTCTTGTACACTTAAACCTGGTAATGGGCGCATATCTATATGCATTTCACAGCAACCACAAATTCTATTCGCGTTATCGCCGCCATGAATATTACCTAAGTTTAATGTTGGATAAGGGATTTCGAAGTGGTATATTGAATACTTATGCTTTAATTGTTCTTTTAAGATCATCAATTTTGTAATCACTTTATGCATTACTTCAATGGCGTTAAGACCACGTTCGGGATCGGAGCTATGCCCAGAGCGACCAACCACTCTTATTGCTGTACTCATATGGCCTTTGTGCATAAATACTGGCGTCATATCAGTAGGTTCGCCTATTATACAACGCGCAGGTTTTAAATTCGGGTGCTTACATATTTGTTGTGCACCAGCCATCGTTGTTTCTTCGTCGGCGGTGGCAAGGATTAAAATAGGCTGAGTTTGCTGCTTTTCATCAAGTTCACTAATCGCTTGTAATACAAAAGCAAAAAAGCCTTTCATATCAATACTTCCTAGCCCATACAATTTGTTATCGAGTTCGGTAAGTTTAAATGGATTATGATTCCAACGACTGTCATCAAAAGGCACTGTGTCGGTATGACCAGCTAGCATTAATCCGCCATCACCTTCTCCGCGTTTTGCTAATAAATTATAGCGCCCTTTACCTCCTTCTAATTCTATAATTTCACACGTAAAACCGATTGTTTCGCACCAACTGGCTAGGAGTTCAATTACGTTTTTATTGCTCATACACAGGTTGTCTTCAATAGCACTAATAGAAGGGGCTGCAATCAATTGTTGGTACATGGAAATAAACGAAGGCAAAGGCATAAAAAAATCCAAAATTATTATTCAATTTAATTGCATAACAATATAAAAGTATTTATGATGAATATCAATTCACTTTTTAAGCATAAATATATTAAAAGTAACGCCATGAAAATAATGCGACGATAATCAAAATTCATTAATAAAAAAGACTTAATTAGCGTCTAAGCTAGTTTAAGCGAACATTATAGATAAGTAGTAATTAATTTTAAGATAACGAGTAACAAATGAATGTAGTGATTATTGGCGCAAGCGGATACAGCGGCGCAGAGTTAGCAAGTTTAGTTGCTAAGCATCCAAACTTAACTTTAACAGGCTGTTATGTATCTGAGGGTAGCTTAGATAAAAATAAATTGCTAAGTGATTTATACCCAGAGCACCTTGGCTTACTAGACTGCCCTTTACTTCCTCTTAGCGTATCAGCTTTTGATGACATTCAAAGTGATGCTGATTACGTATGCTTATGTACCGATCACAAAGTAAGTGTTGATTTAGCGCCGCAATTTTTAGCTATGGGTAAAAAGGTATTTGATTTATCTGGTGGCTATCGTTTAGCAAGCAATGACGACTACGTTACTTACTATGGTTTTGAGCATCAACATCCAGAGCTTTTAAATGAAGCGGCTTACGGTCTAGCTGAGTGGAACCATGATGCTATCGCTAATGCAAAGCTAATTGCTGTTGCAGGCTGTTACCCAACAGCAGCGCTTAATGCGCTAAAACCGCTTAAGCAAGCAGGCTTATTGAGCAGCGAAAGTATTATTATTAATGCGGTTTCGGGCGTTACGGGTGCCGGGCGTAAAGCTAGTGTAGGAACGCATTTTTGTGAAGTGTCGCTTGCACCTTATGGTTTGTTTAACCATCGCCACGGCCCTGAAATTGAACAACACCTTGGCCACAAAGTGTTGTTTACACCGCACTTAGGTAATTTTCCGCGCGGTATTTTAGAAACTATTTATGTACAGCTTAAGCCAGGCGTTACCAAGGAAAACGTTGCATCGGCTTATCAAGTACTTTCGAGCGAGCCATTAATTCGTTTATTAGGCGATAAAGTACCTTCAATTAAAGGTGTAGCTAAGCAGCCATTTGTTGATATTGGCTGGCAGCAACAAGGAACGCAGTTAATTGTGATGTCTGCTATTGATAACTTATTAAAAGGCGCTGCTGGACAAGCTTTGCAGTGTATTAATATTTCTATGAATTTAGATCATACCACTGGTTTAAAAGGAGCGTTTTAAATGAGTAAAAAAACGTGGGTAATTAAACTAGGTGGTGCAGTACTTAATACAGAAAATGCAGCAAAAGCGTTGTTTGATGTATTAAATGAGCAAACAAATGATGAGTTTGTGATTGTACATGGCGGTGGCGCTTTAGTTGATACATGGTTAAAACAAGCGGGTTTTGCCAGTGCTAAACACCAAGGATTACGTATTAGCCCAGCAGAGCAAATGCCTTATATAGTGGGTGCGCTTGCAGGTTGCGCTAATAAACAATTAATGACTCAAGCTATTAGTGCTGGGCACAAGCCTGTGGGCTTAAGCCTTTTTGAGGCAGGTGTTACTGCCACTCAAAAGCTAAAAGCGCTTTGCTTGGTGGGTAAATGTAAAAGCAACGACGATTCTATTGTTAATGATTTACTTAAAATCGGTCGCCTACCCATTGTTAGCTCTATAGGCTTTGATGAGCAAGGGCTTTGGTACAACGTAAATGCAGATGAAGCAGCAGCGGCTATTGCTAGTAACTTAAATGCCGAGCTTATTTTTATGACGGATGTTGAAGCAGTGCTTGATGAAAATAAACAGCCGTTACATCAACTTGACACAAAACACATTGATACTTTAATTTCAAATGGAGTAATTGTGGGCGGGATGGAGGTCAAAGTTAAGACCAGCCTTCACGCTGCCCAACATTTACGACGCGGTGTGTATATTTCCAGCTGGCAAAAGCCAGAAAATTTAACTGCTCTGCTACAAGGCGAGCATGTCGGAACTAAGATTACACCATAGGTTTATTATGTTTGAGAATTTTTTAACGGGTTTAGAGTTAGACCAAGAAGGCGCACTTAATTTATTAAAGTTAGCGCAAGATATAAAAGCAAAACCAGAAAAATACAGCAATGTATTAGCGGGAAAATCAATCGTAACATTGTTTGAAAAACAAAGTTTACGTACTCGTTTATCGTTTGATATAGGTATTAACCGCCTTGGTGGCCATGCAGTTTATTTAGATCAGCAAAATGGCGCTATGGGTGCACGTGAATCAATTAAAGATTTCGCACTTAATATTTCTACTTGGGCCGATGGTATTGTTGCGCGCGTAAATCAGCACAGCACATTAACTACATTAGGTGAATACGCATCAGTACCGGTAGTAAATAGTTTGTGTGATTTATACCACCCATGCCAAGCGCTTGCTGATTTTTTAACGCTTCAAGAAGTTCACGGCGATGTGAGCGAGCTTAAAGTGGCTTACTTAGGTGAGGGCAACAATGTAACTCATTCATTAATGCTTTTAGCGGCAACGCTTGGCACTGATTTTGTTGCTGTAACGCCAAAAGGCAGCTCGCCTGATTCGCAAATCCTTAAAAAGGCAGAGCAAATAGCGGCAATGAATGGCGCATCAGTGATGGTAAGTGACCGTGTTGAAGCGGCTGTTGGTGCAAACGTTGTATATGCAGATACATGGGTATCAATGGGTGATACAACACCGCTTGAGCAAGTTAAAGAAAAATATATGCCTTATCAATTAAATCAGGCATTGCTAGATCAAACCGGTGCAACTACGGTATTACATTGCCAACCGGCACACCGTGAATTTGAAATTACCTCTGAGGTAATGGATGGTCCAGCATCGAAAATTATTCAACAAGCAGAGAATCGCATGCACGCGCAAAATGCTTTGCTAGTTACATTACTAAATCCAAATTTTGTTAAGGAACACCTATGAGTTCAATTAAAAAAGTCGTTTTAGCCTATTCAGGTGGTCTTGATACATCGGCTATCGTGCCATGGTTAAAAGAAAACTACGGTTGTGAAGTTGTTGCGTTTGTAGCGGATGTAGGTCAAGGCGCAGAAGAACTTGAAGGCGTAGAAGCTAAAGCAATCGCTTCAGGTGCTTCAGAATGTTACGTAGTTGATTTAAAAGATGAAATGGTAAGTGATTACATTTATCCAACACTTAAAACGGGCTCGATTTACGAAGGTACTTATTTACTAGGTACGTCTATGGCGCGTCCTATTATTGCTAAAGCACAAGTTGAAATTGCACGTAAAGTAGGTGCTGATGCACTTTCTCATGGTTGTACTGGTAAAGGTAATGACCAAGTTCGTTTTGAATCATGTTTTGCAGCCCTTGCTCCAGATTTAAAAGTAATTGCGCCATGGCGTGAGTGGGACTTATCGAGTCGTGAATCATTACTTGATTACTTAGCAGAGCGTGACATTCCGTGTTCAGCATCTGCTACAAAAATTTATAGCCGTGATGCTAACGCTTGGCATATTTCGCACGAAGGTGGTGAGCTTGAAGATCCATGGTGCCAACCAACTGAGCAAGTATGGACTTGGACTAACTCTCCAGAGCAAGCACCAGATAAGGCAGAACTAGTAACTTTAAAAGTTGTTGAAGGCGAAGTGGTTGCTGTAAATGGCGAAGAACTTAAACCATATGACTGTTTAGTTAAATTAAACGATATTGCATCGCCTCATGGCGTTGGACGTGTTGATATTGTAGAAAACCGTTTAGTAGGTATGAAGTCACGCGGTTGTTATGAAACACCAGGTGGCACAGTAATTATGGCTGCGCTTCAAGCCATTGACGAGCTAGTGCTTGATAAAGCAAGCCGTAAATGGAAAGAAGTACTAGGTGGTGAATTTTCACATTTAGTGTACGACGGACGTTGGTTTACACCACTTAAAGATTCTATTTTAGCTGGTGCAGAAGCACTTTCTAAAGTGGCAACAGGTGAAGTGGTACTTAAGCTATATAAAGGTCAAGTAACTGCGGTTCAAAAGCAATCACCAAATAGCTTATACAGCGAAGCATTTGCTACATTTGGCGAAGATGATGTGTATGACCAGTCACACGCTGAAGGCTTTATTCGTTTATTCTCGCTTTCAAGCAGAATTTCAGCATTGGCTAAAAAGTAAATTATTTATAGCCCCTTATAAAAGGGGCATTACAGGGTTTGGAGAGATTTCATGGCATTATGGGGCGGACGTTTTTCTACGGGTCCAGATGAGGCGTTTAAGCAATTTAACGACTCTCTTCCCTTTGACTACCAGTTAGCAGAGCAAGATATTATTGGCTCTGTGGCATGGGCTGGTGCACTTGAACAGGTAAATGTACTTTCAAGTGATGAGCATACAAAATTAGTTGCTGCATTAAATGAGCTACTTGAAGAAGTTAAAGCTGATCCACAATCAGTTGCTACTTCAGGTGCAGAAGACATTCATTCACATGTTGAAGCTGCTCTAATTGAAAAAGTAGGTGATTTAGCTAAAAAATTACATACAGGCCGAAGCCGTAATGACCAAGTTGCCACCGATTTTAGACTATGGTGCCGTGATACAGCCGATCATTTACTAGATGCCATTGCACAGCTAAAAGGCGAGTTTGTAGCGCTTGCAGAGCGAGAGCTTGGCACAATATTGCCAGGTTACACGCATTTACAGCGCGCACAACCAGTATTGTTTAGCCACTGGTGTATGGCGTATGTAGAAATGCTAGAGCGCGATGAAAGCCGCCTGCAAGATGCTAAAGCGCGCATGAATTTTTGCCCATTAGGCAGTGGTGCATTAGCAGGTACAGCTTATCCGATTGATCGCCAAGCATTAGCCCACGGATTAGGTTTTACAGCGGCTACAAAAAATAGCCTTGATGGCGTATCTGATCGTGACTTCGTGTTAGATCTTTTAAGTTGTGCGTCTATTTCGATGATTCACTTATCTCGTATGTCTGAAGATCTGATTTTTTATAATTCGGGTGAAGCCGGATTTATAGAGCTTGCTGATAACGTCACGTCAGGCTCATCGCTCATGCCTCAGAAAAAAAATCCTGATGCACTCGAGCTTATTCGCGGTAAAACCGGACGTGTATTTGGTGCATTTAGCGCTATGATGATGACATTAAAAGCGTTGCCACTTGCATACAATAAAGATATGCAAGAAGACAAAGAAGGCCTGTTTGACGCTATGCCAACATGGCTTGCATGTATTCATATGGCGCAAGCGTGTATTAAAGGCGTAAAAGTAAATGGTGATAAAACGTTAGCAGCGGCAAAAGGCGGCCACGCTAATGCCACTGAACTTGCTGATTACTTAGTTGCTAAAGGTGTGCCATTTAGAGAAGGGCATCACATTGTGGGTGTACTTGTACAGCTTGCGATTAGCGAAGGTAAAACGCTTGAGGAGCTATCACTTGAACAGTACAAATCAGTAAACACTGTATTTGAAGACGATGTTTACCCAGTACTTGAAATTGATGCGTGTATAAAAGCGCGTCAAGCGCTTGGTGGGACGTCTATTGAGCAAGTAACTAATGCTGTTAAAGAAGCCAAAAAAAAACAGCAAATAACGGTACGTGATGCAAATTTAGATGATGTAGAGGCAATAGCCACACTTATACAGCATTGGGCAACGGTAGGCGAAAACCTACCTCGTGCAAAAAGCGATATGGTGCACTCTATTAACGAGTTTGCAGTTACTGAAATAAATGGAAAAGTGTCGGGCTGTGCATCGTTATACATTTACGATACCGGCCTTGCTGAAATACGCTCATTGGGTATAGACCCAAAAAGTAAAGTGACGGGGCAGGGTAGACAGCTTGTAGAGCACCTACTTGCTAAAGCCAAAAAATTGGCACTTAACCGAGTTATTGTATTGACCCGTGTACCCGATTTTTTTGAACAACAACGTTTTACTTTTTGTAGCAAAGACTCTTTGCCTGAAAAAGTAATGAAAGATTGTGAACTTTGCCTTCGTAAAGAAAATTGTGACGAAGTAGCAATGGAATATATTTTGAAGCTAAGTACACCTGCGGAGATCCCGTGTAAATACGTAGCTTAAACTCCCTGGATATAAAAAACGTACGGTTATCCCTGTGCGTTTTTTTATATTTGCAGTAAACTGGTCGGAGTTGTTTGGTTTGATTATATTTTTTGAGTGAATTTTAATGTGTCAAAAAAAGTTGGCACATTGGTTGCTTTGTATAAGATAGATAGCAAAATAGCTATCACTGCTTAAAACAGGTAATGCATTTATCTACATAATAATGTGGTTAAAAGTTGCACCAAATATAATTAAAACTTTTACAAGGATCAATCACATGCAAGTTTCAGCTAATAGCCAATTACAAATGCAAGCATACAACAAAACACAACAATTAAAGCCTGCAATGGAACAAACTGCTAGCCCTAAAACCCTGCAATCTGATACAGTAAGCATCTCACAAGAAGCTATGGCTGCTGCGAGTACTGATTTACAGCGTGGTGGTGTGATACTTTATCCCCCAAATAAACCAAAATAATTAATGAAGGTAATGAATGTTTTTAACTGAGTTTTTTGGTTTCTTTTCGCTATCAGCTTTTGCCTCGTGGGGTTTTTTGATGGCATTTTTTTTTAATATTTTTGTTTTTTCATTAGATATAAAAAGAAATACAACCTTATTGCTCAGTTCTTTCATTATGATGTTTTCTTATTCTACATCAGACTATTTTTTCTCATGGTTATCAGTTGAAAGCTCACTTTATCTTGATTGGGCACTTTATGATTATGCTACTGTGGGTGCCTTATTATCAGTTTATTTACTATTAAAAAAAACAACTCCCTCATTTATGTATTTATTAATAGGCCTTATAGTTAATTCATTATTGAGTTTGTGTATGTACTTAGATATGTATGTTTACAATAACAGGGAACCTTGGTTCTTGTGGGATTTGTATACATTTTCAGTCAATATAATCGATCTTATAATGATTGTTATTTTGATTGTAGATAGAGACTTACTTGGTTTTCATAAATTAAAAAGCAAACTCCTTAATTACTTCAAGTCAAACGATACCCACAAAGTAACTTAGCTTAAATGTACGTTACTGAACCCCTAATGGTTTATGTACAAGCCTTCACTCAGTGGGGCTTTTTAATGGCCTTTCTGTATTGTTTGACCTCTACGATAAATAAAGAAAATAAGTCTCCTGTTTATTTATCTGCGCTTATGCTCTGCTCATATGTTTTTAGTGGTTATATAGACTTATTAGAAGGTTTATATTTAAACTCGATGCTCTACGATTTTGTTACAATTTTAGCTTTGTTAATTTTAGAGTACTTTAAAGTACTTCACCGCTCTATAGCTTTTCACTTCATCATCTTTGCGTTAATAATAAATGCTGTGCTTACCTTAATATTACATTACGATCTAAACATCTTGTATAACTATGAGCCTTGGTGGTATTGGAGTGTTTATTCTGTTGGTGTAAATATGTTCGATGTTTTAATGATTCTGTCACTAGTATTCAACAAAAATCTCAAAAATAATGGATAATATTCTAGTTAATCCAGCAATTTCTTTTTACATAGGTGCATTTGTACAGTGGGGCTTTTTAATGGCTTTTTTGTACTCATTAGTTATAAGTATTAACAAACCTAGAAAAGAAGCTGTATGGTTATCATTTGTTATGTCAATTTCTTACTCCTCAAGCTTGTTTATAGATATACAACACATATCGTATTTTCAGCTCTTTTTGTTTGATATAACAACTATTTTCGCCATTATTATTTTAAGGTTGTTCATTATTGAAAATCTTATATCGATCTACTTGTTGTTAGGGTTGATTATAAACTCATCATTATTTCTTGGTATGTATATAGATGTGTCAGTTTTTAATAATTACGAACCTTGGTGGTTTTGGTTTTTTTATTCAATTGTTATTAATTTAGCCGACTTTATGATGCTAGCTATATTTTTTATAAACAAAGATTTTTTAGCTTTAGCTGCAATTAAAATATGGTTCCACAATAGTATTATGAAAAGGAATAATAGTAGTGGCTGACATACTTTGGGCTCTGGTAGATTTAGGATATAACGTAGCAATACTATTTACATGGTTCTTCCTAATCGCATTTTTATATAACCTATCAGCGAGTATTAATAAAAATGATAAAAGTAGAACGCATCTTTCATTTATAATGATGGCCTCATATATATCTAGTCTTTTTATGGATCCACTTATTGAAAATCCTCACCTAAATTACTTCTATTATGATCTTGCTACTATTAGCGCCCTGATACTTTGGCGATTTATATATAAAAAATTAGTACCAATTGTTTTCTCCTATTTAATTGTAGGCCTTTTTATTAATGCATGTTTATTTTTAGGTATGCACTACGATATTGAAATTGCAGGTACTCTTTACTATTGGTGGTTTTGGACTGTTTATATTTTTGGAATGTATTTTGTCGACTTTACAATGGCATTGGTATTAATCATCAATAAGGATGTTTTAGGCTTAAACAAGCTTTTAAGGTGTGTTAGAAAGTTAAGTTTGGATCGCTGAGGCAGTATAGCTCAACTTAAAAGAAGAGTGATTTTGTGCCTTTTCTGATGTTGCCGTAATATGTAAAGCGGTATAATAATTTTTTATCTAGTGTTGGAGTAAGATGATTGAGCTACTTTTAAATACAAACATCTCTTTTTATATAGGTGCTTTTGTACAGTGGGGCTTTTTGATGGCTTTTCTATATTCTTTAGTAAGCTCTATAAATAACGCAGATAAAAGCATTGTTTGGCTATCTTTCATCATGGCACTTTCTTACTCTTCTAGTATTTTTATTGATATGGATTCGATAACTTACTTCGATTTTTTCTTATTCGATAGTATTACTCTATTTGTTATTATTTTATCTGGTTTTTTTATAAAAATTAGCGGTGTATACATTTATTTATTATTTGGTTTAGGTATAAACACCTTACTATTTTTTGCAATGTATATAGATAATGATGTTATGCACCATTATGAATTTTGGTGGTTCTGGTGGGTGTACATAGTAGGTATAAATTTTACAGATTTGACCATGGTTTTAGTTTTCTTTATAGGTAAAGATATTTTAAAACTTGCTTGGTTAGAAGGAAAGCTAAATAAAGTGTTTAATAAAAGGGCCTATTAGTAATGGATTTCAGTGCTAACAGGCCTTATTTATTATTAACTGGCACCACAGCCCAATTTAGTTTTTAGCGCTTTGACAATTACAGGGTCTACAAACTCGCTTACATCACCATTGTGACGTGCTACTTCTTTAACAAGCGTTGATGAAATAAATGAATTTCGCTCTGCGGGTGTTAAAAATACACTTTCTAAATCAGGATTCAGGCGGCGGTTCATGTTAGCTAATTGAAATTCATAGTCAAAATCAGATACAGCCCTAATACCACGAATAAGCACATTAGCATTGTGATCGCGCGCAAGGTCAGCCAATAAGCCAGAAAAACCAATGACCTTAACATTATCTAAGTGACTTAAAATAGAGTTTGCAAGTTCAACACGTTCTTCAAGGTTAAAACAGGGTTTCTTACTTGGGTTGTTCGCAACCGCAACTAATACGGTATCAAACATTTTAGCTGCACGTTGAATAAGATCTGTATGACCATTGGTTAGTGGATCAAAGGTGCCAGGGTAAATTGCAATAACTTTCATAATGTTCACTATTTATGATTTTAGCGCTAGTTTAACAGTGTTTATGCCACAAAGCAGCCTAGCTAATAAAGCATATAAACACTTACTTTCTTTGAACAGGTCAGTCCAAGGTTTGAGTGTTTTAATGATTCATATTTGTTTATACTGTTTACCTCTTTTGAGTGTAATGTAGCCTATAGATAATTTGAGTATTAGCATATGAATACCAAGGATAAAATAATACACACCAGTATTTTGTTGTTTAACGAAAATGGTGAGCGTGCAATAACGACAAATCATATTGCATCAAACTTAGGGATGAGCCCGGGTAATCTTTATTATCATTTTAAAAATAAAGAAGACATTATCCGTCATATTTTTGCGCTGTATCGCGATCATTTAAATACTCACTTTAAACCTATTAATAAAGATGATGATGCATTTAATCATTTAACGGCTTATTTAGATTCGTTATTTGAATTGATGTGGCGTTACCATTTTTTTTACGACAATCTTGGCGATATACTCGCCAGAGACACTGAGCTAAAACAAGCTTACATTGATTTTCAGTTAGAGTTATTAGAGCAAGTTCGTAAAATTATTCTAGGTCTTCGCGATAGTGAAATGATTACTATTGATGAGCAAGATGTCATTGATTTAGCCCATACACTAAAGTTAACTGTTAGCTTTTGGACGCCTTATATTAAGGCTCGTAGGCCAAGCGGTACCCTTGCTGAGCAAGATATATATCACGGTATTTTAAAAGTACTTACATTATTTAGAGCGTACAGTACCGATAAAAGTATTAATAAAATGAACCTATTACGCGAAAAATACACCGAATTAGCGCAACAAGCCCCAACTGTTGTTTAGCCGTTGCCCTTTGGTTGTTTCCTAGACGCTGGATTTTTTGCTATAATCGCGCGCCAAATGCCTGGGAGCGCGAATTCCCGCAGTCTAAGAGTGAACTATGCTTAAATTTATCGTCAAACTACATCCTGAAATAGCCATCAAAAGCCGTTCGGTCCGTAAACGCTTTACTAAAGTGTTAGAAAATAACATTAAGATTGTATTGCGACGTCTTGACGAAAAAGTACAAGTAAGAAATAACTGGGATAATATTTCAGTTGTTACAAAGCTTGAAGATGCACAAGTTCGCCTTGATTTTATCGACAGCCTTAAACGCATACCTGGTATCGTTCAGTTTATTGAAGTAACTGAGACGCAATTTGAAACTCTCGATGATATCTATCAAAAAACAATAGCGTTAGTGGGTCATACAATTGTGGGTAAAACCTTTTGTGTGCGTGCTAAGCGTATAGGCCAGCACGACTTTACCTCGACTGATTTAGAGCGTTATGTTGGTGGTGGGCTAAATCAACATATTGAAGGCGCAAGCGTTAAACTTAGCCGTCCAGAAGTAACAATACGCTTAGAAGTAAAAGACGATAAAGCTTATATTGTTTCGCAAACGCATTTTGGTATGGCGGGCTTTCCACTACCAACGCAAGAAGACGTGCTTTCGCTTATGTCGGGTGGTTTTGACTCTGGCGTAGCAAGTTACCAAATGATTCGTAAAGGCGCACGTACGCACTTTTTATTCTTTAATCTAGGTGGCGCAGCGCACGAGATTGGTGTTAAGCAAGCGAGCTATTTTTTATGGAAAAAATACAGCTCAACACATAAAGTTAAATTTATAACAGTTGATTTTGAACCTGTTGTTGCTGAAATTCTAGAAAACGTTGAAAACAGCCAAATGGGTGTTGTACTTAAACGTATGATGATGCGAGCAGGAAGTGTAGTGGCTGAAAAGTTAAACATTCAGGCGCTTGTCACTGGTGAAAGTATTGGCCAAGTATCTAGTCAAACATTAGCGAACTTAAGCGTGATTGACCGCGTTACTGAAACGCTCATTTTACGCCCGCTAATTCAAAATGATAAACAAGAAATTATTAATCTTGCTCGCCAAATTGGTACAGCTGAAATGGCTGAAACGATGCCTGAATATTGTGGTGTTATTTCTAAAAAACCGACAGTTAAAGCCAAAATTGAAGTAATAGAAGCCGAAGAAGAAAAGTTCGATTTTGATGTGCTAGATACCGTAGTAAATAACGCGCGCATAATGGATGTACGCGATATTGACGTAGAAGCCAAGCAAGAGCTAAAAGAGGCTGAGTCGGTTGCTGATTTACCTGCAGGCTCTGTAGTAATTGATATTCGCTCACCAGAAGAAGAAGAAGCTGCACCGCTTGTAATCGATGGTGTTGAAGTGGTGCATTTGCCGTTCTTCCGTTTAGCTACTAAGTTTGGTGATTTACCAAAAGACACTGACTACTATTTATATTGTGACAGAGGCGTAATGAGCCAACTACAGGCACTTATGCTGCACGAACAGGGCTTCGAAACTGTAAAAGTTTATCGCCCGTAAAGTTAAAAGCTTATATAAGCGTGGTTTATACCACGCTTTTTTTTGCCTGAATTTTGACTAACAACTCATCGTTGTAAGGCGTTGGAATACTGTAAAGTTTACCTTGTTGGCTAATATAGCCACATATAGCTGATATTTCTGTTTCTCTATTGTGAGCTATATCTTGCTGCATTGATGAGTAATTATTTGCGGTTAACTCCATTATTTTATAAGCGGTATTGAGAGCTTTAATTAATGGGATATTAAGCCCTTGAGCCTTTGCAATATTGCATGCTTCAGTGAGTGCATTAAAAATTATTGTATTGTACTTAGGTGCACGTAATTCGCCATTTTTTACATTACTTAAAGCGCTTAATGGATTAATGGCAATATTGACGAGTAGCTTTTCAAAACGAAGCTGCTGAATGTTATTAGTAAACTTTAGGTTGGGTATTACTTTAAAAATATCAGCTATTGGCGCGCTATTTTGAAGTGCAAGCTCATTACAGCCACCAATAACGCTTTGTCCTTCACCTGTGTGTTGCACAATATATTGGTTTGATTTAAAGCCCGCTATGCTTGTCGTTAAAAAGTAGAGTGCTTGATGGGTGTTTAGCTGGTTATTTATCTCATCAACGTTGCCCATTCCATTATGCGAAAGTACAACAGAGCAATGTGTCGGTAAAAATGGCTTTATTTGAGAAAACGCATCAAGCACTTGAAAAGCTTTAACGGTAAATAAAATTACATCAAATTCAGTTGCTTTATCTAACTGATTTAATGAAATAAATTTTGCGTTAATTTTTTTTGATGCACCCTTAGCTCTGCTGTAAAAGCGGGTGTTTGTTGGGTTTTTACGAGTTAAAACACTGACATTATGCGATGCGCTCAAAAAGTGGCTCAGCAATAAGCCAATAGCGCCATCGCCAACGATTAAAATATTAGCCATGTGGGTTCTTTTTTCGAGGTGTAAAAATTACTCTAAGTAAAAAGTAGCTTGCAGCACCTGCAAAATCAGCAAAAAAATCACCAAGTGATGCTTGCCTATAAGGAAGTGCGTCTTGCATTATTTCTATCGAGGCGCCATAGCCTGCTAATAAGAGTATTTGAGCATATAAAGGAAGCTTAAAAGCCTTATCCATTATTATGGCTAATATAAAAAAAATCCCAAAATGGGCGACTTTATCAACATGAGGGAATAAATTTACAACGCCACCTTTTATTTCTTTAGCAAATAAAAAGGTGAAAGCCACTATGCTGATTAAAAAAACTGCTTGATAAACACGCCTTGTCACGACAAATCCTAAAATCGCTTAAAAAAGAGGCGCAAGTATATCAAACTAATTTAGTATCGCACCTGAACAAGATGCAGAAAAATGTAAAGATTTATAATTTTAGCGTTATAATTGCCACATAAAATTAAGATTAAATAGTTAGGAGTATACTAATGCCTTCATTTGATATTGTATCTGAAGTAGAAATGAACGAAGCTAAAAATGCGGTTGATAACGCAAACCGTGAACTAGAGACTCGCTTTGATTTTAGAGGCGTTGATGCATCTATTGAGCTAAACGATAAAACAATTAAGCTTAAAGCAGAAGCTGACTCTCAAGTTATGCAGTTGTTCGATATTTTAGCGGGAAAAATTTCAAAGCGCGGTATGGATGTAGCTAGTTTAGAACTTCAAGATATTAGCCGTGCAGGAAAAAATGTATTTCGTAACGTTGGGTTAAAGCAAGGTATCGAAAAAGACATGGCCAAAAAAGTGGTTAAAGCCATTAAAGATTCAAAAGTTAAAGTACAAGCCGCTATTCAAGGCGAAGAAGTGCGTGTGACAGGTAAAAAGCGTGACGATCTTCAAGAGGCAATGCAGGTAGTACGCAGTGCCGATTTAGGTCAGCCTTTTCAGTTTAAAAACTTTCGCGACTAATTTATAAACTGTTTTTAATAAAAATGCTTTAATTTGTCTATATTTGCAGACAGATTAAAGCTACTTAATTTTTTACAACTTTCCCATCTTATCCTCTCGTAGTTCTGCATGTATTAATCCACCTTTTGATATTTAAGCTATTATATTTAATTGAATATAATAAAAATTTCACTCTAGAAGGTATTAAAATGAGACCCCATCAATTATTTCTGTTATTTGTTTTGCTTATATTTACCAAGCCAAGCTTATCAAAGCCAGTTGATATTGATGTATTGGTCGAAGATGGCTACTTTCCGATTATTATTAACGCGCAAAAAAAGCAGGGCTTTGCTCCTGAGTTTATTAATATTTTAAACGACGCACAGGAGGAATTTAACTTTATACTTATTTCTTTACCTGTAAAAAGGCTTACTTTGTCTGTTGAAAAAAATAACTTCGACGTTTTATTTTTAATGGCAATGCAATGGCTGCCAAAAACAACGCAGAAAAACATTGAAAAAACTGAATTTTATACCATCACCAAAAACGAGCTTTATACACTCAAAGAGAATGCATCAGAACAAACTTATTTTGACAATCTGGACAAATTAACCAAAGTTGGGGTTTTAGGGTACTCGTATCAATTTGCAGGATTTAATACAAATGCCGAATACTTGAGAGAAGAGCACCAGGTAAGCCTTACAATCGATGAATTCAATGTAGTTAAAATGCTGCTATTAAGGCGCGCTGAAGTCGGGGTTTTAAACAGTATTGCTTATCAGTATTTTAAAAAGCAGAATATCTTAAATATGGATTTACTATTTAAGAGTGACGTACCAGATGCAGTGTATGAAACACATTTTTTGATTAACTCACAATCAAATAAAATATCTAGTCGCAAAATGGATGAAATATTAAATTTACCTACTACACAAATGCAACTTCAGAAGCTACTTGATAAGTACGGTATTCCTTCAAGCTATAATAATACAGCACTGAACTGAAATAGCTTTTAGCTATATAGACGTCCATTGACATTTGTAAACAAAATGCTCACAATGACGGCATATTTTCAAGGTGCTTGCTAGCCACTTCATGTAATGATTTTTTTAGCAGGATAATCGGGAAGTTGGTGCGTTTTCATGATGACTACAAGCCCAACACTGCCCCCGCAACGGTAGAGTATTGCATGTTTTTATGTGCTTACTGAGTCCGGAGACCGGCCTTGATGCAATCTTACTTACTTAAATCTTTGCGGTGGGCAAAGGTAGGGGATCTCATGTTAAACAAAACAACTCTAGGCGTTGCAATTTCTGCTGCGCTTTCATTTTCTGTGTCTGGTGCAGAGCAATCAATTGAAAAAATAACCGTTACAGCTAATAAGTTTGAGCAATCAATTAACGACGTTTTAGTGAGTGTAAATGTTATTGAACGTGCTGAAATAGAAGCTAGTAACGTACGCGATTTACCTACACTTTTAAGCACGCGAGTGGGTTTTCAAGTTAATCCAAACGGTGGTTTTGGTCAAAATACAGGTGTGTCACTTCGTGGTACAGGCTCTGGCGATACGTTGATTTTAATTGACGGTGTACGTACAGGCTCAGCAACACTTGGTCAAAAAGCACTAAATAATGTCCCTTTAAATAGTATTGAACGCATAGAAATTATTAAAGGCTCTCGCGCGGCTGTTTATGGCTCTGATGCACTCGCTGGTGTTATTAATATTATTACGCGTGAGTCAGATAACTTATCCCTAAGCGCTACATTTGGTTCTGACTCTTATCAAAATTATCAAGTTGCAGGTTCTGTAAAATCAGATGATATAACAACAGCATTTAACGCAGGCTTTGAAAAAACAGATAACTTTGATGTACTGCAAGGCGTAGCACCTGATGAAGATGGCTATGAAAATAAAAACCTTGGGTTTAAAGTAAACTACACCGATGCACATTACGGCGACTTTAAGTTATTAGGCCAATACAGTGAAGGTTATGCAGATTACGACAGTAGCTTTAGCCCAGCAGATAGTACGATTGAACGAGATGACTTTAAAAACTACCAACTTTCTGCAGGTTGGAGCAAAAACTACACTAACCAAACGCATAGTATTGATTTAGCGCTTTCAACAGATGATTCAGACAATACATATGTCGATTTTTCAGTTGGGCCAACAACAAGTACCTTTATAACTAAACGCGCACAAATTGATTATAACGGCCAGTACCTGTTATCTAATGAACTTAACATTAGTGGTGGTATTAATTGGTACAACGATGATGTGTCGCATAGTTCGCAACCATTTGTTGAAGACAGCCGCGATGTACTTGCTGTGTTTGTAGGTGCTTACTATGATGCAGATAAAGTACTGGCTAATTTAACTGTTCGCCAAGATGATGATGAGCAATTTGGCGACGAAACAACGTATACAGCCGCTGCAGGTTATCATTTATCTGAAGATGCAACATTTCGTATAAGCCAAAGTACTGGCTTTAAAGCTCCTACATTTAACGATTTATATTATCCACTTTATGGTAACCCTGATTTACAACCTGAAAAATCAGTAAACCGTGAGTTAGGTTTGAGTGTAGATTTTGATATCGCGCAAGTTGATATTGCAATATTTAGAAACGATATAGAAGATAAGATTGATTACGATGCAAACTTTGCATTGGCTAATATCGATGAAGCACGTTACGAAGGGGTTGAATTTAGCTTATCTCAGCAGTTTTTTGGTTTTGATAGCAACCTTAACTTTGCTTATTTAAGCGCTGAAGACGAAGAAACGGGCGCAGAGTTGCGTAATGTTGCTAAACGTACTTTTAACTGGGAACTTGCAAAACAGTTTGGTGCTTTTGATGTAAGCTTAGACATGCAATACCGTAGCGACCGACAAGGTGCTGTGACGCGCTTAGGCTCTTATACACTCTGGAACCTAGCGGGTAATTATCAAGTAAATGAACATATAGAAGTTTCACTTCGTGTAGAAAACTTATTTGATAAAGAATATAACGCTGTTGATTCAAACACTGATTTTACAACGGGTGAAGTGTATTACTACAACACGCCAGAGCGTCGCTTTTTTGCAGGCGCAAGCTACCAGTTTTAACGGTATTTATTAATATTAAAAAGCCCGACTTATGTCGGGCTTTTTAATGTGTAGCTAAGTTTAACTACTAAAATTAGCTAGTCAGCTAAGAACTCTTTAAATACGGTTTCAAACTTGTGTAACTTAGGTGCTATTAAAATACTACAGTAACCCTGCTGTGGGTTTTCGTTATAGTAATCTTGATGATAATGCTCTGCTGGATAATACGTAGTGGCAGGGCTGACTTCTGTCACAATTGGCTCAGCGACATGGCTTTGCAGTTGAGCTATCATTTCGTTGGTTTGCTTAAGTTGAGCTTCATCGTGATAGTAAACCACACTTCTATATTGTGTGCCTATATCGTTACCTTGGCGATTCAATTGTGTTGCATCATGCAGTGTGAAAAACATTGCTAAGAGTGTTTCAAAGCTAACTACAGTCGCGTCAAATTCAATTTTAACAACCTCAGCGTGACCGGTTGTGCCTGAGCATACAGAATCATATGTTGGGTTATTTGTTTCACCGCCGGTGTAGCCAGAGCTTACGGTTAGTACGCCATTTACACGTCTAAATGCAGCATCTATACACCAAAAACAGCCGCCACCAAATGTTGCTACTTGCGTTGTTGAGCTCATAAGTATTCCTAAAATGTATATGGGGTTTAAAGGCGAGCATAAATTGTATGCGCCGCAACAACAAGGTTACGGCGCAATTAAGAGGCTAGATCTCTTCGAAAGGTTTTTCAGCGGCTTGTTTGTCTAATTTTTGCTGTAAAAATTCAGGTGATTGAGTGTTACGTGCAAGTGCATAATATGCAGCAGGTACAACAAAAAGAGTTAGTAGGGTCGATACAATAACCCCAGTAAACACGACTACACCTATCACCATACGGCTTTCAGCGCCCGGACCTGAAGCAAGTACTAAAGGTACCGAACTCATAACCGTAGTCAGCGAGGTCATAATAATAGGGCGCAAACGCTGAGTTGCTGCTTGCAAAATAGCTTCACTAAATTCAACGCCTTTATCGCGTAGTTGGTTAGTAAATTCTACAATCAAAATACCGTTTTTAGCACTTAGCCCTATGAGCATGACAATACCTATTTGGCTGTAAATATTTAAGGTAAGTCCTGTAGCCCAAAGTCCGAACATAGCGCCCATTAAACCAAGTGGTACGGTAAGCATGATGACGAACGGATGCATAAAGCTTTCAAACTGTGCTGCCAGTACTAAAAAGGTAACAGTGAGTGCAAGTATAAATACGTAGGTCATCGCTGATGCGCCTTCGTAATAAAGCTGCGACTCGCCTTTGTAATCTACGGCGCCATCTATATCGTTTTCTTGCGCGGCTACTTCGTTTAAAAAGTTAAGCGCTTGCTCAAGCGTATAACCGTCGGCTAAGTTGGCGCTTAATGTAATTGCGCGCATACGGTTGTATCGGTTTAAGCGCGATGCGGTTGCTTCTTCTTTTAAGCTGATAAGGCTATCAAGTGGGACTAGTTCACCGCTTCGTGATTTAAGATATATATTTGAAATGTCAGTAGGGTTAGTAAAGTCTTCTTTAGTCCCTTTTAAAATTACATCGTATTCTTCACCACGGTCAATAAAGGTTGTAACACGGCGCTGGCCAAGCATTGTTTCAAGTGTACGGCCTACATCAGATACAGAAACGCCTAAATCAGCGGCCTTGTTTTTATCTATGCTGACTAAAAACTGCGGGAAGGTTTCTTTATAATCATGATCGATTCTTACTAAACCTGGGTTTTGTTCAGCACGCTTAATTATACGGTCACGCCAATCGGCAAGTTGTGCATAATCATTACCTTGTAATACAAACTCAATAGGGCGAGATGAACCACCACCGCCAATACCACGGCGCATAATGGCAAATGCACGAACATCGGTAACTTCTTGCATTTTACCGCTTATTTCGTCCATTACTTCCCATGTTGAGCGTTTGCGTTTATCCCAATCGGCCATACCAACAATAGCAACACCGCCGCTGCCACCCCAGCCAGGTACTCGAACAAGTACGCGACTTAGCTCACCTGCTTGCGAGTAAGGCATTAAGCGTTCTTCAATTTTAGCCATATTAGCGGCATTATTTTCATAACTTGCGCCCTCAGGGCCGCTCATCATAATAAAGAACGTGCCACGGTCTTCTTTTGGCGTTAGCTCAGAGGGGACTTGTAAAAACAACGAGTAACTAACAAAGCCCGCTAATAATAGGCTCACCATTAAACCCCATTTACGGGTTATGTTGGTGGAGAGTGAATTACGGTAACTTACTTCAATTTTAGTAAACTGGCGGTCCATCCATTGGCTAAATTTATTTGGTTTGTCTGATACTTTAAGTACTTTAGAACACAAGGCTGGTGCGAGAGTCAGCGCTGTAACACTTGAGAAAAATACGGCAGCACTTACCGCCATTGCAAACTCAGTAAATAATGCCCCTATACGGCCATCCATAAACACCAATGGCACAAACACCGATATTAGTACAAGCGTGGTTGCGACAATGGCAAAACCAACTTCACGCGCACCTCTATATGCAGCTAGTAATGGCGGCTCACCCAGTTCAATACGACGGTGAATGTTTTCAAGCATTACAATGGCATCATCTACTACTAAACCAATAGCCAGTACTAAGGCAAGTAAAGTTAGTAAGTTGATTGAGTAGCCCATTGCTAATAAAAACATAAAGCTACCAACAAGTGCGACCGGTACGGTAACCGCAGGAATAAGCGTTGCTCGTATATTGCCTAAAAACAAAAATATAACGAGTACGACTAAACCCATAGAGATGGCAAGTGTGCTGTAAACTTCACTAATTGATTCTTTAATAAATACAGACGAATCGTAGCTGTCTTGAATTGTGGTGCCTTCAGGTAGGTTACGTTTGATTTTTTCAAGTTCACTGCGTGCGTTATCTACTACGGTAAGCGTGTTTGCTTTAGCTTGTTTTACAATTCCTAGGCCAATCATGTTGCGCCCGTTACCACGAAATAAGCTTTCGTCATCGGCAGCTTCTAATTTTACGTCGGCAACTTCACCTAAACGCACTAAATAACCTTCTTCACCACGTTTAATAACAAGGTTTTTAAAATCGCGCTGATCTTTATAACTACGTGCGGTACGCACGGTAAAGTCGCGATCTATTGATTCTATTTCGCCGGCAGGTAATTCAACGTTTTCTGTACGCAGTGTATTTTCAATATCGCTCGAGGTAATGCCACGTGCAGCCATTGCTTGGCGGTTTAGCCAAATTTTCATGGCGTATTGGCGCTCACCACCAATACGCACGTTAGATACACCATCTACAACGGCTAAACGGTCAACGATAAAGCGCTGTGCGTAATCAGAGAGCTGTAACGAGTCCATTGTTTCGCTGTTTAATACAAACCATGCGATTGGGCTTTCATCACTATTTGACTTAGACACTTCTGGTGGGCGTACCTGATCGGGTAAACTATCAAGTGCACGTGCTACACGTTCGCGTACATCGTTAGATGCGGCATCTATATCGCGGTTAATATCAAACTCAATGGTAATGTTTGAACGCCCATTACGGCTCGAAGAGTTAATACTTTTAATACCTTCAATACCGGAAATTCGATTTTCTATTATTTGCGTTATTTTGGTTTCTATAATTTCGGCAGAAGCACCTGTGTATTCAGTGCTGATATTTACTATTGGCGTTTCAATATCAGGGTACTCACGAAGTGGCAGCATAGTAAATGCAACCAGACCAAAAGTAAGAAGCAGTAAATTAATTACTATGGCAAAAACGGGGCGTTTAACGCTAGTATCAGTAATTTTCACGTATTACCCCTTTACGCTTACTTTACTACCAGAGCGAATTTTTATTAGCCCTTCAGTAACAATTTGCTCGCCATCATTTAAACCTTCATCGATAGCAACCCAGCCATTATTTCTGCCAGCAACATGCACTTCAACCTTATTGGCTACTCCGTCTTGAATTTGAAAAACAAAGTGTTTGTCTTGTAAAGGGATAACCGCTTTTTCTGGCACCATTAAAGCTTGGTTACTGCTTAGCTCAAGTGCTGTATTTAGTAACATACCAGGGCGAAGTAATCCTGATTTATTAGCAAAACTTGCAGTTACTTCAACACTGCGTGTTACCGAATCAATACGCGAGCTAATATGCGTTACCTTGCCGTTAAATGTCTGCCCTGGGTAGGCATCGTTTTGGGTAAGTACTTTCATACCTATGTTTAATTGTGCTAAATATTTTTCAGGTACTTTGAAGTCAACTTTAATAATACTAATATCATCAAGTGTGGTGATTATTGTTGTGTTGCTTACGTAGGCGCCAACTGATATTTCACGCTTACCTAACAGGCCTGAAAATGGCGCGGTAATAGTCATTTCATTTAACTTTGTTTTAGCGCTTTCTAGTTGAGCTTCAGTGGCATCAACACGAGATAATTGTTCTTCAAGTAATGACTTTGCCGTTGATTGCGAGCGTGAAAGTTCGGTAAGGCGATCTAACTGGCGTTTTTCCTCACGTAAGTTAATACCGAGTTCTTTAACTGCAAGTTGCTCTTGTTGGCTTTGTAACTGTACTAATTTTTGTCCTTTACTGACTAAGTCGCCATCTTTAAAATATATATCTGTGACATAATCGTTTTGCGCACTTTTTATATAAATAGCTTGGTTTGCACGTGCACTACCGATGGCCTCTATCATCACTGCGTTTTCCTCAGAGGTAACAGTATGAGCCGTTACTTGGGTAGACACTTGTGATGAATCGGCTTGTTCGCCGTGGCTAGCGGGTAAATATAAATAAACGCTAAATATTAGAAGTAACGTAATAATAAATGGAAAAAGTGCTTTACCTGATTGTCTTGAGTACATTGATTTCATACCTGAAAATGAATTGTAAGTATTGTACGAAATAAGACCGTGAAAAGACGGTTATGTATCTCATAAATTTGTGCGTTAAGCGTAAAAGTAAATAAGATTTATTCATTGTTCCTATTTTGTTGAGGAAAAAGCGGTAATGTATGAAATTTGAAACTAGCTGTAACTTATGTATAACAACAAGAAAGGTCATAATTTGGGGCATTATTATGTTTGTTTTTTATATGGTGTTTTACCAATATGGATAAATCTGACAATGTCATTAAGTTTCGGGCACAGGGCGCGCGAAACGCAATTGAGGCGATTGTTGTAGGTGCTATAGGCTTAGTCTTTATTATGTTATTTAATTTACTGAGGCCGGGTGAGATTAGCATACTTGAAATATTTTTAGTGAGCTTGTGCCTTGTGGCTATTTTTATTGGATTTTTAAAATCTCAAGAACCATACCATAGCCTTATATTAAGCGAATCTGAGCTCGTTTATTGCCACAAGTACGGAGCTTGGTGTATGCCTCATAGTAACTTTCATCACAGTGGAATACCCAAAGTAGAAGATGGCTTTGACTATTTAGAATTAAATGCGGTTGGCGTTAAGGTAAATGATATAGACGACTTTTTATCAAGCATAGCGCCTAGAATTGCAGGGAAATTATTAATAGAGCAGCGTAATTTATTTATGCAAGTTGTTCAAAAACATTGCAAAAATGGCAATTGCCCATCAGAATGGTTAATAGAAGATACACATTACACATCCCATAAAGGGATAAGCTATACTGGGCTTATAGCCATGTTTGCTAATAGAACTAAGCACCTTCAGCAGCTAACAGGTTACGATTTATTATTGCCTGCCAGCGTGTTAGATAGAGATATTTGGGCATTTAGTGCTAACTTAAATAAGTGGAAGCGCGAGCCTAGTCAGTTTATAGCGTCGCAGCTTAGTAATTAAGCTACGACTGTAGGAAAGAAAAATGAGTCAAGAGAGAGCCTTTTTAAAAAGTGGTCGAAACACCATAATACATAAAGATAAAAAGCATGATTTAGTGATTGTAAACTCTGAAATTCATCCTCGAATTAAAGTAACGCAACATGGTCTGGAGCCATTTAAAGAAGAATTACCTAAAAACCGCCGTGATGCAAAAGAGCGTTATTTAGAAATGGTTTATGTAAGTAGCGCTGATGTATTTGGCGAAGAAAAGCAGTTGCTGTTTATTCAAGCTCTAGACGGGCGTGAATACAAAATAGATTACAGTAAAATCGGTACGAAGTTGTTTGTACGTATTCATCAAGACACATATATGTAGTACTGTAATGGCATCTTTATTGCTAGTGATTACACTATAGTAATTATTTGACATAATAAGGTGCTGCGTATGAAAGCGTTTGCTTTAATCCCCCTCATTTCGTGTGGTTTACTGAGTGCGTGTGGAGGCGGTGGCGGTGATAGCGATAATACAGTTGTTGAAACGTCTGTTAATGCTGGAGCCGATTTACAAATTATCGAAAAATCTGAATTTACCATCACAGCACAAGGTTCCCCCGCTGATGGTACGTTTTCATGGCAACAAGTTAGTGGCCCAAGCATAGAAGGTTTCCCCCTTGAAGGCGCTGAGCAAACACTTACTGCACCTGACGTAAAAACTGATAGTGAAATAATATTAAGAGTGAGCTATCAAAGTACAAGTAGTAGCGCTGTTAGTGACGACATTTCTATTTCAGTGAGCTCTAATAACCAACTACCTCTTGCTGTTGTTACACAAACATCTCCTGAAACACTTCCCTCTGTATACAAAGATACAGTGACTTTGAGTGCCCTAGAGTCGAGCGATCCTGATGATAATGGCCAAATTGATAGTTATTTGTGGCAATTGCTATCGGGTCCTGATTTAGATATTGAGAGTTTTAATGAATCAACTCTTAGCTTTTCTCATCCATTACTTGAAAGCAACGTGAATTTATCTTGGCAGCTAACTGTCACTGATGATGAGGGTGGCGAGGCGAGCACTCAATATTCAATGACACTCAACAAAACAAATGAGTTAGTAGATGCAAATGCAGGCGCAGATCAAAATGTCGAAGAGTTTGAACAAGTAACGCTTGATGCAACAAATAGCGAAACAGTTACCGATACCTATAAGTGTAAATGGCAACAACTTACCGGTAATAGCGAAGCATTAAGCAATAGCGACCAATGTACAACGACATTTTTTGCCTCAGATGTTGATACTGAGTCTACATTGAGCTTTGAAGTCACGGTAACCGACTCAAAAGGACGCACCGATACAGACTCTTTATTTGTTGATGTATCACCCAAAGCACTTGGACTCATCAACGATAGTGGTGTTGGTGAGTGTTATAACAATACTCAACGTATTAATTGTGAGAGTGATGACTTTCCAGCGCAAGATGCAGAGCTTGGACGCGATAGCTATGCAAACCGCTTAGATAAAGTTGGCAAAGGTAATTTAGCGTTTGATTACACTAAACTTAATGAGTTTGCTGATGAAGTTGGTGATGATAGTAGTGACTTTACCTGTATACGCGATAATGTTACTGGGCTTGTATGGGAGGTGAAAAGTGTGGCATCTGGCACGGTACCAAATACTTCGTTACGTGATGGTCAAAATCATTACTTTTGGGATGTAGGGAATACGACTTTTACCGATACCAGTACAGCCAATTCAACGTGTCCGGACAATACAAGTTGTGGAGTACAAAGTTATATAAACGAAGTTAATGATTTAGATTTTTGTGGTGGTACAAACTGGCGATTACCTACTTATACAGAGCTTTTGGGCTTAATTGATTACGGTAAACAAGGGCAAAGTATATTAATTGATGAGGCATTTTTTCCTAATATGCCAAGTGAAAGTGCATTAAGCCATTTACGTTACTGGACCTCACAAACAGCAGCTGATGGTACCAGTTTATCTCAAGCGTATATCATTGATATGAGTGATGGTAACGACCTTGCTTATCCAAAAGAAAATACTGCTTATGTACGTTTAGTTAGAAGTCGTTAGGAGAAAATAATGAAATTTAAATTACTCTATGCACTAGCAACTATAAGTTTGAGCTTTAATATTGCAGCGGCGCAAACGTGCTACGACGGTGCAGATACCACAACACCGACAGATAGATTTACCATAAATGCAGATGGCACAGTGTCTGATAGTGAAACAGGCCTTATGTGGCAACGCTGTAGTTATGGGCAAACTTATAATACAGAGACACAACTTTGTGAAGGTTCAACACCTTCTCTTACTTGGCAAGAGGCACTACGCGGTGCTAAAAATGATACAACCGCAGATTACGATGATTGGCAAATGCCTAACATTAAAGAATTGGCGAGTATTTTAGAGCACAGTTGCACAGAGCCGAGTATTAATGAAGACGTATTTTTGGGCACTAAGCTTCAAAACTATTGGTCAAATACATCGGGTGTAAGCACAATGAGCTCAGCGTGGGTTTATCAATTTGATAGTGGGTTGAATAGCTTACATGCTAAAACCAGTAATGTGTATTTACGGTTAGTGCGCTACGAAGAGTAAAATGCATACTAAGATTAGACAGACAAAAGTGCAGCCTTAAAACAGCTGCACTTTTTTGTTTTACATAAATTTACGTTATTTCAATAATAAAGCGCTTACAACGTTGTCACTCAGCGCATTTTTTTGCCATTATAGGCCGTGATTTAATTACGAAGGAACATCACGGTGTATTTAAGCTATTTTGGCCTGAACGAAAAACCTTTTTCGATCTCGCCCAACCCTCATTACTTATTTTTAAGTGAACGACATAAAGAAGCCTTAGCACACCTTACCTATGGATTAGGTGAAGACGGTGGTTTTGTATTATTAACAGGTGAAGTAGGTACAGGTAAAACAACAATTACCCGCAGTATGTTAGAGCAGCTTCCTGAAAACACTCAAGTAGCGATGATCCATAATCCAGCGCTTTCAGAGCTGGAGTTATTAGCCAGTATTTGTGATGAGCTCAACATTAGTTACGATGTTCATAATGCGACGCTTAAAAGTCTTACCGATATTATAAAAAAGCATTTAGAGACTAATAATAAATCGGGCGGGCACACTATACTTATTATTGACGAAGCACAATTACTTGCCCCTAACGTGCTTGAGCAATTACGTTTGCTGACAAATATAGAAACCGATCATAAAAAATTATTACAAATAGTATTGGTTGGTCAACCAGAGCTGCAAGAACTTTTGAAGCGCAACGAATTAAGGCAACTTGCCCAGAGGATAACGGCTCGTTACCATTTATTACCACTTACGCAAGGCCAAACAGTCGCTTACATAAAGCATCGGTTACATATTGCAGGGTGTGATAAAGGAATCTTTTCGATGGATGCCATGCAAGCTGTTCATCAATTAACTGGCGGTGTGCCACGATTAATGAACTTGGTCTGTGAGCGTGCTTTAGTTGGGACTTTTGCAAAGCAGCAGTTGATAGTTGATAGCGATATAATAAAAAAATCAGCCCATGAGTCATTACCCATGGATTTTGTCGCACCGGTTAACGAAGCTAACAAAGCAACGTCATTTGTACCCTATAGCCTTGCATTCGCTGCTTTATTTGCCGTAGGCATTGGGCTTTCATTTATTTTATAGTTAGGTAAGTTATGTCTTATTTATTAGATGCGCTAAAGCAGTCGCAGCAATCAGATATGAGTGCTGAACAGTACGACTTACAATCTGAGCAGTTAAAGCAACAGCAAGCACTTAAGCGTTATAGACGATTAGCATTAGTATTTGGTACAAGCTTAGCTGCTTTTATTGCGGTAGCGGGTGGCTTTACCGCCGGAAAGTGGTTTCAAAGTACGACTTTATTAAACGCAGCGGAACCCGCTGTAATTAAGGTGGTGGAAAGCGAAAAATCATCGCCTAACAAAGACGTTAAAGAGGAAGATGCTGAAGCTGAAAAACAGCAAGTAGCTAAGTTGGAGCCTGCTAAAGTAGCTCCAACAAATACTGCAACGATTGAAGGGCAACTTGTGCATGTGCAAACCCCCAATGGTGTACAGCAAATGTTATTAACCCCAAATGGTCAGTATATTCCTATGCCGTCGAGCCAGGTCACGAGCGCAGCAGGTTATAATCAGCAAAACATGCAACAAGTAATGCCTGTTCAAAATTATAATCAGCCAGCGTTTAACCCACAAAGTAATTACAATCCAAATAATGCACAAAACACTGCGGTATTTGGGCAAAATCAAAATACCGCATCGGCTCAACTTGATATGAGTAAATATAAAGTATTGGGTAAGCCAATTAATGGCAGCACCCAATCTCAACAGACGAGTGACCCTGAGCTTGATGCTGTGCCTACAACTCTTAAAAATGCATTTGCGCAAGCTATACAAGATGTCGAAAAAAACCAAGATTATGAAGTTACTCAAGCGTCAAAAACGTCATCACGTGTTGAGCCTGTTGAGTTATTACCTGATGGTTTGCAATCAATGTTACCTAGTATTAAATATCAAGCGCATATATATTCATCGAGTGCTGATAAACGTTGGATCAAGCTAAATGGCCGAGAATTACACGAAGGAGAAAGCATAGGAGCTCTAACAGTCACAGAAATTACACCTGAGCAAAGTGTGCTAGATTTTGATGGTTATGAGTTTAGCTTAAAAGCTTTGCAAGACTGGCCGCAGTAAGCGCTTAGTTATCATGTTGAGAGCTCGGTAGAATATTGAGCTCTCAATAGTGCTTAGGATAATATTGAATTTTTATAAAAGCGTTCTAAATCAATGTTATATTCTTTAGGTTTAATCGCTGACTCAAGAGTGTCTACAGTTTTTTTATTAGATAAATCAATATCTTTTACTTCGGTGTAGCGGCTATGCTTAGCGCTGTAAAATGTTTTAACGACAGGTTTTAGTGGTGCCCCCGGATTACTCTCGGTGACCAAACCGACTCTTTGACTCGATAACCTTACAAGCGTTCCTACCGGATGGATGCCAATACATTGAATAAATTTATTAAGCAGCACAGGATCAAAGCTATCAGGGCACCCGTCTTTTAATATTTTAAACGCCTTTATTGGCTCCATGCCTGCTTTATAAACACGTTCTGCGGTAAGTGCATCATAAACATCTACAATTGACGCCATACGCACATACTGACTTATCTCGTCACCTTTTTTACCAAACGGGTAGCCTTTACCATCGAGTCTTTCGTGGTGCATACCTGCAATATCTACCGCGATCCCTGTTAACCCAGAGTCTTCTAATATCTCTTTACTGAAAAGCGAATGCATTTTCATTATTTTAAATTCGTCGTCTGTAAAGCGCCCAGGTTTGTTTAGCACTTCATCAGGGATTTTTATTTTACCAATGTCGTGTAATAGTGCGCCGGTAGTCAGCTCAACAATAGTGTCTTTCTCTATATTTAAGTGTTTTGCAAAAATACCCATTAATATTGATACATTAATTGAGTGCTCAAGTAGGTAGGCATCTTTTTGGCGCATTTGGGTAAGGCAGGCTAGGGCATCTTGATTTCTAAAAACAGAATCCATAAAGCCACTTGCCAGTTCTCTAAACGGCCCTATATCTATATCACGGCCAGCTTTTATATCTTTAAATGCTTTTATTTGCAGTGTTTTTGCTTCGTCATAAAGCTTTTTTGCTTTTCCCATTTCTTGCTCAGCGCTGTTTATTTTTTGCCAAGGATCACGCTTTATTTTTGTTGTAGGTGTAGCGATAGGATCTTTTTCAGGGACTGAATCAATGAGGGTTTTATCTGGGTCAATTTCTACTTCTAAAATACCTGCTTTTATCAGGTTATTAATACCAGCTTGAGTTTTAACCCAGCCTTGGTTTTTAATTTTAATACTGCCAGTTTGTTTGGTAACGCTTTGCACAAACATACCTGGGACTAACTTAGTAATAGGAATGGTTTTCAATTTTACGGCTTCAGTTGTTAATCTACTTTTAAACTAACAAACTTATACGTAACGACCAAATAAAAAAGGCACTTTACAGTGCCTTATTTTATTTTTTAGTAAAAAAGCATTAGCTTAATTATTCATCATCTTCAACAAGCGTCATTAGCGAGGTATTACCGCCTGATGCTGTTGTATCAATACTAATTGTTTTTTCAGTAATTAAGCGCTTGATTAATGTATCGTAATACTCAGAGCTAATTACCGGTAAAATTGCGCCTTTACGCTGTGCAAGCTGTTGGCTAAAGTAGCCTAAACGAGACGAGCGAGCAGCAACTACCGCGCCAGCTAAATGAGGGTGAGCCAAGATAGCTTGTAACTGATTAGGTTTAGCTACTTGGAAAACACCTTCAGCAACACCTGTAGAGATAAATTTATCTTTAAAGGCAACAGCTTCATCGTAAAACAGCTCAGACGCTACAGTAATTACCGTATTACCTGCGGCAATAGCGGTAATGATAGACAATGCCCAGAAGTTAAATGATGTGCTCTTATCTGCATAACACACTACACAACCACGCGCTTCTAGATGAAGTGTATTAGACTCACCCGTTGGCCCTGGCAGGGTAGTAAATTTACGCATGTGCTTTTCAAGGCGGTTAAGCTGTGCACGAGCTTCTGATAATGTTAATGCTAAATCGTCTGCTAAATCGTCGATAATTTCTACCGTCGCGATTTTAGCAAGCAACTGACGCACAGCCGAAACACGGTCGTTTAGTGGTGTTGCACGCCAGATTTTTTCATCGCGCATTGAGTTAGCCATTAGCTTTTTAACTTGCTCATTTGCACCGCTGTAGTGGTGTAAATCAAGCTCATCTGGCGTCAGGTTTGTCATTTGAACGTTATCTGGTGATGCCTTTTCTTTTACTAAACGTTGAAGGTAGTTAGGGCCACCGGCTTTAGGGCCAGTACCTGATAAACCACGGCCACCAAATGGTTGCACACCAACAATAGCACCAATCATGTTTCGGTTAATGTAAACATTACCCGCACGTGACATTTTAGCAAGGTACTCACAGCGCTCTTCAATACGTGAATGTACACCCATTGTTAAGCCATAACCTGTGTTGTTAATTTGATCCATCACATCATCAAGTTCGCTCGATTTAAAGCGAACAATATGAACACATGGGCCAAATACTTCACGCTTAAGTACTGATAAATCTTTGATTTCGTATAAGCGAGGTGCAAAAAAGTATGCGCCATTTTGCGTGTTATCCGGAATTTTACACTCGTAATGAAGTATAGAATTACCTTTTAAGTACTCAACGTGCTCGTTTAAGTTTTTAAGTGCTTTTTCATCAATTACCGGACCAACATCAGTTGATAGTAACGATGGGTCGCCAATGTGTAACTCAGCTAGGGCACCTTTAAGCATTTCGATAATGCCATCTGCTACGTCATCTTGAATGAATAAAACACGAAGAGCAGAACAACGTTGGCCAGCACTTTGAAAACCAGAACTGATCACATCGTCAACTACTTGCTCAGGAAGCGCCGTTGAGTCAACAATCATACAGTTTTGGCCACCTGTTTCTGCAATTAACGGTACTTGAATATCGTTACGTGCAGCAAGTGTTTGAGAAATTAATGTGCCTGTTTCAGTAGAGCCTGTAAACATAACCGCTTGAATGCGCTCATCAGGAACAATTGTTTTGCCTACTTCTGAACCACGAGCAATAACCGGTTGAACAACATGCTCAGGTAAACCAACAGACAACATTAGTTCAATAGCACGAAGGGCGATTAAACTTGTTTGCTCAGCAGGCTTTGCAATTACAGTGTTACCTGTAACAATCGCAGCGGCAACTTGGCCTAAGAATATTGCAAGCGGGAAGTTCCACGGGCTAATACATAAAATAACGCCACGGGCTTCAAAACGCTCATCTTGCGATAGCTCCTCAGCGCGCGCCGCGTAGTAACGGCAAAAATCAACCGCTTCACGTACTTCATCAATACCATCTTGCGCTACTTTACCTGCTTCTTTAATACAGATAGCAACAAGTTCGTCGTGATGACGCTCTAAGATATCAGCAACTCGACGCAGTAAGTTAGCTCGCTCTCTTACTGGTGTTTGTGACCATGACTCAAGTGCAGCTTCAGCGTTAGCCAGTAATACTTTCATCTCTTCGCCAGTTTGCAATTTAACGTGGCCAATGATTTCTTTGTGATTTGCTGGGTTTTTAACAGCTAATGAGCCTTCAGGTACTTGGCTTTGCTCAATTAAGTGCTCGTTAAACCATGTTTCAAGATTCTCTTTGAAAGGGGTAATAACGTTAATGTCGGTTAAATCCATGCCTTTAGAGTTAGCACGTTCTTCACCGTATAAATCAATTGGCATTTTGATTTGCGTATTGTACTTGTTACGCAAGCCTTGCAATGTTTCTACAGGGTCTGGTAGTAGTGATTCAACAGGTTTTGTTGTATCAACAATTGCGTTTACAAATGATGAGTTAGCACCATTTTCTAACAAACGACGAACGAGGTACGCAAGGAGGTCTTCGTGTTGACCAACTGGGGCATACACGCGGCATTGAATTTTTTCTTCGTTAACGATTTGGTCGAATAATGACTCACCCATACCGTGCAAGCGTTGAAATTCGAAACCTGTGTTGTCGCCTTTGGCTACTTCTAAAATAGTTGCGGCAGTGTAAGCGTTATGTGTAGCAAATTGCGGATAAAGCACATCGCGCGCTTCAAGCATTTTAATAGCACACGCTTTGTAAGAAACGTCTGTTGTTGCTTTACGGGTAAATACTGGGTAGTGATCTAAACCATCTTGCTGTGTGGTTTTGATTTCAGTATCCCAGTATGCGCCTTTAACTAGACGTACCATCATCTTGCGACCAACGCGGGTTGCAAGGTCAGTAAGCCATTCAATTACAAAAATAGCACGTTTTTGATACGCTTGAACTGCTAAGCCAAAACCTTGCCAATCACCAAGATCTTCATCACTGAATACCGCTTCAATTACATCTAATGAAATATCTAAACGGTCTGCTTCTTCTGCATCAACGGTAAAGCCGATATCGTATTTTTTAGCGGCAAGCGCAAGCTCTTTTAACTTTGGTACAATTTCTTCCATCACACGGTCTTTATGAGTGAACTCATAGCGCGGATGAATAGCAGAAAGCTTAACTGAAATACCAGGGCTCTTAATTGGACCACGACCATTAGCCGCTTTACCAATTGAGTGTATAGCATTCATGTAGCTGTCAAAGTAACGCTTCGCATCTTTCATTGTGCGCGCGCCTTCGCCTAGCATATCGTAAGAATACACATAACCTTTTTGCTCTGTTTCGGCAGCACGTTCAATTGCTTCGTCAATGGTACGACCCATTACGAATTGCTTGCCCATAATTTTCATAGCAAAGTTTACAGACTTACGAATAACTGGCTCACCTAAACGACCAATGGTCTTTTTAAGCATGCCGAACTGTTGTTCTTTAGTTTTGTCTGTGTAGTTAACCATTTTACCGGTAACTAATAATCCCCAAGAAGATGCGTTTACAAATAAAGAATCGCTGCTTCCTAAATGAGAGCTCCAATCACCTTTGGCTAATTTGTCACGAATAAGTACATCTTGAGTTGCTTTATCTGGTACGCGAAGCAGTGCTTCGGCCAAACACATTAATACAACGCCTTCTTCACTAGAGAGTGAAAATTCATTTAAAAGCGCATCAACACCGCCTTGCCCATCTTGCTCTTTACGAATGTTCAAAACAATCTGGCGGGCTCTTTCCCAGGCACGACTTCGTGCTTTTACGCCTACTTCTGCAAGCGGTAAAATATGATCAATAACTGCATTTTCATCTATGCGGTAGAAGTCACGGATTCTTTGTCTGATAGGACAAGTAGTAGTTAAATCGCCGTTGAATAACATAAGCAACCCTCAGGATGTTAAGAATTAAAGTAAAATTAATTACCAATAAATTACCAGTGATATTGTGAGTGCATTCTAATTAAAATTCAGCAGAATATGCTGGTTAAATTTCGCGATTTACGATAATTTACAGGGTATAAATTTAACTTATCCGCATAAAATTCTGTTATGACAATTCCAAATAGATTACGCATGCTAGATCGCATTGATTTAGCCATACTAGACGTTCTTCAAAAGAACGGCAGAATTTCTAATGTTAACCTCGCAAAACAGGTTAATTTGAGTGCCAGCCCGTGCCTAGATCGTGTTAAACGATTAGAGCAAGAAGGGTATATTGAAGGCTATTATGCCAAGCTTAGCGAAGCTAAACTTAATCAGAGCTTAGTAGCGCATGTTCAAGTATCGCTTGTTGCTTCAAATACAGCTGTATTTAAAGTATTTAGAGAGCACATATTAAGGATAGAACAAGTAGTCGAATGTGACATGGTTGCTGGTGGTTATGATTACTTATTAAAAATTCGCGTTTCTAATATGGAAGAATATAGACAAGTTCTTGGCGACTTAGTAGATATTCCCGGCGTGGGTACTCATCATACTTATATGGTGATCGAAAAGATTAAAAAGGATGAAGGATTGTTAATCGATATTTAAGCTTTTCTCAAGTCATAAAAAAACCGCAATTGCGGTTTTTTTATTTTAGTAGATAAATGCTATACCAAATAGTTAGTACATCACCTTATACATAATTTATTACGACCTTCCGACTTCGCTCTGTATAAGGCAGTATCCGCCGCGCATATTAATGCCTCAGATGTTCTGTATTGATTATTGTATTCACACGCTAAACCCTGACTTACACTTATTTTTACATTCGCTGGTAAACCGAGATCTCTAAAATTAATGTTGAGTATTTTTTCTTGAATACGCTTAGCAATCATTTGTGCATTTGAAATGTGCGAACGAGGCAGCACAACAGCAAACTCCTCACCACCATAGCGTGCTACTAAACTGTCTTTAGATGGTAAGCACTCTTCAATTGTACGAGCGACTTTTTGAAGGCACTTATCACCTTTTACATGGCCAAAGTTATCGTTAAATAATTTAAAGTAATCAATATCAATAAGTATAAAGCTAAGAGGCTGCTTGTTAACTATGCACTCTTGCCAATTTTTAATGATGGTTTTTTCTAAAGTACAGCGATTAGCGATACCAGTGAGATGATCAAGTCTGGCTACGTTTTCCAGTACTTTGTATTTTTTAACGTGCTTTGAAATATCATGCATTATACAAATAAAAAGTGGGGTACTTGCGACTACCGATTCGGGTAAACATGATATAGATAACTCAACATCTAAACAGTTACCATTGTTTTTTCTTATTTTAACTTCTTTCGGACCATGATTGAGTGGTGTTTGATAGTTGTTTTTCCAACTTTCAAACATGTAAGCATAGTCATCGCGATACTGTTCTTGTAAACAATCTTGCCATTTTTTACCTATTAATGAATCAGACGTTACATTGAAAAAACGTGCTGCTACGGGATTTACTGATTCAAACACCCCATCTGCATTAACAATAAAAATAGCATCGGCCATGACATTAGTGACATTAATAATTGCGCTTATTTTTTCATTGTTAACGGTATTAGAAATGCTGCTGATTAATGCAGATACAGCGCTGTCGGTGTTGTTTGCTTTGCTATTTTCATTATTGTTAGACATGGTGTTGCTCATTTTTATTGTTAATGAAACTTTATGTCTAGCAGTTTATTCAATTTATCGTTTTTAAACCTTTCGGTAACCTTCTGATTTAAGTTGTTGTTATTTAAGTTTATTTAAGGGGCGTTTTTAAATAAATTACACCGCAATTAATATGCCTGTGCAATTTAAAAATAAGCATTACTGATTAGAGTTCTTTTTCATTCTTAACTTGAGGATCAGCGCTTTCATATTTATTGCCATTACACTCAACGTTAAAGATTAAGCATACAGAGCCATTATTTTCATCTGTGTCGGTAATGATAATTGTGTGGCCGTTGTCACTTACTTTATAGCTGAAGTCTTGGGCGCATGGTTTTTGTGTGTCGATATTGGTGATAGTAGCGCCAGTAAATACGAAACCATTTTGAATTGTGGCATCGTCTAAATTGTAGTTGCCAGCGGTTTCAGTTCTTACAACACCACCGCCAGTAGCGGGTTCGCCATTTTTTGTATAGCTAAAAATAGCTTCACCGTTGTTAAGTTCAATATTTACTTGAAAGTCGACATTTTCTAGGGTGTTATTCATATCATTTCCTTTATGAGTAATTATAGTTGGAAGTTCGTAATGCCTAATTTAACTAGGCTTGTTTTTATTTCTGATATCTCGTCTTCTCTGTTTAAACAGGTATAAGCTTGTACTAGTGGGTATGTTATTTTTACGCTCTGACTTATTTTTGCAGCTTCAGAAATTGCTTTGATAGCACTTAAGCAAAATTGCTCTCGCTGTTTATTAGTTGTAGCTAAGTTTGCTTTGATTAAGTTTATTCTTGTATATACTAAGTAATCACCAGTTTTAGTTAGGCTGGCTAATTGATGTTTGTAGTTTTCATTATTCTCAAGCTCAGTTAATAACTCCTGCGCTTTGAGTGGTGATTGTCTATTTATAAAATATTGAATCAGTGTAATTTGTGTATTAATAGTGCTGGTATTTTTAAAATTTTGAGATTTTAAAAAATTAATTATTTTTTCAATTGTTGAGTCAGTAGCTTCATCAGTAGATAGCATTAGTGAATGTGCTAAAGAGCGATAATACATAAGCTGAAATTTATTGTTTTTTGGATCTTGTACTAAAGCTTCATTGATAACTTGATTAGCCAAGCTGGCTTTTTTATGGGCCATCCGTTTATCACTCAAATAGCTCAGTAAATAACTTTGTTGCATATATAGGTTTGCTGACGTGTAAAAAAGGCTTGCATCACTAGGGTAGTCAGCAATCAATTTTGTGATTACGTCAACTGCACCTTCCAATATATTAACTGCTTCATTAAAGTTACTTAGCTTCTCTTCTGTTTTTGCAAGCCAACTAATCGTATCGGATTTATCTCGAAGTAAATCTTTGTTATTAGGTTTCAGTTTAAGCGCTTTATTTTTAAGTAAAAGTGACTCTGCAAAGTTCTTTTTTGCAGCGCTGTAGTTGGATTTTTCTATGTATAAAGAACCTAAAGAATTAGATGAATACGATAATTCCATAATGGAGTTAAAATCATTGGCTGCCAGCGCATACATTTTTTTACTGTAAGCGTGGTATTTTTTAAACATTTGCTCAGTAGCTTGATGATCATTTTGATCATAAGCTAATTGACCAAGCCAAAAGGCATTGGCACCTGCAAGCGTTAGTAGCTCTAAGTTATTAGGCTGTATTTTTAATAATGCCTCAAGGCGGGTGCGGGCGTTTTCAAAGGCGGTAAAGGCTTCATCAGTTTTACCTCGGGAATAAGCTACTTCACCCATTGCTTCGAGGGTTTGTGCGTACTGAAAACGGTTGTTAAATTGTGCTTTATTATCGCTAAAGCTAAAAAGTGAACTTGAATCGTCAGTTTGATTAGTAAAATACTCAAGTGCTTTATTACTAATACCATCAAGTAAGTCCATACGTTCAACGCTACGTAATTTATCGGCAAAGTCGCCGACCATAAACCCTAGTAAGCTTTCGGCCTCAAGCTGCTTGTTTTGCGCATGCTGTTGGGCTTTAAAACTAATGAAGCTCATCAATAACGCGGTAAATGTAAGTAAGCACAATAAAGCAACGGTCACTCGTTTTGCTCTTATTTTTGTTTTTATTTTGTTTACAGAGCTTTTGATAAGAGCATGCTCGTTATCATCTAATTTAAACAGTTTGTCGTTAAGTAATAGCTGCGCTTCTTGTAGTGGTTTACCTGGCGCTAGGAGGTAAGCACTACTTTTGCCTTCATCTACCCAATTTCGTGTTTGATGTTGTAAACGACTTTTTATTGCTAAGGCATCTTTATGGTCATTAATCCATTGTTTTGCGCGCGGCCATTGACGCAATAATGCCTCGTGAGCAAGACTAAAACAGGCTTCTTGGTTTTGTAAATGCGATACAAATAAACGGCTATCGACCATGGCTTGCACAAGCTCTTTTTGACTTGTGTTGGTTAATGTTTGCCAGCGGGCAGCGCGGCTCGTAATGGTTTTACCATCTGGGTTTAAAGTGATCAGTTGTGATAATACGCTTTTTAGTTGCTGCTGTTGCTCATTACTAAGATCAATAAATATATCTTCTGCTTTTTTGCCTATGGCGCCCTCAATACCCCCGAGTTTTGTGTAAACACTGTGCAGTAGCTCGTTATTATCACTGCGCTGTAAGTACAGCTCTTGCAATGTGTATTGCAGCATGGGCAATGCATCGGGGTTATTGGCGGTATCGGCGCACAATATTTCATCCAGTGGTGTTTGGGTTTGTGGGTCATTGGAGAACGTTAAATTAGCGGTTAACGCTGGCAGGCGAATAATTTGTTGGAGTTCTTGGCGGTTTGGCGGTGTTAAATCGTAGTGCGCGCCATGAGCTTTGCCTGCCATTAAACTTGGTTGTTCAACCACTAAAGGATAAAAGTCGTTACGACACGCACTAAATACAATCACAGCTTTAGAGATTGCTAAGCGTTCAATAACCGATAAAAAATGGCTGCGTGTTTCGCTACTAAATATAGGAGAAGAAAGCAGTACTTCTAAGCGGTCAATAAATAAAAATAACTGGGGTGTTTTAAGTTGTGTAGAGGCTTTACTAAGTGCAGCTTGTATGGCATTAATTACGCCATCTATTGCCAATTCAAGTTGCTCTGCAAGTGTTTGCGCGCTTAATCCTTCAAACACAGGCTGGGCGTTTATATCCCAATCAAGTAATGCAGAAGCTAAGTCTAGAAAAAGTCTATTTTTATGCACATCTGCAAAGTCGATCTGGGTGTAGGAAATAACCCCGATGCCATTATAGCCTCGCTCATCTAGTAGTTTTGGTAAAATTCCAGCATTAACAAGCGAGGATTTACCTGTACCACTAGGGCCAAGTATTAAGCAAAAAGCACGACCGTAATTTACCTGGCTAGATATCCTTTCCAGCAGGGTAGCTATAGATTGGGTACGGCCAAAAAAAACGTGGGTATCATTTGGGTTATATGCACGCAGGCCTAAGAAAGGGGATCCTCCCTGCCATGTACTTTTAGTGCTTGGGATAGGATCTGCTAACGGAAAAGATAATTTTGCAATAATGCGGTAGCCACGTTTACGGATAGTTTCAATATAATGTGGTTCATTGGCTTTATCACCGAGCGCTTTTCTTAGCTGAGTGATAGTTTTATGTAATGGATTATCGCCAATATCAGTATTTTTCCAGCATTTACTGAGCAATTCATCGCTGCTTACAATGTCGCCATTTTGTTGACACAAATGCAATAAAACTTCCATCGCTTTGGGCTCTAACTGTTTGGCTTTACCAGTGAGTTGAATTGAGTTAGTTGAAGGTGTTACTTGCCAATCGCCTAGGTAGAAGGGGTTGCGCATCATCATTACTCATTATTGTTTTTTTATTATTAAAATTAAGTGCGTATTGATATTTATTAACACTATTTATATGGCAAATAAATCTATAACACAACTATTTGAGTTTATTCTGAGCAGAGGGGGTAGGAAAGGATGAGCTTGCAGATATGCAAGCTCACTATAAAAATAAATTAGCTTTCTAGGTCGGCTTTGTTAATTGTAATGACGCGTTGAGGGAATGGAATTTCAATATCAGCGTTATTAATTGCTTTATAAACACCACCGTTAATAGCCAGTTTGGTTTCGATAATTTTAGTAGTAGGCACCCAATATCGGTAGCTTATTGTAACACCGCTATCGGCGAAGCGTTCAATACCCACTTGTGATGACGGATTTTGTGCGACTAATTCATGTGCTTTAAGTACGTCTTCAATGAGGCTAATCGCGTTATCAGAGCATGCACTATAAGCTATATCTATTTCACCTTTGACCAATGAGTAACTAAATGAGTTATGAAGTATTTCACCCACTATGTGCTTATTTGGAATGGTGATTTCTACTTTTTCTTCATTGATTAAAATAGTGTAGCCAAGCTCAATTGTTTTAACTTGGCCGCTTACATTTTTAACTTCAATAGTATCACCAACAACAAAAGGTCGCGTGGCTATAATGGCAAGGCCTGCACCATAATTAGAAAGCATTCCTTGCAGCGCTAAACCAGCACCTAAAGATGCAGCACCAATGGCTGCTACAAATGGTGTAACGCTGATACCTATTTTGCCAAGTGCAATAATTATAACCATTACAATGAGTAGTACTTTTACCACGCTACTGACAAAGTTAGTGAGCGTAATGTCAACATTATGGCGGGTCATTAACGCGGCTACAAATTTGGCAAGCTTTTGTGCTATCCACAAACCAATGAGGACGATAAAAATAGCGCCAACAATTTGCATACTGTAGGTAACCATATACTCAGTAAGCATGGTGTAATATTTTTCAAACTGTTCGATTTCAGAACTGATCATAAAGCGCTCTAAGTTAGGGCTATGTTGTATTTTTCCAACTATAGCAAAATGTTGAATAAAAATGGATATAACAGCGGCACTATAATCGCTGTTAATAAAGCACTTAGTGCCATTGCAACTGATGAGTAAGCGCCTACTTTTGGATGCTCAGCAATAGCAGCAGCGGTCCCAATTGCATGGCAAGCTGTGCCCATGGCAACGCCTTGAGATTCGTGATTAAAAATATTAATGAGTTTAAAAAGCATAAAACCAAATAAAGCGCCTAGTAAACCAATAAAAATAACTAAAGCCGCAGCAAGTGAGCTAATCCCTCCTAACGAGTCAGTAACAATTAAAGATATTGGGGTCGTCACACTGAGTGCGGCAACAGATGCACTTAGCTGTGCAGGTGCGTTAAATAATATGCTTAGCAAAAATGCCACAACGGTTGCGTTAACAATGCCTAAGCTACATGTTGCGACTATGAGTAATAGATTTTTTCGTACGTGTGTAAACTGCTGATATAAAGGAAGCGCTAGAGCCACAATTGCGGGCTCTAATAACCAGCTTAGTAATTTGCTGTGCGTGGCAAATTGCGTATAAGGCAAGTTTAGATTAACGAGTAATAAAGCAATAATACTAATACTTAAAAATACGGGGTTGGTGAGCGATTTAAATACGCTGTTTTTTATACTTTGGTTTACGGCCCTTAGTGCTAAAAATAATACAATAATAAAAGGAATACTTAGCCACCATAAATTAGGCTGTAGCTCTGAAATAGCGGAAAAAGTAAAATTAGTCATTATTTTCTCTTCCCTTAAAGTACGCAATTACACTGCTAACAAGCAATAAGGTAGTTATAGGGACAAGCACCACAACTGATGCTAAAAATGCCCAGTGCGATTTTATAAGACCGAGATGCTCAATAAATCCCACACCCGCTGGAATGAAAAAGATAGGCATAATATTTAAAATAGGGGAGGCGCATGGTTTTACATGTTGCTCTTTTACAATACCCGATAAGAGTAAAACTAATAAAATAACCATAGCGAGTAACGGCGCAGGAAAGCTTCCACCAATAAAGTGCATAATGAGTTTAGCGCAGGCTAAACATAGTAAAATAATAGCGCTACTGAGCAGATATTTCATCAAAGTGGCTCACAGAAAAGATAAGAGCTTAACTTTAACAAATCAAACTCTTTTATGCATTGTGCAATAGTCTACCAGTGCTTTGTATTTGCGTAGGTTATATCCGCTTTTCCTTTTGCTTTAGCAATTGCTTTTTTAGTGTTTGGGTTTAGCAATAAGCGAATTTGGCTGAAGGTTTCTTTAGCGAGTATTTTTCGTTGGTTTGGTTTATAGCTAAGTTGTGTAACACGTTTAATAGCAGCAAGCGTATCGGGTGAGCGCTCAAGTAATGTATTGAGCATGTTTTGCGTGGCTTGTTGAGTATCATCGGTAAGCTGAGTAACCAAACCTAGCTCATTCGCTTGTTGTGCTGTGATTGGGTTTGCGTGGCTTGCAAGCCAAAGTGCTTGGTCACGCTTAACTAAACCGCTCATCATTACATTGGCGCCCATATCGGGGCACAACCCCCAGCGTGCTTCCATAATGGCAAGTTTGGCATCAATATGAACAATCCTGTAATCTGCTCCCAAAGCTATTTGTAAACCACCCCCTAAACAGTTGCCATCAATTTGTGCAATAACGGGCACACTCAGTGACTGCCAGCCTAATACTACTTTTTGCGCTAAGTTTTGATTGCCAGGTAACCATTTAAGCAATAATTTTATAATATTCAATGGTGCCGCCATTACGGCTGATATATCAAGCCCTGCACAAAAATGTTCGCCATCGCCTTTTATTACTACAGCACGAATACTGCGGTCTCTTTTTATGTTTTTAATGGCTTTGTTTAGTTCTACAAACATTTCAAAGCTTAATGCGTTTTGTTTTTTTGCTCTGCTAAGCGTGACGGTTGCAATGCCATTTTGTTTTTCTAGTTTTATCATTACACACTCCTCTGACCTGTTAGTTGAGCTTATGTTGTTATAAGAATTAAGTAAAGTGACGGTATTTTTTAAATAAATGGAATTTATTGCTAAAGCTGTAGTCTTAAAGGGTTAGATTTAGATGAGAAAAAGCTAAACAATTAGAACTTGAGATAATAAAATTTTTTACGTTGTTATTTTAAGCTTAAATTAAAAAAGTAATCTTGATATTCAATGGGTTAGTTAAATTGTTATTTATTGTTTGAGCTGCATGCTGAATAAAGCATGACTCAGTTACAAAAAAGTCAGTGTTTTACGCTTTTTTTTATCAAAATGATGATGAGATTTGATAATATAGCGCAACTTAAAAGCTTAAGGTTAAGCACATATGTCGGGTCCACGTTTATATACGGTAGAAGAAGCTACTCACCAAGCTTATGATATTTTTTTAGAGCTAGCGCCAAATAACTTGAGTGATAAAGATGTTGAAGACTTTAATGAGTTTAGAGAAGACCTAGGCTTTATTGAAGAAGACGAGCCAGACGATCAGTGGCAAGATTTTGTTGCCCTTGAGATAGAGCCAGAGCACTTTATTCAGGTGCTAGTTGGTTTAGAATTTGAAAATGATGATGTTTTGTTTGCTAAAATTTTGATTAGTCGTGATAAAGATGCTCCGTTTTGTCATATTTTATGGAAAGAGAGTGAATAAGCAATACCGCTTATTTTTATAATTGTGTGCAGAGAGAGTGTTGTGCGTAAGTATTTATTTTTAATTTTTTTAATAATTAGCTGCCCAAGTTGGGCTGTTGATCCATTTGAAGATTTTCATGAATATGGCAAGCTCTCTGATGAAGAAATTCATGAGTTACACAAAGGTGATATGCTTTACGGTGATACTGAATTTGGTTTTATTCTAAGTAAAGGTAACACCAATTCGACCAGTTTTAAGCTCAAAGGTAATTTATACCAAGATTTTGAAAAGTGGCGTAACCAATTTAAAATAGACTCTCTTTATAAGCGTGATGAAAACGATGAAAGCGGTGGCACTGATGTTACAGCTAATCGTATTTTTGTATCAGCGCAAGGTAACTATAAAGTAGGTGTTAAAAACTCCTCATTTTTTATTTACGGTGATTACGAAGAAGATGAATTTAGTGGACTTGATTTTAAAAGCACGGTGGCGACAGGCTATGGTGCGCGTGTATATCAAGGCTCTAAAAACAAAGTAGATATTGATATAGGACCCGGTTTATACCGTTCAGTCGCCGATGAAGATTCGGATGTGAGCGAAGATGAAATTGATAAAACCGGTTATTTAGTACGTGTTGCAATGCAGTGGGAACGCTTGGTTTCTAAGCGCACTCGTTTTAATCAAGATGTGAGTATAGAGCAGTCGCTTTCAGGTCTTAATTCTCGCTTAAAATCGGAAACCGCACTGATAAGCCAAGTGATTGGCGCGGTATCACTCAAATTTACCTACATGTATCGTTATAACTCAAAACCCGAAGATGATAAACTCAAGTTTGACTCAGAGCTGAGTGCTACATTGGTATACAGCTTTTAAGTATTTATTTAATTTAGAGAATATTATGTATCAGCATAAACAGTATGCGGTGTTTATCTTTTTTGTATTAGCGTGGATTGGCGGTTTTGTGGCGCTTGCGTGGAACTTGTTAGGCGCTGATGGACCTTTAATAATATTTACTGGGATTTTAGTGCTGGTGGGCTTTTTGTTCCATGGCCTAACAGTAAAAGTAGATGATAAAAATATTAGCTGGGCGTTTGGTCCAGGTGTTGCTGGGCAAAGTATTGAGCTTAGCGAAGTAGTAGAAGCAAAAGCAGTTCAAAACTCATACAGGCACGGTATTGGTATGCGAATTACTCACGATGGTTGGGTGTATACAGTATCTGGCTTTAGTGCAATACAGTTAACGCTCAAAGATGGCACCTTGTATAGAGTTGGTACAAACGATCAAAAAGGTTTACTAGCTGCTTTAAAAGAAAAAAACGTATCAATCGCGCTGCCTAGTAAGCCAAAAGCTGAAACGGTAAAGCGTAACAATATGATATAAAAAAAGCGCCTTAGGCGCTTTTTTATCTGTTTAGCAGTGCATTAGTGGTCGTGGCCACACCCACCTTCGCCATGTACGTGGCCGTGAGTTAATTCATCTTCTGTAGCATCACGTACTTCTAGTATTTCTACATCAAAGTTAAGTGTTATACCTGCAAGTGGGTTATTACCATCTACAATCACTTCTTCATCTTGGATATCGATGATCATTACTGATTGGTCACCATCATCTGTTGATGCACGAAATTGCATGCCAACTTCAATTTCCATACCTTCAAACATTGATTTAGGTACTGCTTGCATTAGGTTTTCGTGGCGCTCGCCGTAACCTTCTTCAGGTTCAACCTTTACGCTAAGCGTGTCGCCTGGTTGCTTACCCAGCAAAGCATTTTCTAGGCCTGAAATTAAATAGCCTGTGCCAATGATAAAGTGTAGTGGCTCACCACCGAACGAGTTATCAATGCTATTGCCATCATTATCCATTACTGAATAATGCATTTTTACCACTTTGTTTGCCGCAACGATCATAGTCATTCCTATTTATTCATCTTCAAGAGAGTAGGGTAGAGGCAGAATGCTTAGCTCCACCTGAGGTGTGTGTTTTGCACGAAGTACCTGAGTTACATCAGTATCGTTTGGCAACACAACGAGGCCTGTTAATTTATTTGTTTGCTCATCAAAGCTTTGTGCAATAAGTTTACCTGCACGGCGCCAATTTTCGCCTAATTGGGTTTCTAAATCAGGCTCTGAAAGAATGCCTTCGCTTTGCCCTGAAACGATATACATTGCACGTTTATTTTTACCAAGGTACTTCATACGGGCTACGGTTTCTTGACCTGTATAACACCCTTTTTTGAAACTTATACCGCCAATAGCATGTAGGTTTACCATTTGAGGAACGTACTCGCCAATTGCATCTGCACTTAGCTGAGGCTCACCGGCAAGCATCGCTGCTTGTTGCCAAGGGGCTTCGTTATCAAGTGTGGATACGTTATCAGGCATGCTAAATTGGTTATCAACCATTATTAAAACACGGTTATCAGCTAATTTTAGCGCTTTACCATTCGTAAAATCACACGCGCTTGCATCGCCTTCAAAGCTAATATCAAGTTGTGCCAGTACATCCGATAAATCATCACCAATTAAACCAATTAAACGCTTTGAGCATTCAGTAATATCAACTTTTGCAAATACAGCGTATTTTTTAAGTTCAGCTAATGATTTTTCAACTTCAGCTTGGCTACCCGCAAGGTAGTAGCTATCTTGGTAAGAAAATAATTTAAATACACCCCAAAGTTTACCTTTGGCGCTGCAATGGCCAGCCCACAAATAATTACTGCTGGTTAATTTATTTAGATCTTGAGTGATTTGTCCGTGCAAATAAGATAATTTATCAGCACCGCAGAGGCTAATAAGTTGATGAGATAACGGACATGCATAAACGCTCGACATAAAAACCTTCTTTGCAATATAAATGAAGTGACATAATAACGCAGTTGTTACGTATGGTACAGACAAGCGCTTATTGGTGCGGGTTTATTATTTAATGAGAGATTAATAGCTGCTAAATAGGCTTGTGTTTGTTAAACTCGAGTCAATTAAGTATGAGGTTTAAAATGGTTGAAATTCATAGTAAAGCACGTATTCGTTGGGCTTGTCGTCGTGGCATGTTAGAGCTAGATGTTTTGTTTATGCCGTTTGTAGAAGAAGCATACGACTCTTTGAGCGCAGAGCAACAGGCTATCTTTCAGCGTTTGCTAACAGAAGAAGACCCTGACTTATTTGCATGGTTTATGGGTCATGAAGAATGTAAAGACGAGCAGTTAAACGGTATGGTTTCGCTGATCTTAGACCGAGTTCGTGTATAGGTTTACGGTTACAAATAATAAAGCTGACCACAAACCAATTGTGGTCTTTTTTTGTATGCTCAGTTTTATATTATGTTTATTTTTAGATTCACTATTAGCTATGCTTTTTTGTTTAATAATAAATGCACTAGCTGGCTTGATAATGTGGCGCAAAGTATTAGCAATTCACCCAAATGAGGGAATTATAATATTAGAACCAAAGTTATTTAGATTTGAGGGCGAGAGCTTAAAAATTCAGGGTGAAATAAGTAACAAAAGCCGATTTTATGGTAATAATATATGGCTTCATATTAAAGGTTTTAGTAACAACCATTGGCTTATAATTTCAGCCAATGGCGTTAATGAGCAAAGTTATGCGCGTCTAAAACGTGCCACTGTCGGCGCAATTAATTGCGTTTTGGAGTCAAAATAGTCGGCGTTGGGTTTTCACTTTGTTCAGGGTAATCAATAGTGTAATGCAAGCCTCTGCTTTCTTTTCGCTCCATAGCACTTCTAATAATAAGCTCTGATACTTGCACTAAATTACGAAGCTCAAGTAAGTTGTTACTTACTCTAAAGTTTGCATAGTAATCGTGTATTTCTTGCTGTAGCAACTCAACTCTATGCAGTGCTCGTTCTAAGCGTTTAGTAGAGCGTACAATACCTACATAATCCCACATAAATAAACGTAGTTCATGCCAGTTATGGGTAATAACAATTTCTTCATCTGAGTTACTAACACGGCTCTCATCCCAATGAGGAAGCGCCATCGGCTCTGGTGCATGTTCAATTTTACTTAAAATATCTTTAGCTGCAGCGTGAGCAAATACAATGCACTCTAATAGTGAATTACTTGCCATACGGTTTGCACCATGTAAGCCTGTGTAAGCAACTTCACCTACAGCATATAAGTTATCGAGATCTGTTTTGCCGTTAAAGTCAGTCATTACACCACCACAGGTGTAATGCGCAGCAGGCACAACTGGGATTGCTTCTTTCGTTATATCGAGGCCTACACTTAAGCATTTTGCGTAAATAGTAGGAAAGTGCTCAATAATAAAGTCTTTATCTTTGTGGCTAATATCTAAATAAACACAATTAGCGCCTAAGCGCTTCATTTCAAAATCGATTGCGCGTGCCACTATATCGCGTGGAGCAAGCTCTTCACGGCTATCAAAGTCTTTCATAAAACGAGTGCCATCTGGGCGTTTTAAATAAGCCCCTTCACCGCGCATGGCTTCGGTAATTAAAAAGTTTTGTAGCTCTGGATGATAAAGACTTGTTGGATGAAATTGATTAAATTCCATGTTGGCAACTTTACAACCTGCACGCCAAGCCATTGCAATACCATCACCACTTGATACGTCTGGATTAGATGTATATAAATACACTTTACTTGCACCACCGGTTGCAAGAGCAACAAATTTAGCTGAAATGGTTTCTACCTTTTTAGCTTTTTTGTTCCACACATACATGCCTTCAATGTGTGAGCCTGTTTTTCCGGCGCTTTTATCTGTGATTAAATCTATGGCGTTGTATTGCTCTAAAAGCGTTATATTTTTATGAATTTTAACTTGGCTGATAAGTGTTGTTTGCACCGCTTTGCCTGTTGCATCGGCTGCATGCAATATACGGCGATGGCTGTGACCACCTTCACGTGTTAAATGAAAACGCTCTTTTCCTTTGCTATCAAACTCCATATCAAAGGGTACGCCTTGGTCGATTAACCACTGTAGGCAATCGTGAGCATTGCTGGCGGTATAATGAACAGCGTCTCTATCGCATAAACCGCCGCCTGCATCGAGAGTATCTTCAACATGAGATTCTATGCTGTCGTTTTGTTTATCAAATACAGCAGCTATACCGCCTTGGGCATACAAAGTAGAACCTTCGGTAAGCGCTCCTTTACTGATCACGGTAACGTTACAATAATTAGCAAGAGATAATGCAAGTGATAAGCCTGCTGCGCCGCTACCTATAATAGCGACATCTGCAATGTGATGTTTATTTTGGTTCATGTCAGAGGTACTTTGCGGTTACAATGCTCATATAGAGCAATATTTGTTTTTAATATCTGTAGTTGTATCATATTTGTCATACTACTACGTAGTGATTTTAAAGGCTTAGCGCCGTTATTATCATCTATTTTATAAAAAAATAATATTAAGCAGAACTTTTTATTCATAAAGAGGTCAGAGTATTTGTGAACAATGACGACAATATGAATAACAAGCAAAAATCAGACATAGGAGTACCGGCTCGAATGAGCGAGCAGGAATTAGATTTAGTGCTAGTAAAAAGGGTCCAGCAAGGAGATAAAAACGCCTTCAACCTATTAGTAAAGAAGTATCAAAACAAAATTGCAGGTTTGATCTCACGTTATGTATCTAACCAAGGCGATATTGCTGATGTAGCACAAGAAGCTTTTATTAAAGCTTACCGTGCACTTCCTAACTTTAGAGGTGACAGCGCCTTTTACACGTGGTTATACCGTATTGCCGTTAATTGTGCTAAAAATTACTTAGTAGCCCAGGGGCGTAAGCCGCCAGCAAATGATATAGACGCTGAAGATGCCGAGTTTTATGATTGTGCAGATTCAATGCGATCGAATGCATCTCCTGAAAACCTACTTTTAAGCGAAGAAGTACGCGCTGTTATTTTTAATACGATTGATAGTTTGCCTGAAGATCTTAAAACCGCAATCACCCTTAGAGAAATAGAAGGGATGAGCTATGAAGAAATAGCAGTGGTAATGGATTGCCCAGTCGGGACTGTGCGTTCGCGTATATTTCGTGCCCGTGAAGCAATAGATAACAAATTAAACCCATTAATAGGCGAGTCTTAGTATGACAAAAGCACACCTTAACAAGTTAGATAACGAAGCGTTATCGGCATTACTTGATGGCGAGCAACATCTAACTGATGCAAAAATTGCAGAGCAAGATGTAACTACGTTTGGCCGTTATGCGTTAATTGGTGATGCGATGCGTGCTCAAAAAAATAATAACGACATACATATTGATATTAGCGATCGCGTTGCATTAGCACTAGAAAGCGAGCCTGTTTATGCTGACTTTAGTCAGTCAAAAACACAGCCTCAAGCAATGACTGAAACAGTACAAGATAATAAAGTAGTCGCTTTTAATTGGCGCAAACCAGTTGCCCAATTAGCTATTGCAGCAAGTGTAGCGATGTTTGCTATTGTGGGCGTTAATACGCTTCCTCAAAGTAACAATGAGCAGCAAAGTGAAATTCCATTACTGCAAACCACACCGCTAGCAGGTATGGCCTCGCCAGTAAGTTATTCGTCTGAGCCTGCGCTTGAAAATGCTGAGCAAGGTTTACGTGAACTACAGCAACAGCGTATTGGTGCGTTAGTTCTTGAGCATCAACGCCAAGCACGAGTTGCGAATTCTTTAGAAACAGCGCAAACTAATACCAAAGCGTCTGAGGAAAAAAACTAATTAAATGAAAGTAATCACTTTTGTTCTGTCGTTGGTAGTAAGCTTTAATGCATTTGCCAACGACACAAATCCTGCCAAAGATTTATTACTCAAAATGGCTAATGCCGTTCACACCCGTAATTTTGACGCTTCGTTTGTGGTTGTCAAAGGTAAAACAATGGAACCTTACCGATGGGTGCATGCTTTACAAGGTGACACCGAACTTGAGCATTTAAGTTTACTTAACGGTGCTGGGCTTGAAATGGTCCGTATCGATAATCAAGTTACTTATTTTGAACCTCAGTCTGAACCATATTCTCTAAAAACAGATTCAATAGCAGGTCCAATCCCTGAAGTACTTTTTAAAGATATAGATCGCTTAAGTGCGCACTATGATTTTGTACTAGGCGGAAAAGGGCGTATTGCAGGGCGTGCAGCGCAACTTGTTCGCATTGAATCTAAAGACGAGTATAAATATAATTACTGGATTTGGTTGGATATGGAATCGTCGTTGTTACTAAAAGCCGCGTACGTTAACCATGAAGGTGAAGCCTTAGAGCAGTTACAGCTTACACATATTAGTGTGACAGAGCAGCCAGCCGGTATGCTAGTTGAAGTGCTCAATCGAAACTTTCCAACGCCTTTGCCAAACAATGCACTTATAAATGAAGATAGTACTGCCACTAATTGGAAAATCAGTTGGTTACCAGATGGCTTTGAGTTGCTAAAATCAGACAGACATAAGCTCGATTTAAATAACGAATTAACTGATTATTACTTGTTCTCTGATGGTTTTGTTGAGGTTTCTGTATTTATTCAGCGCCCATTACCAGGTAAGCGTTTAAGTGGAGCACTCACTTCTGGTGCAACGACAGTATATGTGCATAATGGCGGTAATTTTGATGTATCGGTTGTTGGTAATGTACCGAGTATGACCGCAAAAGCGATTGCAGAGTCAGTTACCCGCGCACTATAGACGATTCCGTAAGGATTGTTATGATTGAACAAACCCTCACTGTTGTGGCCCTCGATGGCCACATTGCTCATTTAGAAGCACAGCAAAAACAAGCTTGTGAAGGCTGCAATGGTCGTTGCGGCTCACAAGTGTTTAGTAAATTATTTGGCACTGCAAAAAAAACCTTTCCTTATAAATTTGAATCCTCAGTAGAAATAGGGCAAAAGGTCACTTTGTCACTAGATGATAGTCATGTCGTTAAGCATGCTTTTGCGGTTTACATGCTACCGCTCCTTTTGAGTCTTGTTTTTGCATTTGTTGCGGCGCAATTGTTTATAGCTTCCGAAGGCTGGCAGATTTTAGCTGCTGCTCTAGGTGGTGTTACTGGCTTTTTTATAGCTAAAACTCGCGTGAAATCTCTAAAGCACGATATAAAAGTTATAAAAATTCACCCAATTAGTATCCCTTTAACTCAAATAGATGGTGATTGACGCCAATTAAATGTAAAATTGCCGTTTTATACCAAAGTAACTTGGAAATACAGGGAATCGTGGTTTTTTAAATTATTTTATCTGGCTGAATTATTTAAGTTAAGTAAATATAACTTATTGTTATTCAATACATAAAATGGTTGTAACCCATCTTAAAAAGCGTAAGTACAGTTTGTTATATACAAATTTAGCTTATGGCATCCTAAAGCAAGTATTTTCAAGTCACTTAGGTATTCATATTTAGTCCATTAAAATAGAAGTATAGAATCCAGTTTATGAAGCATATCCGTAATTTTTCGATCATCGCCCATATTGACCATGGTAAATCGACCCTTTCAGATCGTTTGATCCAAGTTTGTGGCGGTTTAACCGACCGTGAAATGCAAAAACAAGTTTTGGATTCAATGGATATTGAGCGCGAACGTGGTATTACCATTAAAGCGCAAAGTGTAACGTTGAATTACAAAGCGAACGACGGCGAAACCTACCAACTTAATTTCATTGATACTCCAGGACACGTTGATTTTACGTATGAAGTTTCACGATCTTTAGCTGCTTGTGAAGGCGCGTTGCTTGTTGTTGATGCAGGCCAAGGCGTTGAAGCACAAACACTAGCTAACTGTTACACCGCTATTGAAATGGAATTAGAAGTAATTCCAGTACTTAATAAAATCGATTTACCGCAAGCGGATCCTTTACGTGTTGCAGAAGAAATTGAAGAGATTATTGGTATTGATGCCCTTGATGCAGTGCAGTGTAGCGCTAAAACAGGTGTAGGTATTGCCGAAGTTCTTGAAATGATCGTTAAAGATGTACCGCCGCCAGTAGGCGACAAAGATGCACCTTTACAAGCACTTATTATCGATTCTTGGTTTGACCCATACCAAGGCGTTGTATCACTAGTGCGTATTAAGCACGGTGAATTACGCACTGGCGACAAAATAAAAATAATGTCGAACGAGCATATACATACTGCTGACCAAGTAGGTGTGTTCACTCCTAAGCAAACCAACACCGGTATTTTAAGAACAGGTGAAGTAGGGTTTGTTATTGCTGGTATTAAAGAGATACATGGTGCGCCAGTAGGTGACACTATTACTCATCAAAAAAATGCAGCTCCACTTCGCTTACCTGGCTTTCAAAAAATTAAGCCTCAGGTTTATGCGGGTATGTTCCCAATTGCATCAGATGAGTATGAATCGTTCCGTGATGCACTTAATAAATTAAGCTTAAACGATGCGTCGTTATTCTTTGAACCAGAGAATTCAACTGCACTTGGCTTTGGTTTCCGCTGTGGCTTTTTAGGTATGCTACACATGGAAATCATTCAAGAGCGTTTAGAGCGTGAATACGATATTGATTTAATTACAACAGCACCTACGGTAATCTATGAGATAGTTACTAAAGAAGGTACATTTCAGATTGATAATCCATCTGATTTACCTGCAGTAAACGATATTGTAGAGATTCGAGAGCCGATTGTTGAAGCTAATATTTTGGTACCACAAGAATACCTAGGTAACGTTATTACTTTGTGTATTGAAAAACGTGGTAGCCAAACAAAAATGACTTATCACGGAAAGCAAGTAGCTGTAACGTACGAGCTACCTATGGCTGAAGTGGTGATGGATTTCTTTGATAAATTAAAATCAACTAGCCGTGGTTTTGCGTCGCTTGATTATAACTTTAAACACTTTCAAACATCAGATATGGTGCGTGTTGATATTTTAATCAATGGTGAGCGCGTTGACGCACTTGCGATAATTGTTCACAGAGATGGTGCACAGTCTCGTGGTCGCCAGTTAGCTGATGCGTTAAAAGAGCTTATCCCACGTCAAATGTTTGATATAGCGATTCAAGCTGCTATCGGACAACATGTTATTGCCCGTACCACGGTAAAACAATTACGTAAAAACGTAATTGCTAAGTGTTACGGTGGTGATGTGAGCCGTAAGAAAAAGCTACTTAAAAAGCAAAAAGATGGTAAAAAACGTATGAAGCAAGTAGGTAATGTTGAAGTGCCTCAAGAAGCGTTTTTAGCTATTTTAAAAGTTGGCAAATAAAAACAAAGGATTATAAATGGCTGGTTATTTTTCAGTTTTATTGGTGTTATTAACTTTAGGCTCAGGCTTAATATGGTTAATAGATCACTTAATGTATGCACCTAAAAGACAGGAGCGCTTAGCGATAGCGCAAACGTCTGCTGGAGCTCCGTTAGATGAAGAAACGGCGGCATTAATTGCACCAGAACCAGTACTAACAGAAACAGCAAAGTCGATTTTCCCGATGATTGCAGCAATTACTATTTTTAGATCATTTATCTTTGAACCGTTTCAAATTCCATCCGGTTCAATGATGCCTACATTATTAGTAGGTGATTTTATTTTAGTACAAAAGTATTCATATGGAATAAAAGACCCTGTTTGGCGTACTCAATTAGTTGATATTGGGCAGCCTGAGCGTGGTGATATTGTTGTTTTTAAATACCCTTTAGATGAAAATGTTGACTATATTAAACGTACAATTGGTTTACCTGGCGATAAAATTGTTTATCGCGATAAACGTTTATATATTCAGCCAAATTGTAAAGAAGGCGAAACCCAGCAGGGTGAGCTTTTATGTAATGAATTCAATAAAATTGATTTTAAACTAATTAATGATAACGAATTTAAACAAGGCCCAATGCCTCTAGCTCGTGTAAATGAAAATTTAACAACAGTTACGCATGATATATTAATCAACCCACAAGCGCCTGAGAGAAAAGGGCGTTACTACCAGCAACCGGGCACGCCTTCTGATGAATGGACTGTTCCTGCTGATCATTATTTTATGATGGGTGATAACCGCGACAACAGCCAAGATGGTCGCTTTTGGGGCTTTGTACCAAAAGAAAACTTGGTGGGTAAAGCTGTCTTTATATGGATGAGTTTTGAATTTGAGAATGGCCCTGATGATATTTTACCAGGATGGGTTCCAACTGGTGTTCGCTTTGAGCGCCTAGGTAATATTCAGTAACGATGAAAAAAAATGTAACAGAATTATATAAAAAAATTGGCTATGAATTTGCCGATCAAGGTTTACTTGAGCAAGCAATGACGCACCGCAGCCACAAAGGCCAGCATAATGAGCGACTAGAATTTTTAGGCGACTCTATTTTAAGCTTTGTGATTGCCAATGCACTTTATGCCAAATTTCCTAAAGCGCGTGAAGGCGATTTAAGCCGCATGCGCTCAACGCTTGTGCGTGGTCAAACACTTGCCGAATTTGGTCTTGAATTTGGCCTAGGCGATTATTTACGCTTAGGGCCGGGCGAGCTTAAAAGTGGCGGATTCCGTCGCGAGTCAACGCTTGCTGATGCAGTAGAAGCTATTATTGGCGCTGCATTTTTAGATTCAGGTATTGATAGCTGTGGCGATCTTATATTGTCATGGTACGAATCACGATTAGATGCTATTTCACCAGGGCTTAACCAAAAAGATCCGAAGACCCTGCTGCAAGAGTATTTACAAGCCCGTAAATTATCTTTACCGGGTTACACTGTGGTTGATACCAAAGGCCAAGCACACAATCAAACATTCACGGTCGAATGTATTGTTGATGGAATGGATAGCATAATTTCTGTAGGTAGCTCGCGCCGTAAAGCCGAACAAAAAGCTGCTGAAAAAGCATTGAAGATACTTAAAAATGAACCTTGATACCCTAATACAGCCTCATGAAGGTGATGTAGATACGTTTTGTGGAATGGTTGCTATTGTAGGGCGCCCAAACGTAGGTAAGTCGACTTTGCTTAATGAAATTATTGAGCAAAAAGTGAGTATTACCTCACGTAAACCACAAACCACGCGTCATCGTATTATGGGTATTCATACCGAAGGTAAACACCAAGCGGTATACATAGATACACCAGGTCTACACGTTGAAGAAAAACGTGCGATTAACCGTTTAATGAACCGTGCCGCGTCTAGTTCTATCGGCGATGTTGAGCTTATTATTTTTGTAGTTGAGGGCACTCATTGGAATGCCGATGACGACATGGTACTTAATAAAGTATCGCAAAGTGGTAAGCCGGTATTATTGGTTATTAATAAAATAGACCAAGTTAAAGACCGTGACCTTGTGTTGCCTCATATGAAGTGGTTAAGTGACAAGTTTGATTTTGTTGGAATTATGCCAGTATCGGCAACGCAAGGTAAAAATGTTGATTTAATCAAAGCAGAAGTAACTAAACGCTTACCTCCTTGCGAATTTTACTTTCCAGAAGATTATGTAACTGACCGTTCAATGCGCTTTATGGCAGCTGAAGTAATTCGTGAAAAACTAATGCGTTTTATGGGCGAAGAATTGCCGTATTCTGTAACTGTTGAAATTGAGCAGTTTAAATGGCAAGACAACGGTATTTGGCATATCAACGGGTTAATTCTTGTTGAGCGCGAAACACAAAAACGCATGGTTATTGGTAATAAAGGCGAAAAGCTAAAAACCATTGGCCGTGAAGCCCGTAAAGACATAGAAGAAATGCTTGATAACAAAGTGTTTTTAGAGCTTTGGGTTAAAGTTAAGTCGGGTTGGGCTGACGATGAACGTGCACTAAGAAGCTTAGGTTACAGTGAAGACTAGACCAAGCAGTAGCTTAGTGAATGGATAGCGACTTCTACACCGCGTATTTATTACATCGGCGTCCTTATAGTGACTCCCAAGTAATGTTAGATATGCTTGTAGAAGGCGTTGGTCAGTTAAGAATGCTGGCCCGAATTAGTGGTCGCCAGGCCACTAAACATAAAGCACAACTTCAGCCGTTTCAGGCACTGCTTGTTAATTACAGTGGCAAGTACGATTTAAAATATATCAATAAGTTTGAACTGCATGGGAACTCGCACTTTTTAAAAGGTGATGAGCTTTATTGTGGTTTTTATTTAAATGAGCTTACAAATCGTATCGTTCCTGTTAACGAGCCAATTGAACAAGTATTTGAGCTATATAAAACTCATCTATCAAACCTAAACAGCGGGGCTAATTTACAAGAGGTGCTTCGCTCATACGAGTTTCAACTATTGGAATTACTCGGTTATGGCGTGGATTTTAGTTTTGACGCCAGTGGTGAACCAATAGATGAAAAGCAGACGTATAGTTATTTCCCCGAACTTGGTTTTTTAGTACAAGAAGATACACGTTCTGGATTTAGTGGCAAACAACTCAACGCCATAGCAAATCATGACTTTAGCCAAAATGATGTGCTATATATGGCAAAGCAATTAAGTCGCTATTTATTAAAACCCTTATTAGGTAGTAAACCATTAAAAAGCCGCGAGCTATTTATGGCCTCTCAATAAACGTAATTTTACAGGTAAGAAAATGAAAGATATTCTTTTGGGTGTAAACGTAGATCATATTGCAACACTTCGCCAAGCGCGTGGAACAAGCTATCCAGATCCAGCTCATGCAGCCAGTGTAGCAGAGCATGCAGGCGCAGACGGTATTACGATTCACTTACGTGAAGACAGACGCCATATTCAAGATCGCGACGTTTATGTAATGGCTAAAACCATTCAAACTCGTATGAATCTTGAAACCGCTGTTACCGATGAAATGATAAAAATAGCGCTTGAAGTAAAACCTGAGTACGTGTGTTTAGTACCTGAAAAGCGCGAAGAATTAACAACCGAAGGTGGCTTAGACGTAGCCGGTAATATAGATAAAATTAAAGCAGCAACAAAAACGCTTACCGAAGCGGGTATTAAAGTATCGCTATTTATTGATGCAGATAAAGCACAGTTAGATGCAGCCAAAGAATGTGGTGCTCCTTATGTAGAAATACACACAGGCGCGTACGCTGATGCAACAAATGATACTGATTTACACAAAGAGTTAGAGCACATTCGTGAAGGTGTAAAATACGCAGCAAGCTTAGGTTTGATTGTTAACGCTGGCCATGGTCTTCATTATCATAACGTGAAACCAATCGCTGCAATGCCTGAGATTTATGAGCTAAATATTGGTCACGCTATTATTGCTCGTGCAGCGATAGATGGGCTTGATAAAGCCGTACGTGACATGAAACGATTAATGATTGAAGCAAGAATGTAAGATAAGCAAACATAAGCATTTAAAAAGCTTAATTAAAAAACGCGGTAAATACCGCGTTTTTTGTATCTAAAATTCAAAGCTTATCTTTGCAGTTCGGTCACACTTGCATCTGCAAGTAGGTTTTCAAGCTCATCTTGTAACTCAAATAATTCAGGTTCAATATTCTCTAACAAGCATTTATTTTTAAGCGATGTTTCGATTGTTTCTGCGAGTGATTTAAGTTTAGGTACACCAGTGTAACAACATGCACCATGAAACTTATGGACAATACTTAACACTTGCTGGCAATCGTTACTCTCTATTGCTTTAGCAAGTAATGTAAGGGTCTCAGGGACACTTAAAAGTAGCATGTTAAGCATCTCTAGCGCTAACTCGCTCTTTCCGCCAGCACGCTGCAGGGCTTGTGCCCAATCAATTCTACTACTTTGAAATGGTGCAGGACTTTGTGGTGTATCTGTCTTAGCTTTGTCACGATTAACAGGAGTCTGTGGACTATGGTCGCTAATAATTTGTTTAAGCATATCTTCATCAATAGGCTTAGTTAAATAGCCTTTAAAGCCATCTTTTAGTAGTTGCTCTTTTTCGCTTTGAAGGGCGTGTGCCGTTACAGCGATAATGGGTGTGTCTTCATTAAGTGATGATTCTTGTATAAGCTTACATGCGGTTATACCGTCCATAATTGGCATTTGTATATCCATAAAAATTATGTCGTATTTATGACTTTTACTTAAACTGTATGCCTGTGAACCATTATGAGCCGTTTCTATTACTTCAATCTGTTCACTTAACAAAGTATGGAGAAGTTTTAAATTAGCATCGTTATCATCAACAACCAATACTTTTAACGGCAGTAGAGCTTGATCGTTTTGTTCAATATTATGAGTCGGGTGGTCAAGTCTGTAAGGTGCTGCAAGTACTTCACATAACTTACGGTGATTAAGTGGCTTACTTAAACATGCATCAGCTCCGCTGCCTATAAAGGCTTCTCGCATATTGTGCGATACAGTATTAAGCATTAAATATAAGTAATCAGTAGATTCACGCACGGCTTTTACATAGCTTTTTAGTTGCTGCATATCATCAACTGATGCCATATGGCCAATTAAGCAAACGTCATATTTATGTTCAGTATTTTTTATAGCGTCTAAAAAGCTAGTTTCGTTAAAGCATGCCGTAACGTTTGATTCCCACTGGGTTAATAACGAAAGTACGGCATGGTGCGTATGCTCATGTGGCTCTAAATATAAGATACGCTTACCAATGAGCGATTTAGTCGGTAAGTCATTTGTAAATACGTGATTTGGCAAACTAAACACACTATTGAATGTAAAGCAGGTACCGTTACCAGGCGCAGAATTTAACGTTATACGACCACTCATTGCTTCAACAATATGCTTGGTAATAATAAGACCAAGGCCTGTACCACCAAACTTACGTGTAATGCTTGAGTCTGCTTGCCCAAATGGAGTGAATAAAGAGTCTTGCTTATCCATAGGTATACCCACGCCAGTATCTGTTACTGACACAAGTAAAGAAGTGCGTTCGTCGTCGAGTAACCGATGACTTATGTCGACCTTAATAGAGCCTTTTTCGGTAAATTTAATCGCATTACTTAACAGGTTTATTAAGACTTGTTTAAAGCGAGTGGGATCGCCTGTTAAGTCATCCGGTACTTGTTGGTTAATGTAAATGGATAGCTCTAATTGCTTATCGTGTGCGCTAGGAGCGAGTAGTGTCATTACTTCATTTACAGCATCACGAAGTTGAAACTGAATCGACTCAAGCTCCATTGCCCCCGCTTCTAGTTTGGAGAAGTCTAAAATGTCGCTAATAATAGTCATTAAACTATTTGCTGAGAGCATAATAGTGTCGAGGTAATCTTTTTGATGTTTATTCAGCGGTGTTTTATAAAGCTGGCGTGTAAATCCAATAACACCGTTTAACGGAGTACGAAGCTCGTGACTCATTTTAGCTAAAAAGTCTGATTTTACACGGTTAGCATCTTGCGCTTCTTTTTTTGCAAACGAGAGCTCTATATTTGACGTTTCGTATTGCTCTAGTGTTTCGCGGTAGTCGCTTGTTGCTTGATCAATATTTTTTTGCATTTCATCTTTTTGCATCACCATAGTGTGAGCAATGGTGTTTAAGCCTTCTCGAAGTAACTCAAACTCACCAATCATGTTGTCGTTAAGGCCAGTACTTCTTTTACCTTCAACTAACTTGTCGGTTGCAAGTACTAACTTATTAAGCGGCGTCATAAACATGCGGCTCAACTTTAAAGCTAAAATAGCTGCAAACACCAATGATAAAATAATTACAATACCGCTAATTAATAAAGCTCTTTGTTGACCTATAACAGCTTGGTCTTTATTTAGCTGTATAATAACGGTGCCCAGAGATGACTGAAAAGCCGACGGGTCCCATTTAGAATCGTGACTAGTATGGTTAATAATGGGTGTGAAAAATGTAACAAGCTCATCTGACTTTTGCACATGGGTGGTTTTTAAATTTATGAGCGTTTTTTGACTAATTAACTTTTCAAATGAGCGGTGATAATTACTGGTCATTAATAGCGCATTATTTTTATCAAAAATTGCAATCGACTTAATTGTAGGGGAGTGCTTGTTATGTGTGTAGCTTATAAGGCGATTCAATAGCTGTTTGTTTTTTTCGAGCATGGGTTGCTCAAGCGCAATAGCAAGGGGCTCAGAAATAGTAGTGCCTTGCTGATATAAAATTTCATCAAGCTCAATGTAACGATTTATTGTAAAATAGCCACCAAGTAGTAATCCTATGATCACCGTTGGGATCAGGGTCAGTGTTAAAACAGAATCGCGTAAGCCTAATTTGGTCATAATGAGAGCGTTTTATCGTTATTAGTATGACTTGAGTATATACGGTTCAACACGCATTCTAAAGCATCTAAATATAGGTGCTTCATAAATAAAGTTAAGGTAATGCCTAATGGCGCAAATTTTTAAAGCGAAAAAAAAACCGTTAAAGCAACAAACACTAGAATTGACTATAACGGGAATGGATCATCAAGGGCGTGGCATTGCTAAACATAACAATAAAGTATGTTTTGTAAGCGGTGCATTACCAAACGAAACAGTCAAAGCAACACTCGTCGAAGATAAAGCTAAATACAGCAGTGCAAAAGTAATTAAAGTTATTAAAGCGAGTGAATCAAGAGTAGATGCTTTTTGTGAGCACTATAATCAGTGTGGTGGTTGCCAATTACAGCATTTAGAAGAAAGCCAACAAGTTGTAGAAAAACAAACTGCAGTTACTCAGTTATTTAGTAAGTTTGCTAAATTAAACAGCTTAAACTGGCAAGCCCCATTATTAAGTAAACCTGTGCATTACAGACGCAGCGCTCGTATAGCTGTTATGTTTGATAAAGCAGCTAAAAAAATGCGCGTGGGTTACAGAGCAAGTGGCTCAAAAAATATTGTGAGTATTAATAAATGTGCAGTACTTGATGAAGTATTTACAGATGTTTTTACACTTTTTGATGATTTAATTAATCAACACAAAGCACTGCACAGTATAAGCCATTTACAGTTATGCCAAAGTGATAAACAAAACTTTGTTGTTATTCGTCACACTAAAGCAATTAATGATGATACAAAGGCTTTGGTTGAGCACATAACAAAAAGCCAGCAGTTTAAAATTGTATGGCAAAGCGAGAGCGATGCAATAGAACATTCACACTTAGCCATGCCATTTTATTATCTTAAAGAATTTGATCTAAAATTTGAATTTGGTTTAGGTAATTTTATTCAGGTAAATGCGCAAGTTAACGAAGCTATGTTAAAGCAAGCTGCAAATTGGCTTGATTTAAAAGGTGATGAAAATTTATTGGATTTATTTTGTGGGATTGGTAATTTCTCATTAGTGTTAGCAAAACAAGCAAAATCTGTAATTGGTGTAGAAGGTGTGACTTCAGCGGTTGCAATGGCTGCTCAAAATGCGCAAACTAACTCTATTACCAATGCGCAGTTTCATTGCTTTGATTTAACCCAAAGCATACAGAGCGCCCCATGGTTTAGCAAAAACTTAGATGTGCTTGTACTCGATCCTTCGAGGACTGGTGCTATGGCTGTATTAGAGGAATTACCTTTAAAGCAGTTTAAAACTATTTTATATGTCTCTTGTGACCCTGTTACTTTAGCCCGTGACAGCGCAATTATTTCACAAGCTGGCTTTGATCTTAATAAAATTGGGCTAATGAATATGTTTCCTCATACAGGGCATATTGAAACTATGGCGTTATTTCAACGGAGGTAGAACGCATTATGGTAGCTACACGACAATCACATCAACAAGATGAGACAACAGATTTTAGCACTCGGCTTTCATTTCTTGCCTTGTCTGAAGAAAAAACAGAGCTACTTACTAAAGCCCAAGCGCTCTGCGTAAAATGTGATAGTGAAAGCAGGCAAACTACTGCAATCGAAATGGTTGAAATTTTAGCTGAGCTAAATCTCGACCCCGAATCGTTAGCTACTGCGTATTTAACCCCGTATTTTTTAAACGACTTAATATCGCTTGAAACCATCGAAGAGCAGCTTGGGAATAACATTGCCATGCTGCTAACTGGGGTTGCACAAATGGCCACTATTAGTACTTTATCGCATCAAGGTAAAGGCACTATGCAAGTTGATAATATTCGAAAAATGTTATTAACCATGGTTGAAGATGTGCGCGCCGTGGTCATTAAGCTTGCCGAGCAGGTATGTCATTTACGCAATGTAAAAAATGCGGATGAAGAAGACCGCGTCATTGCCGCTAAAGAAACGGCTGATATTTTTGCACCATTGGCAAACAGATTAGGAATAGGGCAATTAAAATGGGAACTGGAAGATTTATCGTTTAGATATTTGCACCCAGGCACCTATAAAAGCATAGCCAAACAACTTGACGACAAACGTCTTACACGCGAAGCCTACATGGAAGATATGGTTGAGCAAGTAAAAAATCGTTTAAGTGAAGCGGGCATAGAGGCCCAGGTTTATGGCCGTCCTAAGCACATTTACAGCATTTATAAAAAAATGCAGCAAAAAAACTACGAGTTTGATCAGCTTTTTGATATTCGGGCAATGCGTATCGTCGTTGAACGCCTGCAAGACTGCTACGGTGCGCTGGGCATTGTGCACACCAATTGGCGTCATCTTAATAAAGAGTTTGACGACTATGTAGCAACCCCAAAACAAAACGGCTATCAGTCAATTCATACCGTGGTATTTGGACCTGAAGGTAAAACGGTAGAGATACAAATTCGTACCAGCGACATGCATCAAGATGCTGAGTTAGGGGTGGCTGCACACTGGATGTACAAAGAAGGTGCATTACCAGGGCGCGGTTCGGGTTATGAGCAAAAAATCAGCTGGTTGCGTAAGCTACTCCAATGGCAAGAAGAAGTGGTTGATGGTGGCGATTTAGCAGAAGAGCTTAAAAACCAAGTAGTAGAAGATCGCGTATACATATTTACCCCAAGCGGCGATATTATCGATTTACCACTTGGTGCTACACCGCTTGATTTTGCTTACTACATCCACTCAAATGTGGGGCATCGTTGTATTGGTGCAAAAATATTCGGCAAAATAGTGCCGTTTACGCATCAACTTACAACAGGAGATCAGGTAGAAATACTGACCCAAAAACAACCAAATCCAAGTCGTGATTGGTTAAACCCGTCATTAGGATACATTAAATCATCCCGTGCTAGAGCTAAAATCCACCACTGGTTTAAACAGCTCGACCGCGACAAAAACTTAAGTGCGGGGAAAGAAATTCTCGACAGTGAATTACAAAAGCTCAATTTAACATATAAAGATTTAGAGCCAGCCATTAAGCGTTTTAACTTTAAAGAGCTGGATGACTTAATGGTTGCGATTGGTGCGGGCGATGTTCGCCTCAATCAAATGCTTAACTTTGTAAGTGATCGGACAGAAGATGAGCCGGTTATTCGCATTAAAGCACCAAGTAAAGTAACTGGTGATAAAAACGGCATTGTGGTTGATGGTGTTGGCAGCCTAATGAGCCATGTAGCCAAGTGCTGTCGCCCAGTACCTGGCGATGAAATAATAGGTTATATAACCCAAGGTCGAGGAATAGGTGTTCATAAGGAAGACTGTGATTCGTTTAATAACTTAAAAAACCAGCATCCTGAGCGTGTTATTTCGGTAAGTTGGTCAGATGATATTAACGGCTCGTACGCACTAAGTATTAAAATAGAAGCCACCGATCGTTCAGGGTTGATACGCGATATAAGCTCAGTACTTGCTAACGAAAAAGTAAATGTTTTAAACATGAACGTAAATACGGTTGAAGATAATCAGTTAGCTATATTTACAATGCAAATAGAAGTACATGACTTATCGGGTACTAACCGTGTTCTTTCTAAATTACACCAAATTGAAGGTGTACATGATGCCAAGCGTGGTCATTAATCATGAATGATAATACAGCGCTTACACAACTTCTTAGCATAATGAAAACACTGCGAGATCCCAAGGGCGGTTGTCCGTGGGATCTCAAGCAAGATTTTAAATCTATTGTGCCGCATACGCTAGAAGAAGCGTACGAAGTTGCCGACTGTATTGAATCAGGCAACTTAGATGAGCTTAAAGGTGAATTGGGTGATTTGCTATTTCAAATAGTTTTTTATGCGCAACTTGCACAAGAGCAAAATCTATTTGATTTTAATGATCTAGTAGAGCAATTAAACGATAAGCTTACCCGTCGTCACCCGCATGTGTTTGGTGGAAAAAAAGAGCTAACAGACGATCAATTATCGCAGCAGTGGCAAGCAATCAAAGCACAGGAGCGAAGTGCTAGAGCGCAAACCGAATCCCCTTCTTTTTGGCAAGATATCCCTGGCAATATGCCAAGCTTAAGTAAAGCCAAAAAAATTCAACAACGCGTGGCTTCCCTTGGCTTTGATTGGCCAACGTATCATGGTGCACTAGATAAAGTGAGTGAAGAAGTGCTTGAAGTAAAAGAAGCGATTGAGCAAGACCCGCTATCTGATCATACAGCGGAAGAGCTCGGCGACTTACTTTTTGCCACTGTTAATGTTGTACGCCATGTTAAACGAGATCCCGAACAACTGCTTCGTAGCGCTAATGATAAGTTTTCAGCGCGTTTTGAAAAGGTAAACGCTTATTTGCATGCGCAAGGTAAAAGCTTAGATACAGCAACCTTTGAAGAGATGGATAGTGCGTGGGATGCGATTAAAAAAGTAAAATAGGCTTAATGTTAAATAGTGCACATTTTTTGTGCGCGTATTAGCTAATTTTAGCTGGATTGATAAGCAGTGTTTTGGTACAATTTCGCCCCGTCTTGATGATATACCCTTAGGCTCTTCTTTGGGTGTTATATTCCTTTTAATTCCTGATATTCTAGGGTTCGCATGAGTACAAAATTTATCTTCGTTACTGGCGGAGTTGTTTCTTCGTTGGGTAAAGGTATTGCCGCAGCTTCACTGGCCGCTATTTTAGAAGCCCGTGGTTTAAATGTTACCATTTTAAAGCTGGATCCTTACATCAACGTTGACCCAGGCACAATGAGCCCAATTCAACACGGTGAAGTTTACGTTACAGAAGACGGCGCAGAAACTGACCTTGATTTAGGTCACTACGAGCGTTTTATCCGTACCAAAATGACTAGTCGTAATAACTTCACACAAGGCCGTGTATATGAAGACGTATTACGTCGTGAGCGCCGTGGTGAATACCTAGGTGCTACTATTCAGGTTATTCCACATATCACTAACGATATTAAGCAGCGTGTATACGACGGTGCTGAAGGTTATGATATTGCTATTGTAGAAATTGGCGGCACTGTAGGTGATATTGAATCACAACCGTTTATTGAAGCAATTCGTCAGATGGGAACTGAAATTGGCCGCGAACGCGCGCTATTTATTCACTTAACGCTAGTGCCATTTTTAGGCCCTGCCGGTGAAGTTAAAACGAAACCAACTCAGCACTCTGTTAAAGAGTTACGCTCAGTCGGTATTCAGCCAGATATTCTTATTTGTCGTTCAGACCGTAAACTACCTAATAATGAGCGTGCAAAAATCTCATTATTCACAAACGTAGAAGAAAAAGCGGTTATTTCACTACCAGATGTAGACAGCATTTATAAAATTCCTGCGTTATTAAAAACACAAGAATTAGATAACTTTGTATGTCGTCGTTTTCACTTAGATCCACCAGAAGCTGATTTAGCTGAGTGGGAACAAGTACTTTATCAAGAGTCTAACCCAACGGGTGAAGTGACCATTGGTATGGTTGGTAAATATATTGAATTACCAGATGCGTACAAATCGGTTAACGAAGCATTAAAGCATGCGGGTCTTAAAAACCGCCTAACAATCAACATTGAATACGTAGATTCACAAGACTTAGAAAGCAAAGGTGTTGAATTACTTTCACACTTAGATGCTATTTTAGTACCGGGTGGATTTGGCGGACGTGGTGTTGAAGGTAAAATTTTAGCAGCTAAATATGCACGTGAAAATAAAGTACCATACTTAGGTATTTGTTTAGGGATGCAAGTAGCATTAATTGAATATGCACGTAATGTTGCAGGTTTAACAGATGCAAACTCTACAGAATTTAATGCAAATTCAGAAGCACCGGTAGTTGGCTTAATTACTGAATGGCTAGATGCTGAAGGTAATGTTGAAACACGTAGCGAAAAATCTGATTTAGGTGGCACTATGCGTTTAGGCGCACAAAAATGTCATTTAACGCCTGGTTCTAAAGTACATGGAGTATATGGCAGCGACGAAATTGTTGAACGTCATCGTCATCGCTACGAAGTAAATAATAACTTCGTAGAAATACTTGAAAAAGCAGGCTTAAGCTTTACTGGTTTATCAGAAGATAAAAAACTGGTAGAAATTATCGAAAATAAAGATCACCCATGGTTTATTGCCGCGCAGTTCCATCCGGAATTCACGTCAACGCCACGTGATGGTCATCCGTTATTTGAAGGGTTTGTAGCAGCTGCACACATCCACCAAAAAGCGAATTCGTAATTTTAAAAGCCGTGCATATTGCACGGCTTTTTTGTTTTAAGGGCTGACTAAGCTATATAAAACGTAGTAAAGTTAGCTGAACTCACCATTTTGGGAATATAGAGGAATCAAGATGTCAGAAATCGTAAAAGTAATCGGTCGCGAAATTATGGACTCGCGTGGTAACCCAACTGTTGAAGCAGACGTACATTTAGCAGATGGTTCTTGGGGTCGTGCAGCAGCACCTTCAGGCGCATCTACTGGTACTCGTGAAGCATTAGAGTTACGCGACGGTGATAAATCACGTTACTTAGGTAAAGGCGTATTAAAAGCAGTTGGTTATATTAATAAAGAAATTGCTGATGCTTTAGCTGGTCAAAATGCATTAGATCAAAACGCTGTTGATAAAGTGATGCTAGATTTAGATGGTACCGAAAATAAAGAAAAATTAGGTGCAAACGCAATCTTAGCTGTATCACTAGCAACTGCGAAAGCAGCTGCACAGTCTAAAAAAGTTGAGCTTTATGAACATATTGCTGACTTAAATGGCACACCAGGTGTTTACTCTATGCCACTTCCAATGATGAACATCATCAATGGTGGTGAGCACGCAGATAACTCTGTAGATATTCAAGAATTCATGATCCAACCTGTTGGCGCTAAAAACTTCCGCGAAGGCCTACGTATGGGCGCTGAAGTATTCCACAGCCTTGCTAAAGTGCTTAAAGCTGATGGTCATTCAACAGCGGTTGGCGATGAAGGTGGTTTTGCACCTAACCTTGCATCTAACGAAGCGGCTCTTGCTGCAATCAAAGTAGCTGTTGCAAACGCAGGTTACGAGCTAGGTAAAGATATTACTTTAGCGATGGATTGTGCTGCATCTGAGTTTTACGACAAAGAAGCAAACATCTACGATCTTAAAGGTGAAGGTAAAAAATTCACTTCTGAAGAATTTAACTTCTTCTTACAAGATCTTACTAATCAGTACCCAATCGTTTCTATTGAAGATGGTCTTGATGAGTCTGATTGGGATGGCTTTGCACACCAAACTAAACTAATGGGTGATAAAATCCAATTAGTAGGTGATGATTTATTTGTAACTAACACGAAGATTTTAAAACGTGGTATCGACAACGGTATTGCTAACTCAATCTTAATTAAGTTTAACCAAATCGGTTCTTTAACTGAAACTTTAGCTGCAATCAAAATGGCTAAAGATGCTGGTTTTACTGTTGTTATTTCTCACCGTTCTGGTGAAACTGAAGATTCAACAATTGCTGATTTAGCAGTGGGTACTGCTGCAGGTCAAATCAAAACAGGTTCATTGAGCCGTTCTGACCGTGTTGCAAAGTACAACCAATTGCTACGTATTGAAGAGCAATTAGGTGATAAAGCACCGTACAACGGTCTTAAAGAAGTTAAAGGTCAGTAATTCTATTTTACATAGAATATAACTTTTAATTTTAGATGATAAAATCCTCGCCTATGCGGGGATTTTTTATGCCTGATACTTTTTCCAAAGAGATGAAAATAAATTGTATGCTTTAAGCTTGTTGATGTACGCAGCACTAAAGAGTGGAGCACAAAAGTATAACGCTTTACTCATGCTTTAACTTCTTACGCACTCATAGCTGAAACTGCTGCTTTAAAATATCACCTGTAAAACTGGTTTTTAAATAAAAACCACGGGGTAGGGTTTTAATTATTTGCCCATTTGGGCCAATAGCATCAGTGACTATTTTACTATGAGCAGCTTTGGGGCGTATTTGCATAGCATCGCCTAAATGGCCTGATATTTCGTCGACTCTACCTAGCGCAATTAGCTCCATTTGCTCTTCCCAGTCGCGCTGTAACAAAGCGTCTTGTTCAGGTGAAGGCTGCCACAAAAAGCCGCTGCCGATGGTTCTGTCAAACGGGGCAATATCACGTTCGCTTAAAATTGGCAGCCATAAAACATGATTTAGTTTTTTACGTACAGAGCTGGTATGCCACGTCATTCCCGTTACGTTCATTAAAGGTGTAACCGATACAAACGTAGTTTCCAGTGGCCTACCTTTATAAGAAATAGGCAGTGTTTTTAGCTCAATTCCTAAATCTTCAAAATCGGGGAGGGGTTTTGAGCCTGCAGTAGCGCCTAGTACGTATTCAATGAGTTGCCCAGTCCAGCCTTTTTCACGTAGTAAGTCATCAGGTGTTTTAAAATGGTAGTGGTTTGCAAGTTGTCCTAGCGTTAATCCGGCAATACTGTTAACGCGCTGCATTAAGTCGTTTATTGAGTGTGGTTTTGTAGGTCGCATATTCTTAATTTCGGTTGTATAAATACCATAGCCATGATAGCAAATAGGCTAAGCCGTGGATATCTTTAGGGTTGTACGTTTTTTGCTCGCTTGTTGTTTGTGTTAATTTTGCACATATTGAAATTAAGCTACTTTACTTTAAGTTACTGACTCTGCAGGTTTTTTTAAATGTGCACGTTCAGTTTTGATTAAGCCATTTAAAAGTTGTAAGGATAAATACAACTATATGAACATGTTTATCCACAGAATCTGTGGAGAAGCTAAGTTTTAAGATCTAATATTGTGGATTTGTTTGCAAAATGAGCGTGTTTTACAAAAGTTATGCACAAACTGTGAGTAACTAGAGGAAAACAAGAACCGCAATAGCTTTGCTGAGTTATTTTCTAAATATTTACCTATTCTCTATTAATTTATCAACATACTAAAAGCTCAAACTTAGCTCACTAATTGGCTTGGGTATAATAGTATTTGCCGTATTGCGGCTAATGTGGAACAATCATTAAAAATCGACTTACAAATGAGGCACTAAGGTGATTGATGCCGAAGGTTTTCGTGCCAATGTCGGAATTGTGATTTGCAATAATCAGGGACAGGTTTTTTGGGCCAGACGTTATGGTCAACACTCTTGGCAATTTCCCCAAGGTGGTGTTGATGATGGCGAAACTGCAGAACAAACCATGTACCGTGAATTACACGAAGAAGTAGGGTTGCGACCAGAAGATGTAGAAATAGTCGCAAGCTCAAAACATTGGTTACGCTATAAATTACCCAAACGATTAATCCGCCGAGACTCTAGTCCGGTGTGTATTGGGCAAAAACAAAAATGGTTTTTACTAAAATTACGCTGTAAAGACGAAGATGTAAATTTACTTAAAACCCATCATCCTGAATTTGATGATTGGCGCTGGGTAAGTTATTGGTATCCTGTAAGACAGGTTGTATCGTTTAAACGGGATGTTTATCGACGTGTAATGAAAGAGTTTGCTCCTTTCGCCATGCCTTTTAATAAGAGAGAACAACATAAAGATCATTGGCGAAGTAAAAGGTAGTTAATTCAGAATAAAATAAAGGAGCAGGACATGCTGGCTACACTGAGATCTATTGCGGAGTCTGTATCGCGACAAGCGAATTTAGACAGCGCATTAGTGTGCTTTGTGCAAATGGTTAAAGATGCCATGAAAACCCAGTGCTGCTCCATTTATTTTGCAGATTACAGCCAGGACAATTTTGTACTTATGGCAACCGAAGGGCTAAACCCCGATGCGGTAGGTAAGTTTAGAATTGGTTTTACCGAAGGTTTAGTGGGCCTAGTAGCGCAACGCGAAGAACCTATTAATATTGCATTTGCTAAATCGCATCCTCGTTTTAAGCTCTCCCCCGAAGTAAACGAAGAAGGCTACAACGCTTTTTTATCTGTACCCGTTGTTCATCAAAAAAAAGTACTGGGTGTTATTGTTGTTCAACAAAAAATGGCACGTGTATTTAGCCAAGACGAAGAGTCGTTTTTAATAACGCTTTCTGCCCAGCTTGCTTCACAGTTAGCGCATGCTGAAATTAAAGAAATACTCCGCCAAGATGAGTCATCTCATCAAACGTCTGTTTTAAAAGGCGTATCGAGCGCGCCTGGAATAGGTATAGGGCAAGCATTTGTTGTATTACCAAAACTCGATTTTAAATCTATTGAGCTTTTAAAAGACAGTGACGTTACTGAGCAGCGCCGTTTGTTTACACAAGCTGTAGCTGCAACGCGCAAAGAATTTAATACCCTATCTATGACGCTAAGCGACTCTATTCCGCACGAAGCTCTTGCGGTATTTGATGTGTATCAACAACTGCTTGACGCTAAAAGTTTAGGGCATAATGTTGAAATGCAATTACAAGAAGGCTGGTGTGCTAAAAGCGCCCTAAAAATTGTAATAGAGCGTTTAATATCTCAATTTAATGCCATGCAAGACCCTTATATAAAAGAGCGTGCTGTTGACGTTAAAGACATTGGTCTTCGCGTATTACACCATCTTGTAAATACCGAGCACGCTGTTAAAAATTATCCGGCCAACACTATTTTAATTGCTAATACCTTAACACCCGCCATGCTAGCTGAGGTGCCAAAAGGTCACTTAACAGGCGTTGTAAGCGTAAATGGCTCTGCAAATAGCCATGCTTCTATATTAACGCGTGCGATGGGGATCCCTGCCATTTGGGGTATAGAAGATTTACCTCTACTGCAGTTTAATGGCAAACCGATGATTTTAGATGCATTTGCTGGGCGTTTATATATATCGCCTTCGCAAATGTTGATGGATGAATACACAGAGTTACAGCATCAAGATAACCTACTTAATAACCGCTTTTTAGCAGAGCAAGACTCTGAATCAATTACGCTTGACGGTGAGCATGTTAGCTTATTATTAAACGCAGGCCTTGAGCTTAATACCGAGCAAAGTAGCGCGCATATTTGTGACGGTGTGGGGCTTTACCGTACCGAAGCGTGGTTTATGCAAAAGGGTCAGTTTCCTTCGCAATCAGAGCAAGAAAATTGGTACCGAGAAGTACTAACTAGCTATCATCCTAATCCTGTGGTTATGCGTACATTGGATATTGGGGGCGATAAGGTACTCGATTACTTTAACATTACCGAAGAAAACCCATTTTTAGGTTGGCGTGGCATTCGTATTAGCCTTGATCACCCAGAGTTATTTTTAGATCAACTAAAAGCGATGCTTAAAGCCAATATTGGTTTAGGCAATCTAAAAATAATGCTCCCTATGATCAGCGGCACTGAAGAAGTTGATGAGTCACTTGCATTATTTGAACAGGCTTATTTTGAGTTAAGTGAAAAATACCCAGAGCAAACCATAGAAAGACCCGACATAGGGATAATGCTAGAGGTACCTTCAAGTGTATTTATGCTTCCAGAGTGGTCAAAAAAAGTCGATTTTTGCTCAGTAGGTAGTAACGATTTAACACAGTATTTATTAGCAGTAGACAGGGCTAATGCACGAGTTGCCGAACTTTTTAACCCTTATCACCCGGGCGTACTCAGGGTACTAAATAAAGTAGCGCGTGAATGTGAGCAATATGAACTGCCGTTTAGTTTGTGTGGTGAACTAGGCGGCGATCCTGAAGGGGCTATTTTGCTTATTGCCATGGGTTACAGGCGCCTTAGTATGAATTTATCATCGCTTAATAAAGTTAAATGGGTACTTAGGCGTTTAAATGTCAGTGACATGGAACAACTATTAAGTGAATGCTTAGCGCAATCCACAGCCAAACAAGTACTACGTTTAACGCGAAGCTTTATGCTAGAGCATAAATTAGGTGATTTGTTTTACACTCCCAAATAAGCTTATACGCCTAATTAATTGCAATACACAGATGCTATTAGTTTTATAATCCTTTAATATATAAACCTTAAAAGGGTATTTGAGATTACTATGTATGACTTAGGTTTGTTAGTCGCAAGCTGCGCACTACTAGGCTGTATTGTTGGGTTTTTAGCTGGGTTACTAGGCATTGGTGGCGGTTTAATTATCGTTCCAGTTCTAAGCACTCTGCTACTGTCATTTAATGTAACGTCGGCTGATCATGTATTAGTAATTGCTATTGCAACCTCACTCGCTTCTATTTTATTTACTTCAACGTCTTCAGCGCTGGCTCATCATAAAAATGATAACGTGCCTTGGGATATTGCCCCATGGGTTATGTCGGGTGTGGCTTTAGGTGCACTTATTAGTGGCTTTGCAGCAAGTTTAATCCCTGAACAAATATTGCGTACAGTGTTTGCTATAAGTGTTGTATTTATTGCAGCAAGAATGGTGCTATCCGCGCGTAATAAACCGATGTCAGATAAACCGTTACCAGCAGGTCCTATTTTAGGTGGATTTTCTGCGATAATGGGCGGATTATCAGGTTTAATTGGTATTGGTGGTGGTGCTTTAATAGTACCTATGCTTAATTATTTTTCGGTTGATATAAAAAAAGCAATTGGCTGCGCAGCCGCGTGCGGAATTGTTATAGCATTATTTGGCTCTATTGGTTACATCAGCGCAGGCTGGCATGTTACCGATTTAGAGCATGGTTTTGCTGGGTTTGTTTATTTACCTGCATTACTTGGAATTGTTATTACCTCGTGGTTTGTTGCGCCTATTGGCGCCAAAGCAACTCACTATTTACCTGTTAATACAATTAAGAAAGTTTTCGCGGTGCTGCTTGTAGTTATCGCAATTAAAATGGTTTTTAGCTAAAGGTTTATTTTTTATGGCACTTGAGTTTCCTCAAATTGATCCAATTATTTTTTCTGTTGGACCGCTAAGCGTACGTTGGTATGGCTTGATGTATTTAATAGGTTTTGCATTTGCGATGTGGTTTGCAAATCGTCAAGCATCAAAGCCAAATTCGGGTTGGACTAAAGAGCAAGTAAGCGATTTACTGTTTTACGGCATGTTAGGGGTAATACTAGGTGGGCGTATTGGCTACGTATTGTTTTACCAGTTTAGTTACTTTATAGAAAACCCACTGTATTTATTTAGAATAGACCAGGGCGGTATGTCGTTTCATGGTGGAACACTTGGCGTTATAACTGCCGTCGCAATTTTTTCGTGGACGCGTAAAAAGTCGCTTCTGCAAGTGGGCGACTTTGTTGCACCACTGGTTCCTGTAGGGCTTTTAGCTGGACGTATTGGTAACTTTATAAACGGTGAATTATGGGGGCGTGTTACCGACGTGCCATGGGCAATGGTATTTCCAACGGGCGGTCCGCTTGCGCGTCACCCATCGCAATTATACGAAGCATTTTTTGAAGGCTTAGTGCTGTTTTTAATCCTGCAATGGTTTATTAAAAAACCACGTCCAGCAGGCAGCGTAGCCGGTGTATTTTTATTAGGTTATGGCGTGTTTAGATTCTGTATTGAATATTTCCGCCAACCCGATGCACAATTAGGTTTATTTGCCGACTTTATATCAATGGGACAAATACTTTCGTTACCTATGATTGTAGGTGGTTTAGGCTTATTAATTTGGGCATATAAACAACCTAAACAAATAACCACAGCTAAAGCATAATAAGAAGTAACGCATGAAACAATATTTAGAATTATGTCAGCGTATTGTTGACGAAGGGCAGTGGGTCGAAAATAAACGTACAGGTACTCGTTGTTTAACCGTTATCAATGCTGATTTAGAATACGATGTGGCTAATAATCAGTTTCCGATGATCACTACACGCAAAAGTTACTACAAAGCAGCGATTGCTGAATTGCTAGGCTATTTACGCGGGTACGACAGCGCTGCGCAATTTCGTGAAATTGGCTGTAAAACGTGGGATGCTAACGCAAACGATAACAATGCATGGCTTAATAATCCTAACCGTAAAGGTGAGGATGACATGGGGCGTGTTTACGGCGTACAAGGTCGTGGTTGGCAACGACCAGATGGCTCAACGCTTGATCAGCTTTCCAAAGTTATTAATAACTTAAAAAATGGCATTGATGACCGTGGTGAAATAATCACGTTTTATAATCCAGGTGAGTTTGAGCTTGGTTGCCTGCGCCCGTGTATGCATACACACACTTTCTCCTTACTTGGTGATACGCTATATTTAACGTCATACCAGCGAAGCTGTGATGTGCCACTTGGCCTTAATTTTAATCAAATTCAGTGTTTTGTGTTGCTTGCGCTAGTGGCTCAAATTACCGGCCACAAAGCGGGTAAGGCGTATCATAAAATTGCTAATGCACATATTTACGAAAACCAACTTGAGCTGATGCGTGATGTGCAGTTAACGCGTGAGCCATTTGCATCTCCTCAGTTAAAAATTAATCCAAAAATTAAATCATTAGAAGACATAGAAACGTGGGTAACACGAGACGACTTTGAAGTAACAGGCTATCAATGCCACGAAGCGATTCAATATCCATTTTCAGTATAATAAAAGATTAAGGAAAACATAAAATGAAAGCAGTCATCCCAGTAGCAGGCCTTGGTACTCGTATGTTACCAGCCACTAAAGCAATTCCTAAAGAAATGCTGCCAGTGGTAGACCGTCCTTTAATTCAATATGTAGTAAACGAAGCCGTTGCTGCAGGCATTAAAGAAATAGTGTTAGTAACTCACTCAAGTAAAAATTCAATCGAAAATCACTTCGATACGAGCTTTGAACTAGAAGCTACTTTAGAAAAGCGTGTAAAGCGGCAACTACTTGCCGAAGTGCAAGCAATCTGCCCTAAAGACGTAACCATTATTCACGTACGCCAAGGTGAAGCAAAAGGCTTAGGCCATGCTATTAGTTGTGCTGCGCCTATTATTGGTAACGAACCGTTTGTAGTTATTCTACCGGATGTAATTATTGACGATGTAGAGAGCGATCTTAAAAAAGATAACTTAGCAGAAATGATCGCTAATTTTGAGCAAAACAAGCATAGCCAAATAATGGTTGAGCCAGTACCAATGGATGAAGTAGATAAGTTTGGTGTGGTTGATTTAGGCGATGTTGACCTAAAGCAAGGTGAAAGCTCAGCAATCTTTAATATGGTAGAAAAACCGCCAGTAGACGAAGCACCATCTAACTTAGCTGTAGTGGGTCGATACGTATTAAGCGAAAACATATGGCCGTTACTTGCAAAAACTCCGCAAGGAGCAGGCAATGAAATTCAATTAACTGACGCAATTGCGATGTTAATGGAACACGAAAAAGTAGATGCATACGCTATAAAAGGCCGTAGCCACGATTGTGGAAGTAAAATTGGTTATTTAAAAGCAACTATTGAATTTGCACTTCGGCGCGATGAATTTGCTGATGAATTAAAGTCATTTATTAAAAAACTGATTTAACAGTTAACGTAAAACATGAAAGGCGCCTATATCGGCGCCTTTTTTATGAGTTTTGTTAGAGTCTGTTTATCTTTCGAGGTTAAATTTACAGCAGACTGTTTGGTATTTAGGCAAGGCAGAGCCTATGAAGTGTGGTTATTCCCCATAAATAGGCGATAACGTAGCATAAATGCCAAACATGCGCTGCCCGAAGGGTTCTGCCTCGGGGCAATTTACTCTTTGTTGCCTACATGGATGTAGGTAAGGGGCGTGAGCAGGACGCGGAAGCTTTACTCGGTTTTTACTTATTCTTACAGGGATGTAAGTCAGTAGAATAACGCAGGAGCAGTTATCGAGCCCACTAGATTACAAACCTCGCGCCGCGATTAAATGGCCCCTAGATTGAACAAATTTTAATCCTGAAAGGTCAACAGGCCCTAGAATAAAATAGGAAAGGAGCCTCTCTAAAAATAAAATTTTTAGGTCATTACAGACATATTGTTATTTATGTTGTAAAGTTTGTGTTAACTGGCATTGAATTTGTATTAAATAATGCTCTCAAGGAAGGGTGGGAGTATGCAACGTTGTGTTTTACAAAACACTGACAAGCATGCGAAGAGCTAAGTTTTATAGCTCACAGCTTAAATAAAGTTAAACGCTTTCTTGTGAGAATGTTTAACTGAAATGTAGTGTAAGAACACTGCTTTCAGGACAGCAAATACATGTTTATATATAAAAAAAATAACATTGGGCTTTTACTTAGCTTGCTAATGCTTTTATTTGGCACAGCATGCAGCGTTACGCCTGAAATAAAAACCATTGATGAACAGCCTCAAAGTAACTCGCCTGACTATGTATCAATTACAGCCCTTGAACTTGCTCAGCTAAAAGATGCTGCAATGCAGTGGCAACAAGCTCGTGAAGGCATAGAGCGAATTTTAAGGTTAGAAAAAGAAATAACTTATCTCGTAAATCATATTGATATTATAAACAGCAAAGCAATAGCGCAGTCTAATCAAGGGTATAGCAGCAAGTCTGTACGTTCACCACGAAACACACGCAATGTTAAGTCACGCCAACAAGTTAAACAAAACTACAGTAATAAAAAACAAGCTGTAAAATTAAATAAACCAAAACATGTATTTGCTTTGCAAGTAGCTTCGGTTGACTCAGAGCAAGGTGTGGCTAAAGCATGGCAAGAGCTAAATACTAAAGCAGCACCGTTGTTTAGAGACAAAATATTGACTAACGTAGAAACCGCCAAGATAAACGACAAAATGTTTTACAGGCTAAAACTTGGCTCTTACCAAAACTTTAAAAATGCAAAAGCAGACTGTGACGTATTCAAGTTATATAAACTCGATTGCATAGTAAGTAACTACACCGATAAGCCAGTAAGGCTGTAGCCCGTATTACGTAATATCAATCTGTAATAATACCTAATCAATCTGGGGATTAAACCTGACGCAATTATCGCTAATAATTTTGATATACGAGTGCACGGAGGCAGTAGCTAGAGCAATACAGCAATAATTAGTGATAGTAATTAAATAATGCAATTTTGTTTTGTTATCAACTCGGTTTTCTTACTTCAAAATAGACTACTTAATTAAAAAGTTGCTATAAATTGGCGCAAAATTTGCTTTGATTTATTATCTTGGTTAGTAGAGTGCATTTTGCAATGCGGTATTTGAAGTCTTGTCATTTAATATCAGTTTTATTCTTATCTTTTTATTTATATGGATGCAGCAGCGCAACTGTAAATAACGAGAGCGTGCAGCATTCTTTAATAACTGATAAACAAGTAAAAGAGTATGTTTCGCAGTGGCACGTACAGCAAGAAAGCATTGGTCGTTTAACTGCTATGGAAGATGATTTACAGCTATTAATTATGGCGTTATCGTCTCAAAGTGAATTAACTGAAAACCCTCCTTTACTCATGCAAAGTAAAATCGATATCACCTATGGTAATCAGCCTTCACAGAATTTGGAACCGACGGCACTAAATAACACTCCCGAAGTAAAAACACCAAACTTACAAAACTCAGAACTCACCTTAACAGATGAAACTAAAATTGGAGCACAGCTTGGTTGGTATTTAAAGCCAGAGCTTGTTAGAGCAAGAGTCGAAAGGCTTAAGCAATTATACCCTAGTGCATTTACTCAATTTAATTTTACTATGTTTGAACGTAAAAATAATAATATGACTTTGTATGGATTACGTGTAGGTCCATTTAAAAACGATGCTCAAGTAAGTGCGTTTTGTTATTTAGCTAATCAGCTTGATCAAGTATGTAATATTGCTGCTTTTGTCGGAAAACCAATATAATTAATAAATTAGGACTTTTAAACTTATATAGTATTAAAGTATTTGTACTAATAGTCGATACTAACTATAGTTGGGCAAATATTTGATAAAGCCCATTTTCTTATAAGGATTTAGCATGAAGTTTTATTTATCTGCATTAGCTGTAGCCACCGTGGTCAGCTCGTTTAGCACTTATGCTGCTACAGAGTCATTTGAAGCGAAAGTAACAGTACAAAATGCTGTAGTACTCACAAAAGATAACGATTTAAATTTTGGTACTATTCGTGCTATTTCAGATCCATTAGGCGCCGAACAAGCAACGCTGACAGTTAATCCTGATCCAGCTGCGAGCCCTGTTACTTCACAAGATAATCCAACTGGTAACGCTGCGAGTATCTCAATAATTGAAGGTGGTGAAGCGGGTGCTTTCAGTGTGTCAGATGTAGTACCAAACTCTATTTTAACCATTAGCGACCCAGTAAATACTTTGATACTACCCTTAGCTGGCCAAGGCTTAAATGAACCTGATTTTACTGTAGATGCTTGGACTTACTTTATAACGAGCGGAACAAATTCAGGAGCGCTTTATACGCAGGGTACTCCTAACCTACAAGCTGGTGCTGATGGCGCTGTATCATTTAATATAGGCGCGACTCTTTCTACTTCATCAAACGCATCAAGTGTGGATTACCCTGATGGTGAGTATTCTGGTAGCTTTAATATTGAAGTGTCATATTAATTAGTGTTTAAACAAACAATGCGCTTTTTGTATGTTTCTGCTTGGCTTTCGTTAATGTTTAGCGAGCAAGCCTATAGCGCAAGCATACAACAAGAAGCGCTTAATTTTGGCACTTTAGTTATCCCTCAAAATAATACTTTAAGCTCTATCACGATTAACCACAATGGTGAAATAACCACATTTGGTAGTATTTACGTATTAACTGAGGGGAATCCCGCAGAACTTTTATTTACCGATTTACCTCCGCTTACTCAAATATCGTTTAATAAAATGAGTGACTCTACATTGCAAAGTGAAGTACTTGGAGCTAATAGTGCCAAGTTTTCGGTTGTATTAGTGGATTTACCAAGCACGCAAACTAGCGATGAATTTGGAGATCTTTTACTCAAAGTAGGTGGCCGTTTAATAACGACAGGGACTAGCCAAAGTTACTTAGATGGTAGTTTTATTACTGACACCCAATTAGAAATTACGATTGATTACTAAAGGAAAAACATGCTTTATAAAGTTGTAGTGCTGCTCGCACTGAGTGTATGTATTTTAGGAAAAAATGCATACGCAAATTTACTTATCTCTCCAACCCGTATTAGTTTTGATGAACGTCAACGAACCGCTAAAGTTACCGTAATTAATACGGGGGATGAATATCAAACATATCGTGTTTTATGGAGTGAGAAGCAAGCGCAACCTAGCGGTGGCTACATACAGTTGGCAGAGGCTACAAGCGAAAGTTTAAGTTCAATGGCACGTTTGTCACCAAAACAAATGCGTTTAGCACCTGGTGAAAAACAAACAGTAAAAATAGCAATACGTAAACCTAAAGGTCTAGCTTCTGGTGAGTACCGCTCTCATCTTCTATTTCAAGCATTGCCTGGTGAAAATACTAATAAAACAAGCTCAATAAAAGTTAATATGATTATGAGCTACAGCATTCCTATTTTGTTACGTAAAGACATGAAACAGCCAGAAGTTGCCATAGAACAAGCTAAGCTAGTGCTAAATGAAAGCAATCAACGTCCTCAGTTTTTATTGAATATAAAACGAGAAGGTAAGTTTAGTAGCTACGGTAAATTAAGTGCTTACTTTGTTGATAGCAATAACGAGCAAGTTAAAATTGCAGAAATTGGTAATTTAAGTATTTATCCAGAAGTGGATAATGCGTTTGTAACCCTTAGTTTATTTAGTGACAAAAATTTAGATAAAGCAGGAAAAGTCATTTTTAAATATGAAGGCAGTCAAGAATATAAAGACCTTACATTTGCACAATACACTCTGCCTTTAACCTCACAATCACTTAATGTTTTAACTGTGAATGACGCTAAATAATTTATTGTATGCACTATTACTAAGCATAAGTAGTTTGCTTAGTAATAGTGTAATAGCTAATCCTAATTCTTCCGTGGGGGATGCTTTAACAACACTACGCGCAATTGAACTAAAGCTAACTAAGCCCGTTGAAGTAATTGATTATAAAAACAAAGAAAATCAGCAACAGCGAATCGCCACAGGCGAGTTATTAATACTTTCGCTTTATTTAAACTCATACTACTTAGGTGAAGTTGCAGCAATTAAAAGCGAGCAAAGTGTACAAGTTAGTTTAAGCGACTTATTTGATATTCTACAATTTGCAATGAATGTTGATGCTAGCAATCGAATTGCTCAAGGTGTTGGATCAAATCAACAACCTCTTTTTCTAAATGCAGCGGTTACACCCGCTGTATTTACTAGTCCTACACAGAGCTACTTATTAGCAAAAAATCAAATTACCATTGAAGATGATATTTATGTAGATATTCAAAGTTTACATAATGCTTTAAATCTAGAGTTTAATATTGATTACCCAGATTTAGAATTACTTATAAGCTCAGAGATCCCCTTACCGGTTGAACAACAAAGATACAGACAGTCGCGCAACCTAAAATCACCTAACAAGAGATCGCCACCTACGCTCCCATGGAAAGCTAGCCCATATAAAGCGCTATCTTCTCCGGTTGCCGACTTACAACTAAATTTTACCGCGAGCGATGATAGACATTCTACGAACTATTCACTTTTAGGCACTCAAGACTTTGCGTATTTATCTGCAGAGTATTTTTTGTCTGGACGAAGTACTGACTTACTTACCAACTCTAGGTTAACGTTTACAAAGCAAAACTTAGACAAAGAAATAAAAAACAGCTTCATGCCTACTGAAATATCTTTTGGTGATGTTATCGCCACGCAAGTGGGTAATAGCTACAGTAGTCAGTATGCCCGAGGTGTTAAAGTTTCTAATAATGTAACCAATAGAAAAATAGTCAATAATCAAGTTAACTTAAGCGGTGCTATACAGCCAGGTTGGGATGTAGAGCTGTATCGTAATGAAATATTAATAGACCAGCAGCTTAGCCTCGCAGATGGGCGTTATATTTTTGATAATATAAACCTATTATTTGGAGCTAATAATTTTGAGCTTATTTTTTATGGGCCTCAAGGTCAAGTTGAGCGTAAAAGTGATTATTACTTTGTGGACGGAAATCAACTTAAGCAGGGACAAGGTCACTATGAATTGTCGGTTACTGAACAAGGCAAGCAGTTACTAAATAACAATGTTTCAAGCTCGCAGGGGCAGGGTTGGCAAGTTGCGGGTAGATATGAGCAAGGGCTTACAGATAATATATCTGTATACACTGCTACATCAGGTCAAAAAAATACGGATGACGATCTACTTAAGTATGCATTTGGTACCAACATAAGCTTGTCTGACCGATTATTATTAAATGCGAATGTTGAAAAAAATAATAACAATGAACAAGAATTTGAATTTACAGCCCGAACTCAAATTGCCGAACAATCACTACTTTTTAGCGCTACAAATCGTACCGACGAACAGCAGCAAGATTTTAACAGCTACCAAATAAATTTAGCTGGTGGGCTAATGAATAATACCTATGGACGCCTTTCTTATCAAAATAACGTCTTATATGACGATAGTGATATTAGAGGGCGTTTTAAACAAGTACGCAACCAGTTCAACTACTCATACTCAGGATTTGCATTAAGTAACCAATTGCTGTGGCAACAAGACGATAGCTCTAAGAGTACTTTTGGAACAACACGTTTTCAAAAGCGCTTTGGGAGAACCTACACAAGGTTTGGTATAGATTATAGTATATCGCCAGTAAGTGAGCTTGTTAGTTACGAGGCTGAGTTTAGCCGCAACTTGGGCCGAGATTTACAAGCCGAACTGACTATAACTGATTCCCTTCGTAATAATATTCAATCGGCCGAATTAGGACTCAATTGGCAAAGCGACAAGTTTAGTTTAACGAGTAACTTAAACTACAACAGTAACGATGATTGGCGGCTCGGTATTTATAGTCGTTTTAGCTTAGGGTTTGATGTTGAACACAACACATATTTTGTCTCTAAGCGCAGCTTAACTAACACGGGTAGTTTAATGTTACGCGTATTTTTAGATCAAAATAATAACGGTATTATGGATGATGATGAGCACGGTGTTGGCGGCGTAAAGGTAAAAGGCGTTCACAATTATCGTCAAGCAATTACAGACGAACACGGCGTTGCGCTATTAACTTCAATGCCAGCAAATCGTACAACAGATATAATACTAGATAGAAATAGTTTTGAAGATCCGTTTTTAATACCAGCTAATGAGGGTTTTTCTATTACACCAAGGGCTGGTTTTGTAGAGTATATGGACTTCGCATTAAATAATGCCAGTGAAGTGGAGGGAGTTGTTTATCAACAAAAAGGTGATACAACACAGATCCAGCCCTTTGCAAATATAGCGCTATTGAATGAGAAAGGGGATCAAGTTGCACAAACTCAAGCAGCATATGATGGCTATTATTTATTTACAGACCTTAAACCGGGGCAGTATAAAGCAGTAATTGATGATGAATATAAACAACGCAAGCAGCTAAACAACACTCAAAATATAACAGTTAATTTATCGCCTCAAGGAGATGTAGTAATGGGCGTTGATTTAACGTTAAAGGCGCTCAGTGCAACAACAGGAAGCATTGCCAATGCCGGAAGTTTTAGTTCGTTAAATATCTTAAAAATTTATTACCGTTTAATAGCACCACGAATAGAGCAGCAAGAAGCTTTTTATATGTATGATAAAGCTAAAAATAAATTTATTTTAGCCTTAGCGTACGCAACAAATAGTTCGCCAAAGCTTATCTCTGTATGCGACTCAGTAAAAGCGCAAGGATTAAAGTGTGTTATTGAAACACATGAAATACTTCATTAAAGGAATTAGGATGAAAAGAGTTCAATGTATATTTTTAATCAGTGCAATGTTGCTAAGTTATGGTTGTGCGAATAATAAAGCAATTGATAATAGTATTACTCAGACGGAAATAGCTGACGAAAAAAGCTACGTAAAAATAACAAAGCAAGAACTTGAAGCTCTAAAAATGAGCTCCCAGCAGTGGCAAAATATGAGGCCTGAACTTGCGCGTTTATTACTTATTGAAGAAGACTTAAGTTTACTAATATCGCAACTTAATACAATTGCAAAAGAAAATGAGCAGAAAAACGCACCAGTAATAAAAGCAGAAATCGTTAATACCAACACAATTAATAACTCGAATATACAAGTAACAAAACCAGTTAATCCCAAATTTGCTTTACAAGTGCTTTCAATAACGCAAAAAGAACAACTCTCTTTAGCTTTTAGGCAGCTACAGAAAAAGCTTCCTAACTTACTAGGCGATAATTTTGTAATGAATGTTGAAACAATAAATGTAAAAGGAGTTATGTATAACCGCTTAAAGCTAGGCGCATACATAGACAAAAAAAACGCTATGGCTGACTGTCAAAAATTAAAGAGCCAAAATATAAATTGTTTAGTTAGTTATTACGTAGATCAGCCTTTTACCGCACAATAGCTAAGTCGGCATATAAATTGCTTTATCCTCAGTATGTTTTGAAGAGGATGGCAATTATGCGCCTTTTACTGCCTTTATTATTTTTAAATTTAGCTGCTTGTAACTTGGTGCCACCACCAGAACCAAGTGTGCCTACAGATGCACCTAAAGCGGCCATGGCTCCTTTTACGGTTAATGACTATGTAGTTAATTTAACGTCGCAACTTAACCACCTAAACGGAGCATTAAATGCTAATGCACGTGTTGGCGTTAGTAGCTTCTTTTATGCAGATGCACTAGATACAAAATTAGTGACAGGGCAAGCCTCAGGCTTAAGTCAGCAGATCCAAGAAAGTCTGCTTACACAATTTACTCAACTGGGTTATCACACCGTTGAGTACAGACTTGGGAATAACCTCTCTTTATCAGAAAACTCAGACAGTATTTTAAGTCGCGATTTAAGTAAATTACGTAATCGCCAAAATATTGACTTAGTTATCACAGGAACAGTGACTCGCCAGCAGCATGCATACATAGTTAATGCACGGCTTGTGAATATAGAAAATAAACAGGTGCTCTCTGCGGGAAGTACCGAGATCCCAATTAATGTAATGTGGGGCAATGAGAAAATTCAGCAGCGTGACGGACTTTTATACCGAAGCGAATACTAATTTGGAGCACAAAATGAAAAACCTATTAATTACATTATGCTTACCACTGGGCTTTGGTTGCTCTCAAATACTAGGCACAATGAATACAGACACCACAACACCACAAAGTGAGCAAAGCAACCAACTGGTGAGTAACCAACGCGACGTTGCAGCGCCTGTTTCTGACGATAACTTATTTCAGTCAGGAATGGCTCCACAAGATAACTACACAAAAGCAACACCGCCAATGCGCAAAAATATTAACCATTATGTGCGCGGCATAATGCAAGACATGGTTGAAAACTTACAGTACGTAAGTGAACAAACACCGTTAGCTGTTTCGAGTTTTATTTTTTTAGATGAAGACTACAACGATGGTAGCTTACTAGGAAACCAAATTGCAGAAAGCTTCATGCATGAATTACACAGCTTTGGTGTACCCGTTATTGATTTTAAAACAACTGATTATATGCGTGTTACCTCAACAGGCGACTTTGTATTTAGTCGCGACTATTTAGAGCTAAAACAAGATCAAAACTTTAAGTACGTACTAGCCGGTACGCTTGTAAACCATCAAGGTGGTGTACTTGTTAATGCACGTATTGTTGGGCTAGAAAGTAAGGCCGTAGTCGGTTCTGCACAAGGGTTTATTCCACAGTCGGTTGTTGATGCGCTTAATAGTAGCTATCGCACTGATGGCATAATGTTAAAACAAGCAAGCAAGTGAGATAATTATGTATAGTAAATTATTAAACCGCTTTATCGTTTTTTTTGCTTTAGCTAATTTAACTGGTTGTGCCTTTACTCAAAATAATGAAAGTGCTGAAATGAATGCATCTTCAACCACACAAGTAAATTATGACTTAGCAAGCATGCTTAAAACAGCCGAGCAAAAATCAACTCAAGACGATGCTAACGGCAATCAATTTATACCACTTCAGCACCATAAAACACTTTCTAACTATGTAGAGCAAATGGCACTTGATTTGGTTGATACGCTTGAGTATGAAAGTGATACCGACACCAACATTAATATTGCTGTTACTACTTTGGTCGATCTTGATTCATCGCTTACTAAAAGTAATCAATTGGGTAATCAAATTTCTGAAACATTAATTCATCAGTTACAAAAGTTTGGTTATGGCGTGGTTGATTTTAAGACAACCCAAACAATAGATGTAAATAGCCGTGGTGATTTTGCTTTCTCGCGTGATATTGAAAAGCTTAGCGAAGAGCAAATGGCGAGCCATGTATTAGCGGGTACATTAATTTATCGCAGTGATGCTGTTGTTGTAAATACACGTGTAATTAACGCGCATACAAAAAAAATCGTCGCGAGTAGTCGAAAACTAATCCCAATTTATGTACTAAATAAAGAAGATATATACTTATCAAGTAATTAAGTTCAGTTGTCGCTTGATATAAAAAACCAGATGCCGTTATAATTCACACCTCTAAGCACACAGCTTATTTGTGGCCTCTTAGTTAAATGGATATAACGGCCCCCTCCTAAGGGGCAGTTGCAGGTTCGATTCCTGCAGGGGCTACCAATTACTCGTTTCATACATAAAAATATCGCAGCAATAAATTTAAAATCGTCATATACCCCACTGTAAACAAGCCCTCCACGTTTCAAGTCGTAAAATTTGGTATCGCTACATTTCATATTTTTAGTTACACTCATAGTTACACCGAATCGTTTTGCCGATTTTGATGTAACTAAAACCGCTGTAATTTAGTTAAGCGGATGAAAATTAAAGGAAGAATGCGGATCGTGATTTTAGTATCCCATTTTAAGGGTTGGCTACCTGTTCGATAGTGGAGTGAAAACGTGCCTAGATTAACAACCCCTTTGAATGATACGCAGATAAAAAATGCGAAACCAAAAGCAAGTGAATACCTGTTGTCGGATGGTGGCGGGTTAGGCTTGCGTATAAAAAAGAATGGCTCTAAAACGTGGCTGTTTAATTACTACCGTCCGCACATCAAAAAGCGAGCTCAAATAAGTTTTGGTGTTTACCCTGCGGTACCATTAGCAGCGGCTAGAAAAAAACGTGATGAGGCAAGGGCGTTACTTGCTGATGATATTGACCCTAAAGAATACAGGGAAGAAATTCAGAGTACCAAAGCAACTGAGGCAAAGAATACCTTTGAAGCAGTAGCAACTGAATGGCTAAAGCTAAAAACAGTAAAAGTAAGTGAGCGGCACTCATTTAACATTTTACGAGGATTTGAAATACATGTTTATCCCGCGCTTGGTAAAGTGCCGATAAGTAAATTATCCGCACAGTTAACCATTGAAACGCTGCGCCCTTTAGAGGCAGCGAATAAGCTCGATATGCTAGGCCGCTTATGCCAGCGTATTAATGAAGTGATGGATTATGCGGTTAATACTGGGCGTATGCCGATCAATCATCTTCACAGTATCGCTAAAGCGTTTGATACTGTTAAGCATACGAATATGCCTACAGTAGCCCCTGAACAACTGCCAATGCTTTTAGCAACCGTTAACGATGCTCGTTTAAAGCTTATTACTAAATGCTTATTTGAGTGGCAGTTACATACAATGGCTAGGCCGTCAGAGGCAGCGGGGGCAATGTGGAATGAAATTGATTTTGATAATCGAGTGTGGAATATACCTGCTGAGCGTATGAAAAAGCGCAAACCGCAAGCAATCCCTTTAACTCCGCAAGTATTAGCCCTATTAGAGTATTTAAAACCTATTAGCGGCCATCGTGATTTTATATTCCCTTCTGATAACAACCCACGTACCCACCTAAGCCGAGAGACATTAGGCGCAGCGCTCAGGCGTATGGGCTTACAAGGCAAGCAGACAGCCCACGGATTACGCGCACTAGCGAGTACCACTTTAAACGCACAAGGTTTTGACTCTGATTTAATTGAGGCGGCATTAGCGCACGTAGATAAAAACCAAGTACGCGCAGCTTACAACCGAACCGACTATTTAGAACGCAGACGTACAATGATGTGCTGGTGGTCTGATCATATTGAAGCGGCTAGTAAGGGTGATTACTCAGTCACTGGCAGCCAGCATTTAAAAGTAGTTTAAGGATTAGCTAATGGATGAATTTATTAGTGTAGATGAAGCGTTAGAGGTGCTTTTTGATAAAGCTGATATGAACGATAGCAATAAAATAAAGTGTTTATTTCGGCATTACAAGAGAGGGAAAATTGATTTTTATACGGAATTATTTGGTAGGCATAGTCGTTATGGAGTGCGCGAAAATCAACAGGAGAGCTCTGAAAGTATAGAAGAATTAGAGGGTTTTTTTAAGTTGGACCGTCAGCATTGTGATGAGTATTTCTATGAATTATTGCTTTTACATTTAGGTGTAGAGTTCAAAGATAATGATGTTGAAGCGGGTAGCAATGTTATTGACCCCTACGAACATCACCAGTTCTATGAGAGCTTTAGTGTTGGGTTGGTGGAAGATATGGAAGGGCAAACGTGGAGGTTAAAGTTCCAAGAGCCAGCGGAATACAAAGGTATTGAAGTACATCATGCTCACCCTATATACCCTCAAATTGATGACTTATTAATTAAGGCTGATCAAGTAGCAGTTTTGGCGCAAGCATCTAAGCCTCAGAAGCTATCAAAGGTCGAAGATGGTAAGCGCTTAGGTGGACGTTTAAATAACGCTTTGAAAAGAATAGAAGTGCTTGAAGCTGCGTTATGGGTTTTAGCTAATAAAAGGGAGGATTGTATCAATAAGAACACAGGAAAGGTTGTGGCTGACTCACTTGCAAATGAGGTGGTGGATCACTCTTATAAATTTTTTGAGGGTTCTGATGGAAATGGAAAACCTAAAAAGGCTAGAGCTAGATCTACGATTTATGACTATATCTGTGATGCTCTAAACCCAGAAAAGAAGAAAAATAATAATTAGTAAAATCATTAATTACAATGGCTTAACTTTTATAAATTAGTAGTTAACCTTAATACTGGTCAGCGTTAAGTTAGCTACTGCGCAATATGAAGTCATAAGCCCTAACATTTGCCTTGTTCATTTTTTGCAATAATTTACAAGGTGAAGCGAGATGATTGATAGAATTTTAAAGCAACGCGAAGTAGTAAAAATTACTGGTATGAGCCGCCCTACAATTTGGCGTAAGGAAAAAATGGGGTTATTTCCTGCTAGACGGGACTTAGGCGCTCGTTCAGTGGGTTGGCTTGAAAGCGAGATTAAGGCTTGGATGGAAAGCCTACCTTGTGTGGAGCATGACGAGGAGGCGGCCTAATGAAAGGGAGCAGCGGCAAAAAAGCCGCCACTCAAGCCAATTCAGCAGCCAATGATAATAGCCCAAAAAAGCCGAGAACGCAGCCAAAGAAAGAGCGAGCATTTATTTATATTTTACAGCACCCTGCAGGTGCTACAGAAAACGATATTTTGCGTAACGTTGGACTATCCAGTGGCAGGAACTACTTTACGCAGTTAGAGCGCTTGCACGGTTTTGAGTTAACGCGAGTGAATGATGAGAACCCAGACGGTATAGGTACTCATCTTAGATATAGCTTTTCATCACCAGAAATAGCAGCGGCAATTTTGAAAGAGATTAACGCGAGCCGGGCAAGGCGAAAAGCAGGAGTATTAAGCAAGGAGCAGGAGGCGGAGTTGTTGGCGCCTTTTAATCGTTTGTCATAAGTAATTACTAAAGTATTGCCATTACCGGCTATTAAAAATTTAATTAAAAGGAACAGGACGATGACTACAAACAATATGAAATATGATGCTAGCATTTCGGCAGACAATTTTGACTATCTTGATGGGGCGGTAAGCCAGGTACATAGCCTAACAGTGTTTATTACCGCTAATGATAACTACAAGTCTATGACAGAGACCACATTAGCAAACTTACTCTGGACTGTTAGTGAGCGCATAGGGGGAGTATTGACGGATAGCGTTGATATGTATTTTGGTGAAATCCCTAGAGAACAATTGAAATTTGAGCAGCTTTTAATTCAGGCTAAAACGGTGCTGGACGCTTTGCGTAATAGTGAGGGGTTTGGCGGATTGCTTGGAAGTCATCTGAGTAATGTAATTTGGCTGGTGGATGGTCTGCTTGAGGATGCTATAAAAGAATTAGGCAAAATGTCTACTCGTTCAGATGAGCAGGCCGCTTAATAGAAATATGCGCCACCAGCATATTAAATCAACTTTGAATTATCCCTTGGTAGTGATTGTGGCCAAGGGAAACCCACCTAAGAAAATAGCCTAAAAAACCTATGCACCAGTATTTTTATGTAAGCGAATACTATCGCTGTGTGCTTTATCGTTTATGACTTTTTGTTGGTGAAACAATATGAACATTCAAAGTCGGTTTTTTACCCTCGAAAAATGGCTATTTTTGAAGATGCGACTCAGTAGAGGCGTTATAGCTATGGATAGTAGCTACTAACAATTAACTGGGTATTTAATAATATCTACGGCTCATGAATGACTAACCAACTAACCATAAATAACAATGATAAAGGGTATGAACACATTTTTGTCCACGGTGAAAAAGGCTGGTGGGTAAACGCTGGAAAAAGCGGGTTAATGGTTAAGCCTATGCGAGCTATGCTAGACCAAATTGAGGCCATGTTGAGTAACCATAGCCGTGTAATGTTAATTCGTTTTGATTTGCGTATGGAGTCGTACACGCCAGATAACAAAATCATCACTGTATTTAACCGTAGGCTGTTTAAATGGGTTAAGGCTCAATATGGGGTTAGTCGTATTGGTTTTGTGTGGTGTAGAGAGCTTGAGAGGGCAAAGCGTCAACATTACCACTATGCGCTTATGCTAGATGCCTCAAAAGTTAACTATCCAAACAGCATAACAAAGAAGGTTTTACAGATATGGGGCGAGCTTAACGGTTCGGCTTATGTACCAAAAAATTGTTATTACATCATGAAGCGCGATTGCTTGGAGTCACAGCAAGAGGCTATTTACCGTATATCTTATTTAGCTAAAGCGCGTGGGAAGGGCTATAAAGCTACTCAGGCTAAAAATTACGGTGCTAGTAGGATAAAGCCAAGGGTTAATGAGTTTTGAAATGCTTTGGTTTGAATGGTTTTTATCGCTTGTTCAAAGCGTGTGACAGGGTGAACAGTGCGGAACAAATGGCGGAACAATTAAAATTTTAAGTAGTTGTTTTTTATTTGGTAGTTATTTAATTCGGAACAAATGACGTAGTAAATAAACGATTTGTCCTTTTGGTGAGGAATAGAGCTTAAGTGCGCACTAATAAAATGCGCACTCATAAATTATTAACCACATGATCCCCTAGGCTATTTGTTGTTTAAGCTGGGTGATAACTACGTCAATTTAAGATTTAATGCGCAGCTTTAAAGTGAGCCAGCTGCAAAGCCAACCACAGCCCCAATAGCAGTTCCCCAGCCTGGCATTATTTGCGTTCCAATCATTGCGCCTGAACCCGCGCCACTAAGTTGAGCACTTTTTTGCTGCTGATCTAAATTATTATTTGTCATTTCACGATTTTGCTCTAAATCTGACAGGGTTTTTAATGATCCTGTCGCTTTGTTCTTAGTGCTTTGTCCCGCTTGCATAATTGAATAGCTCATAAGTCAGCCTCGATGATATTGAGTGATATTTAAGAGGTAGTTTACTGATGTATGGATATTATGCAATTTGATAGCATCATCACTTCTTTGGCTTATACATCGCTGTGTATGCGATTACAAATATTGCGACAGAGAAAGGGAGTGATTTGATTGTAAGGTCAATATACCCACTTTCTTGGTCTCCTATAATGATGAATAAAACAAATGAGGCTAGGCCAATTGATAATGATCTTTTTAACGGTTTTTTCAGTCTTTCGCGAGAATTATTAATTTCAATTTGTTCTAGCTTGATTTCGGCCTGTGTAGGCTTAGCTTTATACGGTGGGTATAGGAATTGCCTAGTTAAAGCGAATATCTCCAAAGGTAAGAACGCGACTATAAACGCTCCGACAATTAACCCAACTACACCATGCTCTTGTTTAAGATATTCGAATACAGAAAGCTTGCTTTTGCCAGCTACAAAGTTTGTGGGGTTGGTTTCGCTAAAAACGATGTATAGCTGGGTGCCAACCTTTACTTCTTCACCGAAGTCTATTAGCCCTTTATGTCCATTAAAAGCAATGAGGTGGTCATAGTGCCTATTAGTACGGCCTTTGCGTCCGCTTGATTCACTGTATTGATATGCTATTACTCTAGCTGTGGTTACTTTCCCGTTTTGTGCCAGGTCGTAACTTTTTAGGATGCTGCCTGATGAGTACCAAATGACCAATATCAGAAATGATGAGTAGGCGGCTATCTTAAATATTAATTTAATTCGTTCCATGAATAATTATCCTTTTTTATTGGTTGCTCAATAATTCCATTTCTAATGTGAGCTGTAAATGATATTAGCAAAGTGGTGACAAAAAGTTTTAGTTACACTTGTAGTTACATCGACTGATTGTTGGTTTTATTAATTTCTTTGTTATCAGGTGTTTGAGGTGTTAATTTGGTGTTTGCAGGGGCTACCAATTAAATTTAATGAGTTATGCTTGAGTAGCACATATGTAGCGTGATGAGTTTATTAAATAGTGGATTACACTCAACTCTTATAATTGTACCTAGCCATTGTTTCACTGATATCAACTAGCATAGATTTATTACGAATAGCCCAGTTAAGAATAAAGTGTAAAAAAAGCCGAAAGGTTTTTTAAAGTTAGCCAATAAAGTTAAGTAGAAAGTAGAAACCTCATCAAATTTGAAATTAATTGACCGCTACATCACTCCTGATTTTTTATAAAATATAAATGATAAAGATTTCTAAAAATCAGCTTAACTAATGATGCATTAATTTCTCAGGCTTAATATTATATAGTTTAATTGATTTCTTAACTATTTTTAGGCGTTTCGTAGTTAGCTTGAACGTTCTTCAAAGTGATGTAGTTCAAGGCGTTCACATTCAATACCCGTGGTGTTTTACCTCTAAATGAGCCGTAAGCGTGCTGCTGATTGTAGTGTAGTAATGCCGTCATTCAGGTAAAGTTTAACTTTTGAGATCTCCAAAATCCAAATTAACGGTCGAATAAAACTCTTCTTTGTCGATTCTTTGTGGCCTCTTAACTTTACCATTTAAGTGAGGAGAGCCTGATTTGTTGGGACGAAATTTAATGTTATGCTCCATCAATTTGAGCAGTACCTTCTCAGCAAAAAACTCCATTGCGCGATCAGTTTGTACCGTCGTGTTGGAAATGGCATTTCTTCTATCACTTTATCGACAAAGGTAAGTGTATTGTTTGCCGTTCTACGTTTAAAGGCGTCTAACACGCGATATCTAGAGCAATCATCAATGGTAGTGTACTGATAAATTCAGGCGCGACTTTACATGTATCCATCTGAATTTAGTCACTAGGAATAGGCCTTTATTATCGAATGAAGTATTTTTCTTTTGCTGAAAAACTATTGGCTTTACTTCGTATTTGGTCAGGACTTTATGAATTGAGTCAAGTGATGGATGGAAGTTATGCTCGTGTAGAAGCTGATTTTGGAGCTTCTAGCACCCATTTTCTATTTGATAATAAATATTAGTGCTTGGGGTCTGTGAGTACGTCTATGCTGTTTTCTATGTATCGCTGGTAGCAATTTGAAGAGTAGGTCTAGATATACCAACGACGTCAAACTAGACCCACAACATTGTTTTTTCTTAAAGCTCAATCCACTTTAATAGCTGTTGAGTTTCTTTGTTCATAGAGAGATAGTATATTGAAACGATACCTATGAATCACACAATAACCAGCAACATCTTAAAATACAATCTAGGCTAAATTTCACGGAGTAGGGCCCAAGCCCGCATTACCTTTACTGCGAGTGACCGGGGCAACCTTGAGAGGGGTTAGCTCAAATAAACTCAGTTCCGTATTTCCTCCAATTGACTCGACCGATAGGTCATTTGCACCGGGAGCGCCGAATACAAGGTTTGAAAGTACAACTTCGCCGTTATTTACAAAGACCTCAATGGATGTTGTATCTACAATGATATCCAGCATGACAAAGCCATCGCGCGCTTGTACGGGGGACTTTCGAACCTCGCGGTAAACTTTGGGCATCGCATTGGCTATAGCATCCTTATCGCGTTTGACAAAAACAGTGTCATTCGCAAAGTTGTATCCAACGACAGAAAAGTGCCCATTGCCTTCCTTAAGACGGAAGCGGATCTCTTTAGCATCTGAGTCAGCGTCAATCTTAACCCGGAGTCGGTAGGCATCGGATTGAGGGTGAGGAAGTGCCATCTTCGACGCTTCCGTCACCCGAATATTGGATCGAGCTACTGTATTACCCTCAAGTTTGTCGATCGCATTGATGGGCTGCGAGACAAGCTGCGGCTTACCGTCTACAGACCGTAGCATGATGCGCCGTACGATCGAGTTGGCCCCCCCGTGCCACTCATCGGTTGGGAGTTTGGTGGCGTAGGCCCAGTTATTGAGCCAACCAATGGCATAGCGAGAAGCAAGGCGTTCGGCGTCATTGTGGCGAGGGTCTTCCCATGTCACTGCGGCATAAAAGTCGGCGCCGAAGTCTAGCCATTGAGGTTCATCGCTATCCACGGTGAAATTTTTTCCGTCCCATACTCCGGTCCAGTACAGGGTTCCCGTGGTCATTCCTTTTTTAAAGCCGTTCGCGCCAGTTGCCAGCACCCATCGTGTAGTTGCACTGTCACCGTTGACCGACATTTGGAATAGGTCGGGACATTCCAGAATCCCAAGGTCGTCGCGCTCGAACCCAGACTGATACTTCCAATGCTTCAAATCGGGCGACGTGTAAAAGCCGATCTTATGACCCTCAGCCAGCACCATCAGCCATTCATTGCGCGTGTCGTCCCAGATGATCTTAGGATCACGCCAATGCTCGGATCCAGGGTTGTCCATGACAGGATTGTCGTGGTACGCCTTAAATCGATAGCCGCCGTCAGTCGAGACAAAGAGCGACTGGCGCTGTACACCCTCGTGTTGTTGAGTCATGATGGCGATTACAGCGCCAGGGCCGAAGCCTGCAGTGTTATCGATGTCAATTACTGCGCTACCGGTTTCAATGTCGCCGAGGCCGTTCTTGTATTTGTCGATTGCCACACCGTGATCTTGCCAGTGCACAAGATCAACCGAGGTCGCGTGGTACCACTCAGTACCGTTTCCTATGGGATAATCGGCATTGTAGAGGTAATAGTAGTGCCAGATACCGTCAATCAGAATTGGACGCTGGGGATCGTTCATCCAGTGTTTGGCGGGGGTTAGGTGCACCGCGGGCCGATATCTAGCCCAATTAGCTGGGCGCTTGTATTTAGATGATTCTTCTGTCAACAGAGGCAACGGTGAAGAGCTAAACGCTGCTTCAGAACCTAATTCGACGGCCAGCGACATTCCTGAGCAGAACAACACGACCAACACGCAAATTGTCATATACCAGCGACTTGCAAATATTAAAATAAGATTGTGGTTCATAATTCCCCTTATTGGAGCACCGATTACAAAGCAATGTAATTGCGCAAAGGTACTCATTGAGCATGATAGATGATATTGGGCAGTACGAAAAACTTGTAAAATAAGGAAATGCAGTGCTTCAGAAATCACTGCTGTAAAACAAAAAAACAGAGCGACAGTTCGAGAGACTGTCGAATAAGTCGAGCATACCTTTATTTGCCATTTACAAACAAGGGAGAAGAGGATACGCCGGTACATCGCCATCTCCTCTTCCCACCGATAATGGCTGTATAGATTAATTTACTAAAGCTATTTCTTTAGAGGCTTGATCTGTCCACCCGAATTCACATTAAGGTTTGCAGGGATATCGGCCCAACCACCTAGCCCATAACCATTTACGCTATAGGAATAATCAACCTCTGACGAGTCGCCGTTGATTTCTATCCTGACTGTAGGTGCAAGCGTCCCACCGCGACGAAAATTTTCTTGAGTGCCGATCGTGTCGATGAACGATTGGATCAAGCCCCCAGGCATCACGTAGTGCGAGTACGACTGGAATTGACCTGGATGCTGATTATAGTCTGGCGCAAACGGACTACCCGGCCAGTAGTTGAGGTTCGTTGGGTTACCCAGCACCAGTCCGGATCCCTGGTTCATCGGCTGGTAATCGCTGCGAATACCGTTGCCTACGAAACCATATACGCCCTCGGGGCCAGTAATACCTGTTGCGTATGTGGTGCTGTGGCTAATAGTGAAAAGGTAGTACTTGCCATCTTGTTGGTAGATCTGCGGTCGTTCAGTCTGATCGGTGACACAGTTTGCAGATAGAATAGGCGGCAGAAATTCCCACTCGGTTAGGTCGTCGTTCGTAGCCCTTGCCAGACCGACGTTACCGATCTGAAAGGGCGCACCCGATGCATTCACTTGGGTTACGGTTTCTGCATAAGGGTCGCCGTCCCGGTAGCCAAGGTCGTCCGCATCACACTGTGCAGTTGTCCGGTCCATGGCCGAGTTGCCCTCAAATACCATATAGGTCTCACCTGGATGAGCCGGATCTTCGAAAGTAAACGGGTCGCGGAAGTTATAGTAAGGGTTTTGCTCAGCATTTTGGTAGTAAGTGCCGTCAGCCTCGAGTAGCGACGTAACCTTGTTGAAACCGGTGAATCTCACGCCGTGTTTATTAGCATGCACATGGCCTACGCTTAGCGCGAGCCGAGAGTCGTAAGGCTTGATGTCCGGTCCACCGTCTTGATCACGGTAGAAGGCAACATCTGTGAAAAATAACTTTATTTCGCCACCCGGAAAAATACGCGCCGAGCCTGACCACTGGGTCTGGTGGCTGTAAGACTGGTCTTCGAAAATTTCACCGGTGACACCTTCATCGAACACGAGACCACCATAGGTCCAACCACCATTTTCGGGGCGTTGGTCAGCGGAAATCCCAGCCGGCCGATAGAAGTAGCCGATCTTTGCGTAAACGTGGCGGTCATCAAAGCCAAGGCTACGGTCGGCTACTAAAGAAAAAATGATTTCCTGTCCATTGACACTGTACTGATTAGCATCCTCGTCAGTCAGAGGCCAAGAGTCCCATACCCAGACCTGTTCGTTCGACATGTCAGGGAAGTTCTGCGGGATGTCAGGCATAGTGTATTCTTCAGGCATCGAATTCTGACGTGAACCAGCCGTCGGATCAGACATTCGCTTGATTTGGCGTGCATCAGCCCGCGTCCACTTCGCAGTGAAATTACTCTCAGGTGCAAATGCCTCTTGGGTGTGAAATGTCGGCTCGGGACCCGGCTGTAGATAAGGTTCTGCAACAGCTGCCGTTGTTAAGCCCAGAAATGAACACAGAATTGGGATTGTCGATTTACCTATTTTACTATTCATCAATATCTTCTCACTAAATTAAAAATTGTTTCCCGTAAAAGGATGGCCTCAGCCTAATAAGACCCCTGTTATCCTAGTCTAAATCAATTATTTTGAGTGAAAACCAGTTGTATTCACTTGAATATATGTGACTTTTATAGCGAAATCGATTCGGACAAAGGTTGTCTTCTGGAATTAGCCAGGAAATTCGGGCGTAATAATGCCCGCGCTACATGATGTTAGCTTTTTTACTATATACCACTCTTTTAAAAACTTAAACGATTAAGTTTGTTTTTTTGTAATGGTTCACCGATTTAACAATCAAAAACAATCGAAAATATAAATATAAAATACTATTGCATATAGGAACTTTCAAATGACAACCTTAATTCATCTTGAATTAAGGTTGCGTATTATATATGGGCTCTATAGTGTTAGTGTTTACTGGCTTTTTTGTAAGTAACTTAGAGGTAGGAATTTAAAAGTGAATATTAATATTAAAAAAATAAGTTTTTATGCTTGAAAGTTATCATCATTCATTTAAATCTTAACGAAAAAATAATGTATTAATTCTCACGCGGCACCTGTTGAATGAAGGCTTAACTTAATCGATTAAGTTGTTAAGAAGGAAGTTATAATACTTTTTATGCTAACGCTTATGCATTAGAAGAATGAATACCGATTAAAGGATCCCGTGTTGTTATTTTTCGATGAGTCAAAAAGCGATGCCTACCCATAAAATACTGTTGCTTCGAGGCTTGAGGAGCTTTCCTGCTAAGGTTTTAATCTGCAGCATGACGCCAATTAACTCGAAGTGCCCCACTTAGTAAATTAAGTCGCACTAGGTAATTTATCGAACACCACTGCTGAGTTTTTATATCCCAAACATTTTCTTGGCCGAAAGTTAAGGTCTCGTTGAGCGCCAGCAATTTGCTTTGCTGCGATAGGGATCCGTTAAAGTTTTTACTTACCTTAAGTTTTTAATATGGGTTTTATTTGGCGAGGGGGGGGGGGCAGTTTTTTAGTTTGTTTGCTACCAGCCATGGTCACAGAATTTACTGGTATTACCTACTATGATCGTGAGGAAATGATGACGGTAGTATCTTAAGATGCAATCATCGCCCGAACTATCCCAGCAGAGCTTTTAGCAGTCACTTTGCGTATCGGATACATTTTTCTTCGACGTTAAATCATACTAACTATGCCCTTCTACCTTGCTCGCCAAACACTAGGTACACATACTAGCCACTGTTAAAAAATTATTTTTAACAGTGGCTAGTCGGCACTCAATACTAACACTATTGGTGATAATAACGTGCTTTGCTAGGCTACTTTTCGCCACGTAATCTATCGCGCTGCATGAAAACATAAATCAACTTATGGTTGAAAGTATGATCAATAATTTTACCCACACCCGGAATGAATTCAGGATCCTAACTTTGGTTCAACCCAAACTCAACTGAGGCTATAGTCAATACTAATACACTATATTTCGCTGCTAGGTAGATAACAGCTTACAACTAACCATCACTTGTAATTTTATCAATCAATTCGCTAAGTACAGCTTCAGCTTTACTTGTTTCTACTTGGCAAGTACCTGCATTTAAATGGCCGCCGCCGCCGTATTTAAGGCACAGTTCGCCAACATTGGTGTTTGAACTGCGGTTAGTTATTGATTTACCTATGGCATACACCACATTTTGCTTTTTAAGGCCCCACATTTTATGAATCGAGATATTGCAGTCGGGGTACATGGCATAAATAACAAATCGGTTTGTGGCGTAAATTGTTTCTTCTTGAGTTAAATCAAGGACTACTAAGTTTTTATGAACGGTAGCGCATTGAGAAATTTGCTCTTTGGCTTTTTCGTTATGCTCGTTATATAAAGCAACACGTTCGGCTACGTCTTCCATTTGTAGGATTTCTTCGATGCTCTGATCTTTACACGCATCAATCAGTTGCATCATTAATTGGTAATTTGAAATTTTAAACTCGCGAAAACGGCCAAGTCCAGTTCGCGCATCCATAATAAAGTTCATTAATACCCAATCGGTTGGGTTTAATATTTCGTCTTTTGAAAACTGAGCAGCATCGCCTTTGTCTACCGCGTCCATCATTTCAACAGAAATATTTGGAAGTTTTTCAGCGCCGCCATAATAGTCATAAACTACGCGAGCTGCTGATGGGGCTTTTGGGTCAATAATATGGTTTTTTATGTCGCTTGAGTTGCGAACGGTTTCGCTAAGGTGATGATCGAATGCTATATGACAGCCTGCAACGTAGGGGAGGTTGGTCGTAATGTCGTTTTCGGTAATGTCTATTTTGCCATCTTGCATGTCTTTTGGATGAACAAATAAAATATCGTCAATTAGGTCTAAGTCTTTGAGCAATACGGCACAAACTAAGCCATCAAAATCGCTGCGAGTGACTAGTCTAAATTTATTATTGGGCATAGCTATTCCATCTTTTTAATTGAATTATCAATTAAGTGTAACAGCTAAATTTTTTTTTGAGAGGTTAGCTTAAAAAAATTATAAAAAAAAGCCAAAACGTTAGTTTTGGCTTTTGCTTAGCAAGTTTGTATGTGTGGCAAATAGGTTATGCGCCTGGACCACATTCCATACATGAATTTACAATGTCTGGGCCAAATTTAAGTTTGGCGTTTAAGTCGCGAAGGGCGGTACGTAACCCTTCTTCAATTACTGGGTGGTAAAATGGCATATCAAGCATTTCTGGTACGGTCATTTTGTTGCTACCGAGCTTATAACCAAGATGACGCATATAACAACTTTACACCGATAATAAGTTTTTAGTGGACTGTTGAACAATGTCCATTTGTTTGTGCATTAAATCTCGAACAGCCCTGAGTTCTCGGGGATAAATATAGCCTCCAGAGAGTATATCTAGACTTAGCATTTCAGCTAACCGGCGTGCATCACTATGCTCGTTGGTATATTTTTAACCAGAGTATTGCTGGGTTGCAGCTGGATTCGCTAAGTGAAGTTTAAACTTTGCAGCTATTAATGCATCAACTAACCAATACAAATTAAATGTTGATTCAACAACAAGTCCTGCTAGCTTGTATTTATAAGGGGCTAAAAAGATAAAATGACAGAGATGTCATTATTTAAACGATTGCAGTTAAGCGTTTCACCCTGTTCATTAATGATAGGAATTACACTATTATTTGAATGCAAGTCAACTCCACCCCACCATATAGTTTTATACTAAGCTCCTCTGATAACGTTTATGTCTTGGTCAACACAACTATATCGAAAAACTCTAGGAGCTTTGTATATGATCATCAAATTTTGACTTTATACATCACAATTTTGCCTTGTTATTGTGCTATTTTCTTAGCGCTATAATAGATCACTTATTTAATGCAATTGCTATTAGTTGATTGAGCGTAGCCCATTTTTGTTTGTTCCTTTTTTAGTCTCTTTCATCAGTTTTTGTTCAGTTTGCTTATTATAGTGTGTCCCTAGAGTAGATTATTAATTGCTCGAGCTTGGGTTAGTATATGCTTTCACCTTGCTTTTGCTCACTCAAAAGAAAGGGAAATACGATAATGAAACAAATGGCTTCTTTTTTTCATTTATTAATGCGCGCTTTTTTACCGATCAGTGCATTGATTGTGTTAGTGCTAGTTCTGTTTTTAAATCCTTATAATTACCTCTCAATATTCGTCATCATTATTGCTGGTTTTTTTGTGGCACTAGGCATTAAAGACAGGTTGCAAACTAGTAGCACGTTGCTTAGAAATTATCCGGTAATAGCATGGATAAGGCACATATTTTACGACTTACGACCATTTTTACGCCAATACATTGTGGAGGATGATTTAGAAGGTACACCTTACAGTTTTGAAGCGCGTAATCTTATTTATGCTCGCTCGCAAGGTAAAAGTGATACGCGGCCTTTAGGTACAGAACGCAACGTAAAAGAAGATGGTTATACGTGGGTTTGCCACTCTATGGCACCTAAATCTCAGCCAGATACTAAGCCAAGGGTAACTATTGGTAATGAGCAATCTAGCCAACCTTATGAAGCATCCTTATTAAATATATCGGCAATGAGCTTCGGCGCATTATCGGGTAGAGCAGTTGAGGCATTAAATAAAGGCGCTAAAATAGGTGACTTTTATCATGATACCGGGGAAGGAGGGCTTAGTGAGTATCATAAAAAGCATGGTGGCGACATTGTATGGGAGTTAGGCACTGGCTACTTTGGTTGTCGCGACGAGCACGGCAATTTTGATCCAAAGCAGTTTGCTGATACTGCACAAAGTAAACAAGTAAAAATGACTGAAATAAAACTCAGTCAAGGTGCTAAACCAGGCCATGGTGGCTTGTTACCAGGCTCTAAGGTAACTGAAGAAATAGCCCGCACCCGTAAAGTTCCCGCTCATGAAGATTGTTTGTCGCCCGCTGGGCACTCTGCTTTTTCAACACCCGTTGAATTACTTGAATTTGCACAACATATGCGTGAGCTTTCTGGCGGTAAGCCAGTAGGGTTAAAGCTGTGCGTTGGTATGCCCCACGAGGTTATGGCGTTGGGTAAAGCTATGCTTAGCACTGAAATTTACCCTGATTTTATTGTGGTCGATGGCGCAGAAGGCGGTACGGGCGCTGCACCTAATGAATTGTCGGATTGGGTTGGTATGCCTTTAGAGGATGGTTTAGTAATGATGCAAAATATGTTAGTGGGTACGGGGTTAAGGAAGCATATAAAGCTCGGTGCCAGTGGTAAAATTTATAATGGTATGGGCATGGCTAAGCATATTGCTTTAGGCGCTGATTGGTGTAATGCCGCGCGTGCGTTTATGTTTTCCATTGGTTGTGTGCAAGCTAAGCGTTGTGACAAAGGGACGTGCCCTACGGGGATCACCACCCAAGATCCACAGCGCCAACGCTCGTTAGATATAGAAATACAATCACAAAGAGCAGCGCTGTTTCATTCTAAAACGTTAGCTGCATTAGGTGAAATTGTGGGCTCCTGCGGTGGCGTTCATCCTAGTGAGTTAGATCCCCATCAAATTATAACGCGCATAGATGCAGCACAATCTAAGTCAATTATGGAAGTCCATCCATTTTTACCTCCTAACAGTTTGCTTGATACCCCTGGCGATACAGCGTATTGCGATTGGTGGGAAGCTGCTTCTAAAGATACATTTAAGCCAATTAAAAATTTAACCGATGCAATGGGAACAACGTTATTAGCACATAAAAGAGGACATTACTAATGAGTACAACAGTTTCACACGTTATAGCAGACACTCTCGTACAAGCGGGAGCAAAACGTTGTTATGGTATTGTTGGCGACACAATAAATCATTTTACTGATGCGATTAGGCACACCGATTTAAAGTGGGTCAATGTACGTCATGAAGAAGTAGGTGGCTTTGCCGCCGGTGCAGAAGCTTATATGACAGAGCAGCTTGCTGTTTGTGCTGGAACATGTGGACCTGGCAGCTTACATTTTGTAAATGGTATTTTTGAAAGCCACCGTAATGGTGCCCCTGTTGTTTTAATAGCCTCCAACATTGATAGGGCGGAGGAAGGAATGGATTTTCCACAAGAGTTGGACCAAACCAAAATTTACGAGCAGTGCTCTGTATTTTGTAAGCGTATTAGCCACCCAGATCAAGCTCGGCGTATCGTAACCCAGGCTGCTCAAGCGGCATTGGCACACAAGGGGGTGGCGGTGGTTGTAGTTAATGGCGATGTATTTAAGGAGAAAATAGATGATGATTTGCCTTGGTCGGTTCACCAGCCTCAACCGGTTATTCGTCCAAGTGACGACGAACTCAAAAAGCTTGCTGGTATGATTCTCGATGCAAAGCGCATTACCATTTACGCAGGTATTGGCGCCCGAAAGGCGCATGATCAACTTATTACTTTGGCAAAAAAGTTAAACGCTCCGATAGCTCATAGTTCGCGAGCAAAAGAATTTGTAGAGCCTAATAACCCTTTTAACATTGGTATGACAGGGATTTTAGGAAATCTTGCAGGAGTGCAAGCAATGAGCGATTGCGATTTGTTAATTTGCTTAGGTTCTGACTTTGCCTATACCCAATTTTATCCTGAAAAAGCCCGTATTGTGCAAATCAATAAAGAGGCTAACCATTTAGGGCGCCGTTCGCCTATCGAACTTGGTTTAGTGGGCGATGTTAAAGATACTTTAGCTGCGTTAACCCCACTACTTGAACAAAAATCAGATAATAGACATTTGAATGAATCGCTTGAGCAGTGGAAAAAAGACACTCAGGGCTACAATAAAAAGGCAAAACACGACTCTGACCTTATTCACCCGCAGTACCTGGCGCAGCTACTCAGTGAACAGGCCACTGATAATGCTATTTTTACCGCCGATGGAGGAAGTCCAATGGTTTGGTTATTAAGGCATTTAAAGGCTACAGGAGAGCGCCGTTTTTTAGCCAGTTTATTGCATGGTACTATGGCAAATGCGTATCCTCAGGCATTAGGAATTGCAAATGCATATCCTGATAGGCAAGTAATAGCGATGTGTGGCGATGGCGGGATCACCATGTTATTGGGAGATTTACTTACCTTAGTGCAAGAGAAAATAGCAGTTAAAATTTTAATTTTTAACAATGACTCACTCGGCTTTGTAGAAATGGAGCAAAGGGTAGAAGGCTTACTTGATAGTTACACAGGTCTCTCGAACCCTAATTTTGCTCTATTAGCACAGCAAATTGGCTTGCACAGTTGGCAAGTATCAGACCCTGATGAACTGCCTTCAACGATGCGCGCATGGCTAGATGCAAAAGGACCGGCTTTATTAGAAGTAAAAGTAAATAGAATGGAGTTAGTCATGCCGCCTAAAATAGAAGCAGGGCAGGTAGCCTCTACGGCTTTATTTGGCCTTAAAGCAGTACTAAATGGTCGTACTAACGAAGTAGTGTCGTTACTCAGAGATAACTTTATTAAATAATACAAATCTGCTTATATAGAGAGTCTATCTAACGTTAAGAAAATTGCGCTAGAACTAGGTGATGTTTTTATCTTTTTTGATTCGATTAACAATTAAGTGTAACAACTAAATTTTTTTTTGAGAGGTAAGCTTAAAAAAATTATAAAAAAAAGCCAAAACGTTAGTTTTGGCTTTTACTTAGCAAGTTTGTATGTGTGGTAAATAGGTTATGCGCCTGGGCCACATTCCATACATGAATTTACAATGTCTGGGCCAAATTTAAGTTTGGCGTTTAAGTCGCGAAGAGCGGTGCGTAACCCTTCTTCAATTACTGGGTGGTAAAATGGCATATCAAGCATTTCTGGTACGGTCATTTTGTTTTGTACAGCCCAAGCTAATAAGTGAGCGATGTGTTCGGCTTGTGGGCCAATAAATTCTGCACCTAAAAATAAGCCTGTGCCTTGCTCTGCATATACACGCATATGACCTTTGTTTTTAAGCATTACTCGGCTACGGCCTTGGTTTTCAAAGCTTACTTCGCCTACTTCAAAACAACCGCATGGGCCTAATCGGTCAGTAATTTGCTTGTAGCTTTCGCCTACCATTGCTATTTGTGGGTCGCTAAATACAGCTGCAATTTTTGCTCTGCGCAGACCTATACGTACATCTGGGAAGCGCCCTGCATTTTGACCTGCAATAGCACCTTGGTCAGATGCTTCGTGTAACAGTGGTAGCATGTTACTTGCATCGCCTGCTATAAATATGTTCGACTCACCACACTGCATTGTATGTGTGTCTGCGTGCGGTACGCCGCGTTCATCAAGTTCAATGCCTGTGTTTTCAAGGCCTAGTTTATCTACGTTAGGTACTCGGCCTGTGGCTGCAAGTACGTAGTCAAACTGTTCGGTGTGTTTTTCACCTTGTTTGTCGGTGTAAGTAAGCTGCGCTTTGCTGTTTACTTGCATCATGTCGGATACGTTTGAGTCGGTATCAACAAAAAATTCTTCGGCAAAAACAGTGTTTGCGTAGTCTTTTACTACTGGATCTGTAAGTGGGCCAATTGCGCCGCCTACACCAAATAGTTTTACATTTACGCCTAGTCGGCTAAGTGCTTGGCCAATTTCAAGACCTATTACACCAGGGCCAAATACAGCGACTGATTCTGGTAGGTCATCCCAATCAAATACGTCGTCGTTTATAATAAGTTTGTCGCCAAAGTTATTAAATACGCCAGGGTACGAAGGGCGTGAACCGGTAGCAATTACAAAGCGTTTTGCTGTAATAATTGTGTGGTCGTCTATTTGTATGCGGTTTGTGTCTAAAAATTTAGCGTAACCACGAATTTTATCACCATCTGGTAATTCATCTACAGCTTCTACTACAAATCCGGCAAAGCGGTCGCGTTCGCTTTTAACGCGTGCCATCACTTCTTTACCATTAATACGTGGTGCAGAGCTGTGTACACCAAATGCAGGTGCCATTGTGATTGAGTGCGCAGCTTCAGCAGCTGCAATTAATAATTTACTCGGCATGCAACCAACTCGTGCGCAGGTAGTGCCGTAAGGGCCTGATTCGATCATAAGTACGTTATTTGTAAATTGTTTAGCATTACGATAAGCACTTAAACCCGCAGTACCCGCACCAATAACAACAACGTCGGTTTGCAATTCTTTCATTATTTTTTCCTTATAAAATAGGGGCAACCAGTGCCCCTATTTATATTTACTAATTGAGCAAAATTATTAATTAAGCAAAGTATTTTTCTAAATCATCTGAGCCACCAATGTGCTTACCGCCAATAAATACTTGTGGAACGGTTTCACGGCCAGATACTGCTTTAAGGCTTGTTAGTGATGCGCCTGAGCCCATAACAATTTCTTCAAATGCAAAGCCTTTTTCTGTAAGAAGCGCTTTAGCTTTTGAACAGAACGGACAACCAGGTTTAGTAAATACAGTTACTGGCTCTGGTTTAGCTTGCTTAGGGTTGATGTAATCAAGCATTGTGTCTGCGTCAGATACTTCAAACGGGTCACCTGGTAAATCTGGTTCGATGAACATTTTGTCAATCACGCCATCTTTAACAAGCATAGAGTATCTCCAGCTGCGCTTACCAAAGCCTAGGTCGTTTTTGTCTACTAACATGCCCATGCCGTCAGTAAATTCGCCGTTGCCGTCTGGTAATAAAGTAATGTTTTGCGCTTCTTGATGCTCAGCCCATGCGTTCATTACAAAGGTATCGTTTACTGATAAACATACAATTTCGTCAACGCCGTTTTGCTTAAGTACGCCTGCTAATTCGTTGTAACGTGGTAAGTGAGTTGATGAACATGTTGGTGTGAATGCACCAGGTAGTGAAAACACTACAACCGTTTTACCTTTAAAAATTTCATCTGTTGTTACTGATTTCCATTCGTTATTTTGACGAGTTGCAAATGTAACACTTGGGACTGTTTGACCTTCGATATTGTTTAACATAGTTTTTTGTTCCTCTTGATTTGTTGATAGCCATTATGGCGAACAATTAAATATAGTTCCAATCGTTTGTTTGTATTAAACTGATAGTTATAAACTATCATGCGGAGCTGAATATGAACTTAAAAGATTTTGAATATGTAAAAGCAATAGCGCAATACAAGCACTTTCGCAAAGCTGCCAATGCATGTTTTGTAAGTCAGCCTACATTAAGTGGCCAAGTAAAAAAACTCGAACATGAGCTTGGCGTTACTTTATTTGACCGCTCAACTAAACAAGTTACGTTAACAGCAAAAGGTGAACGTTTGTTGACGCAAATAGAGATTATTTTAGAACAAACGCAAATACTCAAAGAACTTGCTGCTACTTCTAATGAGCCTCTACAAGGTAAATTAACTATTGGTATTATTCCTACCATTGCGCCTTACTTGTTGCCTGCGTTATTAACATCAATGAAAGCGGCATTTATTGATAGTCAGTTTTCGTTTATTGAGATGCAAACAGCAACAATTTTAGAAGCTTTAAATAATGGCGAACTCGACTTTGCTATTTTAGCCGATGTGCCAGAGCTTATTAATTACCATACGGTTGCTTTATACAAAGAAGATTTTTTAGTGGCGGTATCACAAGATAACGCGCTTTCTAAGCATAAAAAAGTGGCGTTGAACGACCTTCAAGGATGCAGCCTACTAATGTTAAGTGATGGTCATTGCTTTAAAGATCAAGCCCAAAAGTTTTGTTTTTCTGCGGGAGTCGATATATCTAATCAGTATAAAGGTAATAGTTTAGAAACATTATTAGCGTTAGTGGCCATGGATGACGGTATTACATTTGTACCAAAACTGGCATGTACCGACCGTGTAGGGATTGATTACTTGCCTATATTCCCTAATCAGCAGCGTAATGTGGTGTTTGCATGCAGAAAGCATTATCCGCATTTATCGGGTGTAGAACAATTGGGCAAGTGGTTATCGGCTCACCCTAATTTAAAAGCTAAATTAACTAAAGATCTTGGCTGATTATTTCTACTACATCGTTAATTTGCACGCCAGGTAGTGGTTTGTCATCAATACTGACAGCTACTGCAGTTTGCTGATAAAGCTGCTCAACGCGAATTTTATTAAGCGTGGTGATGGTGTGTGGCATAACATTACCTGCCGCGTCGGTTAAATAGTTATGGTGCGCAATGCTTAGCATCTGGCCTTTTTTTAACCCATGAGCTTTACCTAAATTAATAACAATTTTGCTATTTTCCATGTGCATTATTTTGCCTTGAGTTGGCAAACACGCCATGGCTGCTTGAATGTCATAACTTACTGCTTGGTTGATATCGGTTATGCTTTGCCCATAAGGCGATTGCCAAAACCTATCACTATTAACGTCAACTATGGTTGTTTTTTCAAATGGCCAAATTGCTTGAGTATGGTAACTATTTTGCCAAAGTTGCTCATAGGTAGTGCCATCAAACAGTGCAAACTCAATGTTGTAACTGCGCTCATACGCCTCGTCTTGCCAAAATGCATAATCGTTATTGAGTTTGTCGCTAGTCGAAAGGCTGGTTATTTGGCTAAGCAGAACATATTGAGCGTTACTGCGCGAAGATATTTCTTCTAATTGAGCGTTTGAATAGTCGTGCTGCTGCGAAAAGTACTTATCAACGCTTATTGCATTATTATAGTAAGCAATAGGTACTGCGCTCATTTTTGATTTTTGCAGGGAAGTAAAAATATTTTTGCTAATAGCTTTGCTTACGTCAAATATTTGACCCATTTTGGCGTGTTCACGATGAACAAGTTGGCTTTGTGTAACGGCCACAAACTTATTAAAACTATTTTGTGGGCATTGCTCTGTTTGAGAAAAAATATCGAGCCGTAATGTAACGGCAAATTTATTGTCGTATTTATTTTCGCTGACCAGTTCAATTTTTTGAATTTCTCCGTGGCTGCTAATTTTTAGCTGATCTTGCATCAACACGCCATCTACCAACGTTTGCACAGAGCTAACCCGTGCGCCAGAGAATACTAACGCCTGTGTAATCGCATCTTTTATAGCGGCAGATTTAGCCGCGCTTGTATCACCATTTTGGACGTTCGCGTGACCCGTTGATTCATACCACTGTGCTTTAGTAAAAGGGGAGAACGTTAATAATGCCGTTGCACTTAATCCTGCAAATGCCAATGATAAAAACGACTTCATACTTTTACTCCAATTAAACGTTAGCTATTAACTAGGTAGAGCAAGGACTGTACCAATGTTATTTGGTAATTATTAGTAATGCTATAAATGGCATTAAACGTGCATATGTACTGCTAATTACTATACAAGGGCTAAATGCTATGCGAGCAATTTCATTACTTATTACACTTGGGTGTTTAACCTTAGGTGGTTGTAGCAGCGTTTTTGATAAGCATGTTGAATATAAATATGTAGAGCCAAATAATTACCCCGTTTTAAAAGCGATAGGGTATGCACCTATTAGCTTGCAAAAAGGCGCTAACGCGTCGCAAAAGCAACTTATGGCCATTAAGGCTTCTAAGCTTGAAGCTTACCGGGAGCTTACTGAGCAAGTATATGGGCAAAAAATTACCGCAGGAACAACGGTGGAAGGCTCAATTGCTCAAGACGATTACTTAGAAAGTAAAGTGCAGGGGCTTATTAAAGGTGCACAAATAATTAAAACTTACGCAGTAGATGACACTTACGTGACCGAGCTTGAGCTTAATATGAAGCGTGTGCACGATTTATACATAGGTGAAGTAAAACCACGCGAAGTTAAAAAAGTAACGTACTACTAAAAAAGTTATTCAAAATACCTCATCCTCCTATATTGAGTGCTATGCTGTTGTTAGGATTAATTTTAAGCAGATTGCGTAGTGCTCAACAGATGTATTTTATTGCCACTTATTTTAGATCGTTCAATAACAAAGGTTTTATCTGCTTTCAAGCAACAACATATTAAGCACTGAAACGATAGATTTAGGTAACTTGAGTGGTCTATCAACGCCTGAGCAAACGGTGCAAATGAGTTCGGCGGAGCCGCTTAATATTGATGATGTAATCATTAACGAAGATGCAGAGCAGCTTATAGCGCTAAATACACTGGTTGAAGACGAAGGCTCTGCAATTGCTTATACCCCAGCCCAAAGCGGGGAAGCATTGATACAGCAGCACCTGCAGTTGATGTACAAAATCAATCGGAGGAAATGATTAAACACTTAATTGAAAGTAGTAATAATCAAACGGATATTTAATACCAATAAAGCCCCCCTAATTATTTATTAAGGGGGGGCTTACATAATTAAGTGAATTGGTATTATTTATAACTAAATTTAAGAATAAAGGACATTAAAAAAGCCTTATTGATAAGTCAATAAGGCTTTTTTAATGTAAAATTTGGGGCTTAAGCTTTTAAGTTACGAACCAGTTTACTCTCGGTATTTACAGATTTACCGGCTTGATCGTAGGTCATTGACGTTGGTGCGCCAATTAATATCTCTTTTAATTGTTTAACACTTAGTTGCGCTTGGCGGGCAGCATGAGCATTAACGTTATTTTGTTTTTGGCATTGTGCAAGTTGAGTTTTAACTTGGCTTATTAGCTCAGATATTTCAGGATTTTGTGAGTCGTTACTAGCAATTAGCTTACTTAGCTCTTTATCAAGAGTGCTTAACTTAGTTAAAAAAGACATTTTTTGTTGGGCAATTTCTTTTAAACCAGCACCACGTCGTGAGGCAATAGCAGTAAGCTCGTCGTTTAATAGCGTATGCAAAGAGTCTAAACAACTTACTTGTTGGTTTAGTTTTACGCTAATTAAACTATTATGATCAGCCATACACGTTAAACTCAAAATCAGCTAAGTTTTTAGCAAGCTTTTCACTATCCACTTGGTATTTACCTTCAGTTATTGCTTTTTTTAGCTCAGCAACTTTATCGCTGTCAAAGCCAGGCGATTGCTGCGCTTTATCTTGAAGCGTTTTTAATTGCTGTGCCTGCGGCGTTAAACTTACAGAATCACTAGCAGCTTTAGGCGAAGGAGCCTGAGCAGATTGTGTATTAGCATTATCTTTTTTTAAATCAACTTGTTGCTGCTTTGCATTTGTAAGCGCATTAGCTTGTTGATTACTGCCATTAACTTGATTAACCATAATAATAAACCCGTATATTACCCAACTTATGCCATGTTATCGGCATATACGTGGGATACTTTAGTATAAATCTAAATTAAATATTCACTTGAACAGACTCTACACCATCTACTCGCGCATTTAAAACTTTACCTGATTTTTTGTTTTTTATTTGTATCTGTTCGCCCAAAGTACCGTCTTCTAAAGCAATACCTGTGGTTTTAATTCTAAGGCCTCTGAGATTAGCGTAAATATTAACAGAGTCACCTTTACACACCATACAAATTTGGTTTAGTAATACTGGCATACCACTTCTAATATTTCGTTTACTTCTGCTGCCTATTAGCATTGTAGGGTCATCTAAGTACTGAATTCGTACAAAGTGAGTTGGTTTCATTTCAATACTTAAATGCGATTTAGTTATTACTTCACCACGAGTTAAATTAGCAGTGGCAACAACAACTGGAGCCATTTCAACAACTCTTACATGAACGTATTGAGTCCACGTTTGCACATCATTGCACTTGGCTTGTAAGGTTACTTGGCGGTTAAATGGTGGCTCATCAGATGTTGATAATTCAAGCTCAGAATTACAAATACGATCAGGGATACGACTGTCTAAAGGCAGTGCACTTAATTGCATATTATTATTTTTTAATGTACCAATCTGCTCAGCTATATAAGCAACAGCCATCTCTTGTAATAAATCTTTGCTAAATACTTTGGCCTGCAAAGGTAATGCAAAGCAGAGGCTAGCAACAAAATAAAAAACACTGTATCTTCTGACTTTTTTTAACAAACTCATAATGTTTCGACTATGCTTATGGTTTCAAACAGGGTATAAATATTTTGCGTCAAAAAATAGACGCTCCCGCGATGTTATGTAGCTTTATTAATAGAAAGCAATTATCGTTCCGCATTATTTGTTTTCTTTAGGAGATTTGAATGGCAGGCATTTTAGACTCAGTAAACCAACGCACACAGTTGGTTGGGCAGAACCGCCTAGAATTACTTTTATTTAAGCTCAGAGGGCGTCAGCGTTTTGGCATTAATGTATTTAAAGTGAGGGAAGTATTGCAATGTCCTCCACTTACAAGCATGCCAAAATCGAATGCTTATATTCGTGGTGTTGCTCATATTCGTGGTCAAACTATCTCAGTAATCGACCTGTCGATGGCTGTAGGCGGGCGCCCAATAGAAAATATTAAAGACAGTTTTATCATCATTGCTGAGTACAACCGCTCGGTTCAAGGCTTTTTAGTGGGCGGGGTTGAGCGTATTGTAAATATGAATTGGGAAAAAATAATGCCACCACCATCAGGTGCCGGGCGTTATTCATATTTAACAGCCGTGACCGAAATCGAAAATGAATTAGTAGAAATTTTAGACGTAGAAAAAATACTTAATGAAATTTGCCCAGTAAATACAGAAGTAAGTGCTGAAGTTGCACAAAGTGGCGACATTCAAAAAGACTTAGGCGAGCGTATCGTATTTATTGCAGACGACTCCGCTGTTGCGCGTAACCAAGTTAAACGTGCCCTAGAGCCGTTAGGCGTGCAAACAGAGCTTGCTAAAAATGGTAAAGAAGCTTTAATTAGGCTTAAAGAAATAGCAGAATTTGATTGTAAAAATGACATTACTGAGCGGGTAGCGTTACTCATCTCAGACGTTGAAATGCCAGAAATGGACGGCTATACCTTAACAGCTGAAATAAAAGCAGATCCTAAGCTTGCACCATTACATGTTATTTTACATACATCATTGAGTGGTGTGTTTAACCAAGCAATGATAGAAAAAGTAGGTGCTGACGACTTTATCGCCAAATTTAACCCTGATGAGTTAGCAACTGCGGTTAAAAAATGGGTCCATAGTGACCAATAAAAATAGGTGTTATTGATTTGAATAATAAAGATTTGCAGCAAAGTGAATACGACCAGTTTCGTTCGTTTTTAGAGCAGCAATGCGGTATTGTTTTAGGTGAAAACAAGCAATACTTAGTTAAAAGTCGACTTGCTCCACTCATGGCTCGATTTAATGTGGAATCTTTATCACAATTAGTAAGTAAAACACTTGGCCTTCATGAGCGGCAATTAAGAGCCGCTGTTGTTGATGCAATGACCACAAACGAAACGTTATGGTTTAGAGATCAATACCCATTTGAATTACTTCAAAATAAATTATTCCCTGAGTTTAAAGAGTTAAGAAGACCATTAAAAATTTGGTCTGCTGCCAGCTCATCAGGGCAAGAACCCTACTCGATTGCTATGTCGGTTGCCGAGTTTCAAGCTAAGCAACCTGGCGTGCTACGTATGGGAGCGCAAATTATTGGTACAGATATATCTAATACCATGCTTGATATGTGTAAAAATGCAGAATACGACGCGCTTGCACTTGCCAGAGGCTTATCGGCAGAACGTCGTAAAAAGTTTTTTAAAGATAGCGGCAACGGTATGGCACAAGTAAACGATACAATAAAAAAACAAGTTAGTTTTAGGCATTTAAATTTGCTTGATTCGTACGCGTTAATGGGCAAGTTTGATATTATTTTTTGCCGTAATGTACTTATTTACTTTGCTCCTGAAATAAAAGCTAAAATTATTAATCAGTTTGCACAAGCGTTAAATCCAAAAGGGTACTTGTTTTTAGGTGCGTCAGAGTCCTTGACTGGCTTAAGTACTGAGTTCGATATGGTTAGATGCAACCCCGGTATTATTTACCAAAAGAAATAATTAAGCTAATTCCTTTCCCTAAAACGACGCACTCAGCGTCGTTTTTCTATTTAGATACATGGCCTTATAAAAATATAACTTTCCTTATTATAAATGGCTTATTTTTTGCTTTATTCATGGGTAAGTCAATTTTTTGGAGAAGGTTATGGCTATCAGTTTTGATAAAGCATTAGGTGTGCATCCGCAAGCCATGTTGATCCGTTCACAGCGAGCAGAATTAATTGCAACTAATATAGCTAACGCTGATACGCCTGGCTATAAAGCAAAAGATATAGACTTTGCCTCGGCATTAAAAGCGGCAAGGTCAACCCAGCAAAGCGGCAATACCATGGTAAGAACTAACGATAAACACATTAGTGGAGGTACTCATAGTATGGGTAATTCTGAATCATTTCGCTTACCAAATCAATCAGATACAGGAGATGGTAACTCGGTTGATATACAAGTGGAACGAAACTTGTATACACAGAATGCTATGGAGTATCAGGCCAGCTTGCAATTTTTAAGCGGCAGATTCAAAGGTCTGAATAAAGCTCTCGGTAGTCAAGGATAAAAATTATGAGTTTATATAATGTTTTTGATATTGCAGGTTCGGGTATGAGCGCACAAAACGTTCGCTTAAATACTACAGCTAGTAATATTTCTAATGCTAATACCATTAGTTCATCTCAAGACAAAACGTACCGAGCGCGCCAACCTGTATTTGCGGCTGAGCTGACAAAGGCTTCAGCATCAGTAAGTAACCAGCAGGGCTCCGCAGTTGGTGTTAAAGTTTTGGGCATTGTTGAAAGCGATGCACCATTACAAATTGAATATAACCCAAACCATCCAAGTGCGGATGAAAATGGCTATATCTATAAACCCAACGTTAATGTTGTAGAGGAGATGGCAAATATGATTTCTGCCTCTCGTTCTTACCAAACAAACGTGCAAGTTGCTGATGCAGCTAAGCAAATGCTAAGTAAAACACTGTTGCTAGGGCAGCGGTAACCGAGGGTAGGTTATGAGTAACGATATTAGTACATCTTCATCCTATTTAGACTCTATACGCTGGCAAGAGCAACAAGTTGCTACCAGTGATAATGAGAGTGATGCGTTAACACAAGAAGACTTTTTCTCTTTGTTAACTCAGCAATTATCGTATCAGGATCCCAGTAACCCTGCGGATAATGACCAAATGATTGCTCAAATGACTAGCTTTACGATGGCGCAAGGGATTACAGATTTAAATACTAATTTTGAATCTTTAGCCTCTTCAATGACATCTAATTCAGCACTGCAAGCATCTACACTTGTAGGCAAACAAGCTTTACTAGAGTCAAACACCCTGGATTTAAATGAAACAGGTGATGCCAGAGGCTCTGCAGTGGCAGAAGAAGCCGTTGATAACTTAAAAATTAAAGTTACTGATGCATCAGGTCAGCTAGTAAGAACTATTGATATGGGTTCTCAGCCGGCAGGTGCGGTACGTTTTGCGTGGGATGGCAAAAATGAAGCTGGTGAGCGTTTACCTGAAGGTGAATATTCAGTAACCGCCGAAGGAAGTACTGACGGTGAATTTTCAAGCTTACCCATTGCTACATTTAAGAACATTGAAAGCGTTAATATTAATGGCTCAAGTGGCATTATTATTAACACTAAAGAAGGTGCGGTTAGGTTGACAGACGTCGCAGAAATCGCGTAATAAATTTTAATTATACTTCGCCTGTCAGCAGGCTAAATATTAACAGGTTAGAGGTGAATTATGAGCTTCAATATTGCATTAACTGGCTTAGCTGCCGCACAAAAAGATTTAGACGTAACTGCAAATAATATTGCAAACGTTAATACCACAGGTTTTAAAGAGTCACGCGCTGAGTTTGCCGATGTTTACGCTTCATCAGTGTTTAGCTCTGGTAAGACTAAAAATGGTGACGGTGTGCAAACAACCATGGTTGCGCAGCAGTTTCACCAAGGCTCACTGCAATTTACAAATAACTCACTTGATTTAGCAATCACTGGTGAAGGTTATTTTGCGATGACCGACGATTTATCTTCGCAAGATTTAACATATACACGTGCGGGTGCATTTAAGCTTAACCAAGATAACTTTATGGTTGACGCAAAAGGTAACTTTTTACAAGCATTCCCAGTTGATTCATCTACAGGTGATACAACGTCGGTAAGTTTGAGCACAACTGATCCAATTCAAATCCCTGATTCGTCTGGTTCACCTCGCGCAACAGAAAATGTATTTTTGTCGTTTAACTTAGATGCAACGGCGGATCCAACAGGTCTAGATTTTGACCCTACATCTAGTGGTACTTATAACTCATCTACGTCAACAACGGTATATGATTCACTAGGTGAACCACATATTTTACAATACTTTTTTGCTAAAGAAGATGATGCCGCAGCAGGTGGTACAGATAACAGTTGGGAAGTATACGCAACACTCGATGGCAAAGTAGTTGATGCCACAACTGGTGGAGAACAAACAACGACACCTTATACACCACTGACCACCCTAGGTTTTAACTCAAGTGGTTTACCATCAACAACAGGTGGTGTGGCAAATACAAATACAACTACTTTTGATGAAATATTACTACCAGCGGGTTCTGGTGCTGGTTTATCAACATTACTAGACAATGGTGCAACTTTCCCAGGTACTGGTATTGAGCTTAACTGGCGCGATGAAAATAACACGGCTGGACGTATCCCAACTCAGTATTCAAGTGGTTTTGAAGTAAAAGCACTCGATCAAGATGGCTCAACAGTAGGTCGTTTAGCCGGAATTGATATAGGAACAGACGGTAAAATTGTCGCTTCTTACAGTAACGGTGACTCAACATTCCTAGGGCAAGTGGCTATGGTGCGTTTTCCTAACTCACAAGGGTTATCACAAGTGGGTGATACAAGCTGGAAGCAAAGTATTGATTCAGGTGAACCTGTAGCGGGTGAAGCCGGTTCGGGTACGTTTGGTGGAATTAACTCATCAGCGCTTGAGCAATCAAATACTAATCTTACAAACGAGCTTGTAGACTTAATTACTGCACAGCGTAATTACCAAGCAAACTCACGTGCGCTTGAAGTTAATTCAACTATTCAGCAAAGTATTTTGCAGATTCGATAAGCTAAACCCCATTAAATATATTAGGCTGCATTTTTGCAGCCTTTTTTATAAGTCCTCTTTGTAAGCCCTTCTAAATACCTCTCAGTGTTGCGTCAAATTTAATCTGGCACCTATTTTGCATTTGTAAGTTCAGAGATTTTTTATGTGAGTCGATACTATGGACAAAATGGTCTACATTGCGGCCTCCGGCGCTAAGCAAAGCCTACAAGGGCTTGCGCTTAAAGCCAATAATTTGGCGAATGCAAATACAACAGGATTTAAAGCTGACTTTGCCCAGGCGCGTTCTATGCAAGCGTTTGGCGAAGGTTTGCCTACACGTGTATTTTCAATGCAAGAGCGTCCGGGTTCAAACATGGTATCGGGTGGCATTGTTCAAACCGGGCGAGACTTAGATATCGCAATGAGCGATAACGCATGGCTTGCTGTGCAAGATGCCTCCGGTAATGAAGCTTACACAAAAGTGGGTACGTTAAACATTACTGCTCAAGGCATGCTCGTAACCAGCCACGGTCGTCAAGTTATTGGCGAAGGGGGACCTGTTATTTTACCCGTCCCAGTCGAAAAAATAGGGTTTAGCCAAGATGGCGCTATTCAAGTTCGACCACAAGGCGCTCCTGCTAACTTTTTAGAAGAAATCGACACGCTTAGAGTTGTTGAAGCAAATAGCTCACAGCTCGAAAAAGGTAACGACGGTTTATTTAGACCAAAAGCAAATGTAACAGTAGATACCTCTGCCAATGTAAAAGTTTTAAGTGGTTCGCTTGAAATGTCGAATGTGAATCCGGTTCACGAAATGGTCGACATGATAAGCCACCAGCGCCAATTTGAATTACAAGTGAAATTAATGAAAACAGCTGAAGAAATTGACGAGCGTCAAGATCAGTTATTACGCATAGTTTAACTTTAAAGTGAGGACACGATTATGAATCCAGCATTGTGGATCAGTAAAACGGGGCTAGACGCTCAACAAACCGATATATCGGTTATCTCAAATAATTTAGCGAATGCCAGTACCGTAGGTTACAAAAAAAGCCGCGCTATATTTGAAGATTTACTTTATCAAAATATTAATCAACCAGGTGGTCGTTCATCGCAAGATACCGAAATGCCGTCGGGCTTAATGTTAGGTGCGGGTGCTAAAGTTGTAGCTAACCAAAAAGAGTTTACGCAAGGCAACATGTTGACCACCGAAAACTCACTAGATTGGATGATTTCTGGCGAAGGTTTTTTTGAAGTACTGCAACCAGATGGCAATATTGCTTACTCGCGCAATGGTCAGTTTACTACCGATGGCGATGGACGAATTGTGACATCGGGCGCAGGTTACGTTATTCAGCCAGAAATGAATGTACCAGATGACGCGCAATCAATTACGGTTTCGCAAGACGGCGAAGTATCTGTACGTGTTGCAGGCCAAGCCGATAACGTTGTCATTGGTCAGCTGACTATTAGTGACTTTATTAATCCATCGGGTCTTGAGCCAATTGGCCAAAACCTTTATACCGAAACCGCTGTAAGTGGTGCACCTGTACAAGGTAATCCTGGTGTTGAAGGGTTAGGTAGTATTATTCAAGGCTCACTCGAAACATCTAACGTAAATGTGACTGAAGAGCTGGTAAATCTAATAGAAACTCAGCGTATTTACGAAATGAACTCAAAAGTAATTTCGGCCGTTGACGAAATGATGAGTTATATCAATCAACAGCTTTAATAGAATAGGGGGAATTATGCGTAATATTATTTTATTTGCAGCGGGCACATTATTTTTAAGTGGCTGTATGTCTACGCAAAATAGTGAGGTAGTGCAGGACGACCCTTACTACGCACCTATGTACCCCGAGCCTATTTTAGAGCCGCTGGTAGCCACAGGTTCACTGTTTAATACTCATACATCAAACGACTTATATTCTGATAAAAAAGCGCTACGTACTGGCGATATAATTACGGTTAAATTGCAAGAGTCTACTCAAGCAACAAAGGCCGCTAAAACAGAAACAGACAAAGAAACTGACGCAAGCTTAGACCCAGTGATTGGCTTAGGTGGTCTACCTGTAAATATAGGTGGCGATAGTATCCAGTTTGGTATTGGTAGTGATTCGTCGTTTACGGGTGATTCAAAATCAAACCAGTCAAACAGCTTAGTGGGCGATATTTCGGTTAATGTAATGCGCGTTTTACCTAACGGTAATTTAGTTATACGCGGCGAAAAATGGCTAACGCTTAATACCGGTGAAGAGTTTATTCGTTTAGAAGGGCTAGTACGCCCTCAAGACGTAAGCGCCGATAATACGGTTGAATCAAATCGTATTGCTAATGCACGTATTCAATACTCAGGTAAAGGGCAAACGCAAGAGGCGCAAAGTCCTGGTTGGCTTACACGTTTCTTTAGCAGTTCGCTGTTTCCATTTTAGAGGGTAACAACATGAATAGCCTTAAAGCTTTATGTTTAGTTGTGTTATTAGGTTGGCAGTTTACTGCCAGTGCTGAGCGCATAAAAGATGTGTCTATGGTTGAAGGCGTACGCTCTAACCAATTAGTCGGTTATGGCTTAGTGGTTGGTTTACCGGGCACTGGCGAGCAAAACTCATACACACAACAAAGTTTTAGAGGCATGTTGAACAGCTTTGGTATTACGCTACCTTCAACTCAAAGTCCTAAAATTAAAAATGTTGCCGCTGTTGCTGTGCATGCTGAATTACCCGCATTTAGAAAACCCGGGCAAACAATAGATATAACGGTTTCTTCTATTGGTAGTGCAGGCAGTTTACGTGGCGGTACTTTACTACAAACTTTTTTAAAAGGTGTAGATGGTAACGTGTATGCAATTGCACAAGGTAGTTTAATTGTCGGTGGCTTAGGCGCACAAGGCCTTGATGGCAGTAGAGTTGTAATTAACACCCCTACAGTTGGCCGTATACCAAATGGCGCTACAGTTGAGCGCGCCGTGGAAAGCCCATTTATGCAAGGCGATTACATTACTTTTAATTTAAACCGCCCAGACTTTACAACGGCAAAACGCCTAGAAAAAACAATTAATGACTTAGTTGGCCCAAATAGCGCACAAGCAATAGATTCTGTTTCTATTCGTGTTATAGCACCACGCGATGCATCCCAGCGTGTATCGTACTTATCAACACTCGAAAACTTAGAATTTAAACCAGCTGACATGGCCGCTAAAATTATAGTTAACTCGCGCACCGGTACAATTGTCATTGGCAAAAACGTTAAGCTTCAGCCTGCGGCTATAACTCACGGTGGCTTAACAGTAACAATTGCAGAACAACAAAACGTGTCACAACCAAATCCGCTAGCAAACGGTGATACAGTTGTCACGCAGCAAAGTATTATTGATGTAAACCAAGACGACTCTCGTGCCTTTGTATTTAATCCAGGTGTAAGCCTTGACGATTTAGTTCGCGCAATTAACGAAGTTGGCGCAGCGCCTGGCGACTTAATGGCTATTTTAGAAGCGCTAAAAGAAGCCGGCGCAATTAACGGACAGTTGGTTGTTATTTAAAAAAGCAAGCCAATAAATAACGTATTACTTAAGCCCTATATTTTTGAAATTAGGGCTTTTTATTTACAGCAACTTAAGTTTATTATTTTTATCTTCCTTGTTTTATCGGTAGTGGCTCAATTTTTGCATTTTTAACTGCATTATTCATTTTGTGTCAAAAAGCCGATGGAAACTAATCACCTCGATAAACAAAACTTTTTTGATTTAGGCAACTTAGATTCACTTCGTAAAGAAGCCTTAACGAGTGGCGATGCATCAACTGATGCCTCTAAAGCTGCGCTCAAAAAAGCGGCCGCACAATTTGAAGCTATTTTTACGCAAATGTTGCTCAAAGGAATGCGCAAAGCTAACGAAGCATTTGAAGACAAAGACAGCCCATTTAACTCAAGTGGCGTAAAGTTTTTTGAAGAAATGCACGATCAGCAACTTTCAACAGAGCTTTCATCAAATGGCTCGTTAGGCCTTGCCGATTTAATTGTTCAGCAGTTATCGCCTGAGTCTAAAAACTTTATGCCAGGCTCGGTGCTTAGAACAACCAACGATATTTTTAGCGATACGCAAGTCGGTTCCGCTCTTCCTCATGAGCAAAAAAATAAGCAACCCGATCTTATAGTTAAGAGTACTAAAGCCGATATTGCTGAGCCTAAAGTTAATACTGCAGAGTCTAAAGCTGATAGCCCAACATTTAAAAATGCAGAAGAGTTTGTAAGTTCAGTGTGGGAACACGCTAAAACTGCAGCGCAAAAAATTGGTTTAAACCCTGCAGTAATGGTTGCACAAGCGGCACTTGAAACCGGTTGGGGTAAACACATTATTGATAAAAGTGACGGTGGCAGCTCAAATAACTTATTTAATATTAAGTCAGATAAAAGCTGGGAAGGCGATAAAGCAAGCAAAGTAACGCTTGAGTTTGAACAAGGCACACCCGTTAAAAAACAAGCCAGCTTTAGAGCCTACGACTCAATTAAAGATAGCGTGAACGACTTCGTTGATTTTTTAACGCAAAACCCACGCTACAAAGAAGCATTACAAAATACAGCAAAACCAAATGACTTTTTAGATTCATTACAAAAAGCAGGTTATGCAACCGATCCAAATTATGCCAACAAAATAAAACAAGTGCTCAATAGCAGTCAGCTAAAAGACATTGCGGCAAACGTGATCCGCCAAGGAGTAGAGTAACATGTCGTTTAATTTATTAAACATTGCCAGTTCTGGGGTTAGAGCAAGCTCGGAGCTACTGCAAACGACAAGTAAAAATATCGCCAATGTTAATACAGAAGGCTATGTGCGTGAGCGTACAGAGTTTACTACTATGGTTGACAACCAAGTAGGGCGAGGCGAAACATACCGATTACTAAATGAGTTTGCTCAGTCACAGCTAAATCGTGACACCTCTAATAAATCGTTTTTCGATCAGTTTATTACTGAGGCTAATCGAGTTGATACTATTTTTTCTGAAGAGTCGAATAATCTTTCGACTGGTATTAACTCTTTATTTAATAACGTGCAAGAAGCGCTAAATCAGCCCTCGTCTACTGTTGCTCGCTCATTAGTGATGACAGATGCGCAAAGCTTAATTGATCAAATGGATAGGCTTTCGGGCATCGTGCTTGATCAAAAAAGTATAGTAAACGAGCAACTCGAAATATTTTCAGATGAAGCAAACTCACTCATTCAAAGTATTAGCACGCTAAATCAAAATATTGCAGCAGTTAATGGCACTAATAACGCCGCAGATGCCAGCTCTACCTATAACGAACGCGATAAAGCAATACGCGACTTATCAGAGCTAATAGACATAGAAACGCTTGATGGTCCAAATGGCGAAAAACTCGTTTTTATGGGCACAGGCGAAGCAGTTGTTATGCAAAATGGCGCATTTAACTTATTTTCGATGACGGGCGATCCCGATCCTAATTTTAAAGAATTCACGCTTGACGTTAATGGTGGCAAAGCTGTGCCGCTTGAAGTTGATGTAAGTAAGCTTAAAGGCAAAATTGGCGGCTTACTTGCTTTTAGAGATGACATATTAGTCCCTGCGCAAAACCAAATTGGCCAAATGGGCTTAGCGATAGCTGATGCATTTAACGAACAAAACAAATTGGGTATGGATGCAACAGGTCAGCTAGGTGGTAATATTTTTAATATTCCTACCGTTGGCGCTTATGCGTATCAAGCTAACACGGGCACTGCTGGTATGACTGCAACGGTAGAGCCAGGTAAAGGTAGTGAACTTCCTGCTAGTGACTTTATTATTATTTATACCAGTGCAACATCGGTTTCTATTCAACCAGTAGATAATAAAGGCGAGCCGCTAGGTGATCCATCAGTTGCAGATATCCCAGCTGATGGGATCATAAATGCAGACGATATTCGAAATGCAGTCCCTTATCAAGCGGCAACAGCTACAACATCAGAAGTGTTAGCAACGGTAAAAGACTCCTTCGGACTACAATTAAATATAGATACAACCAAAACAGGTAACGTGGGAGATCAGTTTCAAATTAAACTTAATTCCGACTCGGCTTCTAGCATCACGCTTGCAACAGGGCGCGGCGAAGATTTAGCATTAGCTTCACCTATCCGTACATCTAACAGTATAGATAATACAGGTACTGCAACTATTTCAGTGGGTACAGTTAGTAGCGTTATTTCAGGTGGATTTACTTTAGAAACACCTCTCACTACACCGCCTATACCAGTTAATCCACCAGTACTTGCTAATGGTGATATTAAAATTGTTAAAGCTACAGGTACCAATGATTATTTAATTAGCGATGGTAGTGGCACTGATGTGGCAGTAACTATAGCGCCCCCAGGTAAAAACGTTTTAGCAGGTCTTGGTGCCCCTTATGATTCATATGGTTTTGACTTTGATATAGAAGGTACACCAGCAACAGGCGACACCTTTACACTTGAGTTTAACGAAGGCGGCTTTGACGATAACCGTAATGGTTTAAAATTAGCAGATTTACAAAATGGTGAGTTAGTCCGTTTAAATGTAGAAACAACAGCAACGGCCGACAACCATAAAACGTTCAACCAAGCTTATTCAGGATTAGTGAGCGATGTAGGTGTTGTAACTGGTCAAGCAATCACAAGTGGCGCTGCATTTGACGCTCTAGCACAGCAATCTGAGGCATGGTACGAGTCGTTATCTGGAGTAAATCTTGATGAAGAGGCCGCAAATTTACTGCGTTTTCAACAATCATATTCAGCATCAGCACAAGTTTTAGCAGCAGCTCAAGAAATTTTTGACACCTTATTAAATGCGGCGAGGTAATTATGCGTTTATCAAATAATTTAATGTACCAAAACAACATAAATAAAATATTAGAAAATCAACAAGGTGTGAGCAGAGCTCAAGAGCAAGTTAATACACAGAAGCGAATTTTATCAACCTCAGATGATCCATCAGCGATGTCTCAAGCGTCGCTTTATTCAGATAAAATACAAGCAAACGAGCAGTATGAAAAGAACATTACTATGCTTTCTAGTCGCTTAACTAATGAAGAAACCGTACTGGATAATATAAAAAGCTCATTAGAGCGAGCGCATACATTAACAATTCAAGCAGGTAATGGAGCTTATTCCGATATTGATCGTGAAGGAATCGCAGAAGAACTAAAATCTATACAATCGACAGTACTCGATTTAATGAATGCTAAAACAGAAGATGGTAAATACCTTTTTTCTGGATATCAAGATAATACACCTGCTTATAGTTATAACAGCGCGAACCAGAAGTATGAATATGCTGGAGACCAAGGACTGCATAAAATAAAAATAGCCGAAGGTATCGATATAAAATCAAGTGATAATGGATTTGATGTTTTTGAAAAAGTACAAGCTAGGTTAAATGTAAGCTCAAATGATGGTGTAGTATCGGGTGGAGTACTCGATTCTAAGGTATACGTTAAGGAACAAGGGCAATTTGATAGCTTTCATAGTGCTGAATATGATCCTTCAGGTGCTAATAATACCTATAATGTGATAACAACAGCAGGCTCCCCTGGAACTTACACAGTTGAACAAGGAGGGAATGTTTTAGCCAGTGGTGACTTATCTGATGGGCTTATTAAATTTAACGGGCTCGAAATAAGTATTTCACCTGTAGCTACGGGGCAAGTGGATTTCACTCTTGGGGCACCTCAAAATGAGAACGTACTTAATACTATGAGCAATTTGATTGCAGATTTAAAAGATACAAGCCTAGATCAAGACGCTTTTGAGCAGGCACTTGCCGATGGTCTAGTGCAATTAGATAATGGGAGAAATAAAGTATCGTTAACGCAAGCAGGCCTAGGTGGGCGCATTAATGCTGCAGATAAAATTTCCCAGTCAAATGCCGATTTGGATATAAACAATAAAGCGGCACGTGCCGATTTAGTTGAGTTAGATATGGCAGAAGCGATTACCGAACTAACTAAGCAAGAAACTGCCCTTCAAGCATCTCAGGCAACTTTTGGCCGTTTGGCTAACCTATCACTATTCGATTACTTATAAGTAAGTAAAGGAGTAAGGCAATATGTTACCTCACTCCTGAGTTTGCCATGCCTTTTAAGATTATCTCCTTATTATTTTACAGCTTAATATCTCCCTGACAAAAAAGACTTGGATAATACTTTTTATTTTTGTAATAAAAACAATTAATTTAATGACTATAAATTCTTTAAATTACATGACTTTATAAAAAATATAAATAAAATAAAAAAAAAGCTAAAGGATTTTTCGACTAGACCGATAACTTAATTAACCAAGCAAAGCGTTGTAAATAACAACCACTGCTTAATCTAAGTAAGTTTGAGAGTAAATGATAAGTTTACTTCGGGAGAGATAATCATGGCTTTATATGTAAATACAAATGTTAGTTCATTAAACGCACAAAGACAATTAATGAATTCAGGTAATGCATTGGATACATCGTTCCAACGTTTATCATCAGGTTTTCGTATTAATAGCGCAGCTGATGATGCTGCTGGTTTACAAATTTCTGACCGTTTAACATCACAAATTAACGGTTTGAATCAAGGTAACCGTAATGCGAATGATGCTATTTCATTAGCACAAACCGCTGAAGGCGCATTAGATGAAGTTACATCAATGTTTCAACGTGTTCGTACCCTTTCACAACAGGCATCAAATGGTTCAAATACAGATGAAGATCGGTTAGCGATTCAAGAAGAAATTCGTTCGCTGATGTCTGAAGTAAACCGTGTAGCTTCGGATACTACTTTTGGTGGCCAGAACTTATTAGATGGTACTTATAAAGCAAGCTTTCAAGTCGGTGCTGATGCAGCGCAAACAATTGGCTTCAGTATGGAAGAAGTTGGTGGGACTGCTGCCGGTAATTCATTAACAGCAAATGGTGGCTTCACATTATCTGGTATCGCAGGAGCTGCCTCAACTGTTTCAGGTAAAGCACTTCATGGTGCAGCATCAGTTAGCTTTATCGCAACCGCGCAACAATCGGCCATCTCAGCAGTGGATAGCGCATATGATGCTTCAGGCACATTTGCTACAATTTTTACGGAAACAGGCATCTCGGTGTCTACACAAGCTGGTGCACAGCAAGTACTAGCAGGAATGGATGCATTGATAGCGGTTGTTGATAAAAAGCGTGCAGAGTTAGGTGCAGTACAAAACCGTTTTCAATCAACAATACGTAACCAGTCTAACGTTTCTGAGAACTTAAGTGCTGCAAAATCACGTATCAAAGATACTGATTTTGCAACCGAAACAGCTAACTTAACTAAGATGCAGATCTTACAACAAGCAAGCCAAACAATCTTAAGCCAAGCGAATCAGCGTCCACAGGCAGCATTAAGTCTGCTAGGTTAATACCTAGACCTTTAAAAGAGAAGTCAAGAAATTGACTATAAAGAAAAGCGCCTTTGTCTAATGGGGTATTAACAAAGGCGCTATTGAAGGATTATAAAGCGGAGGCGCTTAAAATCCGATAGTGTTCTAACATTTGCAAGAACATAAAAAATAAAGCATAAACTGTGCCAGTTTATGCTTTGCAAACCCACTCTCAAACTTATCTACTATAAAGGCTCTATTTAGAGCCTTTCTCATTGTGTATCCTCAATATAGTATTCTTACGTGAAGCTATAAAAGTTGGCCTAAAGTTTGCTCTACTCTTATTAAGTTTTTAAATAACCTGCAAAGTGGCAGTTTTTTGCCCCAGGCAATTAAAGTTTGCCGTTGTAATGAGTCACTTTGTCAAATACTACCACCTCAAGGTGGTGGCTTAACTTTGACAGATAAGAAGAGAGTTTATTATGGCTTTATATGTAAATACAAATGTAAGTGCGCTAAATGCACAACGACAACTTGAAAGAACTGGGGGCGATCTTGATACTTCATTCAAACGTCTATCTTCAGGTTTACGTATTAACAGTGCTGCAGATGATGCGGCAGGTTTGCAAATCTCTGATCGCTTACAATCGCAAATTTTGGGCTTAAACCAAGGTAATCGTAACGCTAATGATGGAATTTCATTAGCACAAACAGCTGAAGGTGCAATGGATGAAATTACGTCGACTTTTCAACGTATCCGAACACTTGCACAGCAGGCCTCAAATGGGTCAAATACTGATGAGGATAGGTTAGCAATTCAAGAAGAAATTCGTCAGCTATCAGGGGAAGTCAATCGCATCGCTTCAGATACTACTTTTGGTGGCCAAAATTTATTAGATGGTTCATATGCTGCGAGTTTCCAAGTTGGTGCTGATGCTGTACAAACAATCTCTTTTAGTATGAAAGAAGTTGGAGGTTCCGCTGCAGGCAACTCACTAACAGCAAATGGCGGCTTTACTTTATCTGGAATTGCTGGCGTTGCATCGACTGTGTCTGGTAAAGCTTTACATGGTGCTGCATCAGTTGGCTTTATTGCAACTGCTCAGCAGTCAGCATTATCAGCATTAGATACAGCATACGATGCTACTGGCTCATTTGCTTCAGTATTTACTGAGACTGGGATTACTGTTTCATCTCAAGTTGGCGCACAAAGAGTATTGGCTGGTATGGATGCATTAATTGCAGTTGTTGATAAAAAGCGTGCAGAGCTAGGTGCGGTGCAAAACCGGTTCCAATCAACTATTCGCAACCAAGCTAATATTTCCGAGAATCTTTCAGCTGCTAAATCACGAATTAAAGATGCAGATTTTGCTATGGAAACTGCAAACTTAACGAAAAACCAAATTTTACAACAAGCTAGTCAAACTATTTTAGGTCAAGCAAATCAAAGACCTCAAGCTGCTTTAAGCTTATTACAAGGTTAAAATTAAATAAAAGCTAAATTATTTTATAAATAAAGCTAAAGCTTTTGCTTTATCGGACGATAACTGATTTAGAGAACTAAAAATGTAGGACTCTAAGTCAGGTAGTATAACAGGGTAGGGGTATCCCGTTGTATTACTCTTAAAATGATAAAGCGGAGGCTATTATGGCTTTATATGTAAATACCAATGTGAGTTCGTTGAACGCACAACGGCAGTTAATGAATTCTGGAAATGAACTTGATACTTCTTTTAAGCGTTTATCTTCAGGTTTTCGAATTAATAGTGCGAAAGATGATGCTGCAGGTATGCAAATATCTAATCGTCTAACTGGTCAAATTAATGGTTTAAACCAAGGTGTACGAAATGCTAATGACGGTATTTCTCTTGCGCAGACTGCTGAAGGCGCTCTTGATGAAGTAACATCAATGTTCCAGCGTGTAAGAACGCTATCACAACAAGCTGCAAATGGCTCCAATACAGATGAAGATCGTCTTGCAGTTCAAGAAGAAATCCGTTCATTAATGTCAGAAGTCAACCGTGTAGCACAAGATACGACTTTTGGTGGGCAAAACTTATTAGATGGTAGCTATAAGGCTAGTTTCCAGGTTGGTGCTGATGCGGCGCAGACAATTGGGTTTAGCATGGAAAACGTAGGTGGAACTGCTGCAGGTAATTCTCTAACTGCAAATGGTGGTTTTACTTTATCTGGGATTGCGGGGGCTGCATCAACTGTTACAGGTAAAGCATTACACGGCGCTGCGTCTGTCGGTTTCATTGCAACTGCTCAGCAATCAGCAATTTCTGCTGTAGATAGCGCGTATGATGCTTCTGGCACATTTGCGACCATCTTTACTGAAACGGGCATATCAGTGTCAACTCAAGCCGGTGCGCAACAGGTACTGGCTGGTATGGATGCATTGATCGCAGTGGTTGATAAAAAGCGTGCGGAGCTAGGTGCGGTGCAAAACCGTTTCCAATCTACCATTCGAAATCAATCAAATGTATCTGAAAACTTATCAGCGGCACGTTCACGTATTCAGGACACTGATTTTGCAACCGAAACTGCTAATTTAACTAAAATGCAGATCTTACAACAAGCTAGCAGCTCAATCTTGAGTCAAGCAAATCAACGACCTCAAGTTGCTTTGTCATTACTAGGCTAGTTCGGCTTATAAGTCATTATTGGGATATTATCTCAATAATGACTTATACTTTGTTTGTATTTTGCAGGAGAGTTATTATGGCTGACTTAGGGGCAATAATTAAATCTAGTGAAAATTACCCAACTAATTCATCTTTGCCAAATAAAAATGAATTGAATGAGGCAAGTAAAAAAGCAACTGTTGAAGAGGATGGCATTAAAATTGCTGGTAGAGAGCCAGTGCTTGTTAATGGCAGTCAACAGCTTGATTCTGAAAGTGAAAGAAAAGCGCTCATTGATGAAGTAAAAGAAAATTTAGAGAGATTAAATAAGTATATTCCTGTTACATCAACAAATTTGAAATTTGAATTTGATGAAAAGGGAGATCCGCCAATTATCAAAGTGTATGATAAAGAAAGTGAAAAGGTTATACGCGAGATCCCTAGTGAAGAATTTCGTGAAGTGGCTAAAGCTTTAGAGGAATTTGCCGATAAACTAGCTAACAAGGGTTTGTTATTAAATCAAACTGCATAATATTTTTTGGATCAGATAGTAGGAGAGAGGTATGCCACTTATAACATCCGCAGGTATTGGATCTGGGCTGGATCTCGAAAGTATTATTCAAGCATCAGTTGATGCTGAAAATGTTCCCAAAATGAATGCTTTTGCTACAAAAGATAAAGCACTTCAAGTTGAGCTATCCGCAATTGGAGAGGTCAAATCTGCCCTTTCTAAACTGCAAGATACCATTGAAAAACTTGCTGATCCTGAAAATTTCAATAAACGTAAAGCCGTTATTAAACAGCCAACGAGTGATGATGGCGATCTTATCTCAGTTACACCTACATCAAACATCACGCCAGGTAATTTCAAAATAGAAGTTCTTGCTGTTGCACAAGGTAGCCGCGCAACTTCAAATGATGGTTTGTTTGCCTCAACTGACGATGTTGTAACAGCTTCTGGTGGAACAATGACCTTTGCAGCGGGTAGCAAAAGTTTCGATCTTACATTAGATGCAGGAGCAACCCTTGCCGATCTTCGTGATGCTATCAACGACGCAGAGACGAATTTTGGCGTCACAGCTAATATTATAAATACGGGCACTGAAGCTAAACTTGTGCTTACCTCGAATGAGACCGGGGCAGGCAATGATTTAGTGATTACTAATGATAATGCCGAACTGGATAATGTATCGACAGTCGCTAGTGGCGGTGGCAGTGCAGGGATTGTGATTGCTGCAGGTAACGAGGCTACAGACGCAGCAATTAAAGTAGATGGGATAACTATTACAAATAGTAGTAATACGTTTAAAGATGCTGTGCAAGATATGACGATTGTTGCCAAGCGGCAAAGTATTGACGGTGAAACTGCGAAGCTCGCTGTAGAATATGACCGTGACAGTGCAACTGTATTAATTGATGAGTTGATAGCTAATTATAATAATGCAATAGGTCAAATCGGTTTACAATCGCGAATTGGCAAACCCTTAAATGGGGATTCAACATTACGCTCATTGAGTTCACAATTAGTTAATACGTTAGGGTTGAATGTTGAAGGAGCTGGCCCATTTGAAACTGTATTTGATTTAGGGCTTGGTGTTAATAAAGAAGGCTACTTAGAGAAATCATCCTTAGTCCGTAGCTTAAATGAAGCTATGGATGAGAATTTTGATGATATTGGCAAGATTTTTGCTGGTGAAAACGGTGTTGCTGGAAAACTAGAGTCTTTATTGAATAACTATGTTGAAAATGATGGAATATTAAAGCAACGAGAGACGAGCCTAAACTCTCAGATAGATGAATTGGAAGATGATGTTCTTAATCATGAGTATAGAATGTCTGAGTTAGAAGGTCGTTTACGTAAACAGTATTCAGGGCTAGATGTATTGCTAGCTCAAATGCAATCCACGCAAAGTTATTTGAGTGCTCAGTTATCGAGTCTGCCTGGTTTTGTTAAATCAAAATAGTAGTTATTAAATTTAGCTGTAAAAATATAGTTGGGTGAGTTATGTATAATGCCAAAGTAAAAAATTATCAAAAAGAAGCGCTCAAAAGTCGTATTGCCGGTGCTGATCGTTATGAAATCATTCAAATGTTGATGGCTGGTGCGATTGAGAAAATGGTGTTTACGAAGGTTGCGATTGAGAAAAAGCATCTTGAAGCAAAGAGTGAGCACTTGTCAAAAGCTTCTGCTATTTTAGAAGCCTTGAGAGGGTGTTTAGACTTTGATGCAGGCGGTGAAGTAACGGAAAATTTATATGCATTATACTCGTATATGATTGATCGCCTTGTCGATGCAACGCTTAAAAATGATCCAGCAATTATAGATGAAGTATCGGCACTGCTAAAAGAGATCAAGTCAGGGTGGGATGCGATACCGCATGATATTCGTGAAAAAACCTTGAGCGAAAATGGCATAGATGCAAATGTTGGGTAAGCAACTTGAAGAATTAGACCTTCATTTAAATAACATAGCATTGTATGTAAAAGAAAATAACACCCAGGATGCCACCGAAGAGCTTGTTATTGTAGATAAATTACTTGTAGAGCTTTTTTCAATTGAGTACTCTTTCGAACCTAATGAAGTTGATTTTATGAATAAACTTCTCTCTTCATTGCATGAGCTAGTAGCTTTAATTACAGAACAGAAATCCGATGCGAAGAAGAACCTAACGACTTTTTTGAGCAATAAAAAAGGATTGGGTGTTTACAATAGCATAAAATAGGTATGCCATCTTATGAACGAGAGTATCGAACAACAATTAAAACATCTTGAAGAACAGCTTGAGAGCTCTATTGAACACCAAAAGCGAGAAGGTATTTTTGAAAATGAAGCTAACATTCGCTTTGAAAAAAATTTTTTAGCTTTTCAGAAGTACTACCCTAGTATTGCAGAGCACATCAGTAGCTTTCACTGCCGAGAAGATTTTTGTATCCATGTAACAAAAAGTGGCCATGGAAACTTTTTTCCAGAAGGAGAAAGTGTGCCACTTTATGATGATGAACCATTAAAACAAGCCAAAGAGCAGGTTGATAACTACACAAAAAAAGCTAATTTTAGCCGTACAAATTATTTTTCAAATAGTCACTGGGAGAGTGATGATGAAAGAATCCATGTCCAATACATGCTTAAACTTACAGAGCAGCTAAGTAAAGTAAAAGATATGAAGAGCAAGCGGCTAGATTCACTTCCTGATATATTTCCAAGCTGCCTTATCTTTGGTATTGGCCTAGGTTACCATATACCGGAGTTATTAAAGCGGCATTCCTTTGATTACTTATTTATTTGTGAACCCGATTTAGAAATGTTTTATGCAAGCCTTTTTTGCATTGACTGGTTTAGCATAATTGAGAAAGTAGATAAGGAAGGTGGGTGTCTTTTCTTACATTTAGGTATTAGTTATGAAGATTTCTTTAATGAAATCTTTAAAATATCTGAAGATATCGGTGCCTTTTCAGTCATAAACAGTTTTTGTTATCAGCATTATCCTTCTGATGAAATCAATAACCTTATAAAAGCCTTTTTTGACAATTATTATCAGTTACATCAAGGGTTTGGTTTTTACAATGATGCTATTACGGGTCTTGCTCATTCTATCCGTAATGTTGAACAAGGCGCTGCTTTTTTATATGCAAATCAAAAAGCACAGCAATCTCTTAAAGATATTCCCGTTTTTGTTGTCGGTAATGGCCCGTCATTAGATGAGGCTATTGAAGTGATCAGGCAATACCAAGAGGATGTAATAATTATAGCTGGTGGTACTGCTTTCCAAAGTTTAATTAAAGCAGGTATCAAAGCTGATTTTCATGTGTTAGTTGAAAGACCAAAGATAACCTATGATATTCAAAAGAAAATAGCGCCAGAGTCTGGGTATAAAGACGTTAATTTACTTGCTGTAGATGTTATGTATCCCGATGTAATAGGGTTATACAAATGGGCGGGACTCGGTTTAAAAGGTCCAGAAGCTGGCTCTGCATTTCTATCTATGGCTTCTATGAGATATTATGGCCGTGGTATAACAGCGTTACCAGCGTGTGGCCCTTTAGTATCTAACACGGCATTGTCTTATGCGATAACCATGGGCTTTAAGCAAATTTATTTATTTGGTGTTGATAATGGTTACCCTCTAAGTGGTGAAACGCATTCAAAATTAAGTATTTATAATGACACCCAACTAAAATCAGCATTTAAACCACTTGCTGGTGCTTCAATAAAGTTAGAAGGGAATTTCGGTGATGATGTTTTAGCTGCCCCATTATTAGCACTGTCTAAAACAACTTTTGATCGCTTAGTAAATAGTGCAACTATGTGTGACGTCTACAATATTGGCGCCGGTGCAAAAATTCGTGGGGCTATTCCACTACACAGTGAAGATGTATTTGTTCAAAGTAATAACCTCAATAGAGAAGAAGTTGTTGATTTAATTAAGGCTCAACATTTTAAGAATATTGAACTTAATGACATTGAACAGCTCGTTGGTTTAGACGAATTTAATTCTTTATGTGATTATTTGATTGATATTGGCAACAGAGAGTTCTCATCACGTGAGGAGGCTCATGAGCTTTTAAAAGCACAACAAAGGTTGGTTTATGCGTACCGAAAATCAGCGCACCCACACTTATTTCATATTATTAAAGGAACCTTGCTTTACTTCCACTGCCCGCTTTTGACATTGTTATACTTTTTCGAAGATGAACAAGAAACGTTAGAGCAGTTTAAAAATGTTTTTGATTTATGGCTTAAGTTCCTGAAAGAAATTCAAAAAGACTTCCCTATTAACTGGAAAACCAAGTGCAATTGGTCAAAACCAGAATATCAAGATTAAAGGCTGATAACACATGGATATATTGAAATTAGTTAACAGGGATGAAAGCCTCTTTACCAATGACTTAGCTCGTTTTGAACCATTATTATGTAGCATTATAGAAAATGCTTCTCTTCTCGTGCTGGGCGGGGCAGGTACAATTGGCCAGGCTGTAGTGAAAGAACTATTTAAAAGACAGCCAAAGAAACTTCATGTTATTGATATTAGTGAGAATAATCTAGTTGAACTGGTGCGTGATATTCGTTCTACACTAGGTTATATCAGCGGCGATTTTCAAACGTATACACTCGATATTGGTAGTTTAGAGTACGATGCGTTTTTTGCATCTGACGGTCAATATGATTACGTTTTGAATTTGTCTGCGTTAAAACATGTACGCAATGAAAAAGATCAATTTACATTAATGAGAATGGTTGCGACCAATATCTTAAACACAGAAAAAACCTTGCAGCAGTGTATTAACCATGGTGTAAAAAAATACTTTTGTGTATCTACGGATAAGGCGGCTAATCCAGTTAATATGATGGGTGCATCAAAGCGAATCATGGAAATGTTTTTGATGCGGGCAAGTCAACATATTCCGGTGTCTATGGCACGCTTTGCAAATGTTGCATTCAGTGACGGTTCCTTATTGCATTCATTTAAACAACGTATCGATAAACATCAGCCTATCGTAGCTCCATCTGATATTAAGCGATACTTTGTCACCCCACAAGAGTCGGGATTGTTGTGTATATTTTCCTGCCTCTTTGGTGATAATAGAGATATTTTTTTCCCTAAATTAAATGATGAATTGCACTTACTTACATTTTCTGAAATCGCTGCATCATTTCTTAAACAGAAAAGTTATGAGCCGTATTTATGTCGCTCTGAAGATGAGGCTAGAGCATTAGTAAAAACATTACCATCTGCTGGTAAATGGCCTTGTTTATTTACTCTGAGTGACACGTCGGGTGAGAAGCACAGTGAAGAGTTTTTTACAGAAGATGAAGTGTTAGATATGCTCAAGTTTGAAAATTTGGGTATTATCAAAAATGAAGCTAACTTCAATAATTTACTTTTACAAGAATTTGAAGAGGGAATACATAAACTGCGCCAATCTAGCTTTTGGGAAAAAGAGCAAATTATAAAGTTGTTCTTTACAGTTTTACCTGATTTTGCCCACCAAGAAACGGGAAAGTACCTTGAAAGTAAAATGTAATAGAGGCCAGCATGATTACCAATCAATTAATTAGTTTCATTCAGGAGTATTATAAAACAAGAGATTTTATCCCTTTACATGCCCCTGCATTTGAAGGCAATGAACGTAAGTATGTTTTAGATACATTGGATTCAACCTTTGTCTCAAGTGTTGGTCGTTATGTTGATGAATTTGAAAAACAAATAGCAGATTACACAAAAGCCAAGTATGCAATAGCCACTGTTAATGGTACTGCTGCTTTGCACTCGGCGCTTTATTTATGCGGTGTTAAAACTGGCGACCTAGTTATAACCCAAGCCCTTACTTTTGTTGCAACATGCAATGCTATTGCTTATTTAGGCGCAGATCCTGTGTTTGTGGATGTTAATCGAGAAACACTCGGTTTGTGTCCGCAGGCATTATTAAATTACCTCGAAGAGCATTGTGAAATTCGAGAGCAAGTTTGTTATCACAAAAATGGTGCACGTGTAAGAGCTGTTGTGGTCATGCATACATTTGGTCACCCCGCGAAAATTATTGAATTAAAAAAAGTATGTGAATGCTTTTATATTGAATTAATTGAAGACGCCGCAGAAAGTTTAGGTTCCCTATATAAAGGCCAACATACGGGCACCTTTGCAACAATGTCAGCACTGAGCTTTAACGGCAATAAAGTGATTACTACCGGGGGAGGTGGGATGATTTTATGTAACGACGAGGGGGCAGCAAATCGCGCAAAACATATAACTACAACTGCAAAACAGCCTCATCCTTATGAGTTTTATCATGATGAAATTGCCTTCAACTATCGTATGCCGAATATTAATGCCGCTTTGGGGTGTGCTCAACTCGAGCAATTAACATCGTATATTGAAAATAAAAGAGAGCTCGCAGTGTTATATCAATCTGAGTTGGCTGCAAGTGAGATGACGTTTATTGTTGAGCCTGAACATGCACGTTCTAATTACTGGCTTAACGCCGTTTTATGTCCTTCAAAAGCATACCGTGATGAAATGCTGACCAAGACAAATCAAGCCGGTGTAATGACAAGACCTATATGGCAATTGATGCACACTCTTCCTATGTTTAAAAACGCATTACGAGGCCCATTAACAAACTCACTATTTTTAGCTGATCGTTTAGTCAATATTCCAAGTTCTGTGTTTAATGTTAAGGGACTAAAATGAGAAGAATAGCTGTCGTAACAGGCACAAGAGCTGATTTTGGGTTGTTGTGTCGACCTATTTTATTACTGCAACAACAACCAGCTATTGAAACGGTTATATTTGCCTGCGGAACGCACTTATCGCCCGAATATGGACTTACAATAACTGAGCTTGAAGAATCAGGTATCAAGAATATCGTTCCAATCGAGATGTTATTGTCATCGAACTCAAAAGTTGGGGTAGCGAAATCCACAGGCTTAGCCACCATCAGCTTTGCGGATGCATTTGCCAGTCATAATTTAGATTGTTTGTTGGTACTTGGTGACCGTTTTGAAATATTTGCAGCAGCGCAGGCCGCTTTGTTTCTTGGTATTCCTATCGCGCATATTCATGGTGGTGAAGTGACCGAAGGGGCATTTGATGAAGCCCTTAGGCACAGTATTAGTAAGATGGCGTGTATTCATTTCCCTGCTACAGAGCCTTTCGCTAAACGTCTAATGCAATTAGGAGAGCAACCAAGTCAAATTTTTGTCACCGGCGCACCTGGGATTGACAACATTGTTCACGCTTCAAAAGCAAACGATATAGATTTAAACGATGTTGTTACATTTAAAAATTTAGAGGCTCCTCTTTTCCTTGTTACTTACCATCCGGTAACGAGAGGTGATGCAAAAGAGAATGACATTAACCCTTTATTAAATGTAATTAGAGAACGAGACGATATTAACTTTCTTGTCACTTACCCAAATGCAGATGGCGAAGGCGCATTGATGATAAAACAGTGGCTTGAGTTGGGGAACTTAAATAACGTAATCCTCTATCCTTCGCTCGGTTTTAAGTGCTACTTAGCTGTAATGAAACAAGCCGCTTGTGTGCTAGGAAACTCATCAAGTGGTTTAATTGAAGCTCCTAGTTTTAAGATCCCCACAATAAATATTGGCACCCGTCAAAAAGGTCGGCCTAAAAGTTGCAGTGTTATTGATACGAGTATGAACGATATTGCATTAATGAATGCGATTGATAAAGCCCTAGATACTGACTTTATTTTCCAGTGCACACAGGCTGTTAATCCTTATGGGGAAGGCAATGCATCTGAAAAAATAGTTAAAATATTGAGTGAGGTTGATTTGAGCAACTGCCAAAGTAAACCTTTTTATGACAGAGATAATGCATGAGCCAAAAAACATTAATTATTGCTGAAGCTGGAGTTAATCATAATGGCAATGAGCTGCTGGCTCTTGAGCTGGTCAGAGAAGCTCATCGTGCAGGTGCAGATGTGGTTAAGTTTCAGACCTTTAAAGCAAAGAACATTGTAACCAGTGACGCGGCTCAAGCAAGTTATCAAAGCACCAATATTGGCATGGTTGAATCACAATTAACAATGTTAGAGCGTTTGGAATTGAGTTATGAAAGCCATCATATATTAGTCGCTGAATGTAAAAAATTAGGAATCGAATTTTTATCAACAGCATTTGATATGCAAAGCTTACGTTTTTTAATTGACGACTTAAAACTAACTAGGTTAAAAATTCCTTCCGGTGAGATCACGAACCTCCCGCTGGTGTTAAAGCATGCTCAATCTGGTTGTGATTTAATTGTATCAACAGGCATGGCGACATTAGGTGAAATTGAAGCGGCTCTTGCTGTGATTGCCTATGGCTATATTTTTCCAAATAAGCAGGCCCCAAGCGAAGGGGATTTTGAATTAGCTTACAGCAGCACTCAAGGGCAAGCTTTATTGCAAAGTAAAGTTACACTATTACACTGTACAACCGAATACCCAGCCCCACTTGATGAAATAAATTTGTCAGCGATGGCAAGCATGGAAAACGCGTTTAATTTACCAACGGGTTACTCCGATCATAGCGAAGGATGGCTAGTTTCTATAGCTGCCGTTGCTTGTGGCGCCAAGATTATCGAAAAACACTTTACTTTAGATCAAACCATGGCTGGACCAGATCATAAGGCATCCCTTAACTCTGCACAGTTAAGTGAGATGATCAGCTTGATCAGACAAACTGAGCTGGCAATGGGCAGTAAAATTAAAGCACCCACAAAAAGCGAAGTTGCAAATAAAATCGCAGCAAGAAAAAGCTTAGTCGCTGCTGTCGATATCTTACCCGGTACGGTCTTCTCAGAGCACAACATTGATATTAAAAGACCAGGTAACGGTATGTCGCCAAGTCTTTATTGGAAAGTTATGGGGTGTAATGCCTCTCGCCACTATAAAGCAGGTCAATTAATTAATGAATAGCAAACCCACAGTACTTTTGGGGGCCGGTGGGCATGCGAGTGTGCTGACTGATATTCTTAGAGAAAATAAGCAAGCGATAGCCGGAGTAATCAGCCCTGTACGCCCCTCAAGTGCAATTTTTTCTGATATAAAACTGTATAAACGTGATGATGATTTAGCGATTTTTTCTGTGAAGGAATATGCTGTTGTGGTTGCTATAGGACCCCAGCTTGATGATAGAAAACGTCTTAATATAATTGATATGGTGGTCGCTAAAGGCTATACACTTACTAATGTATTATCCCAGCGCGCTATTATTTCACACTATGCTATGTTGGGTTTAGGCGTACAAATTTTACCTGGTGCTATTATTAATGCAGGAGCGAGTATTGGCCAACATGTTGTGATTAACTCTAGCGCGGTTATTGAACATGATTGCAATATAGGTGATTTTTCTCATATAGCGCCGGGAGCTGTACTTTGCGGTGGTGTTTCTGTTGCAAAACACGTCTTTATAGGCGCTGGTGCCGTTGTACTGCCAGGCGTAAATATCGGCAGTAACTCAATCATTGGTGCAAATGCGTTAGTTGATAAGGATATTCCTGATAACACGACTCTCTATGGCTGTCGTGGCAAAATTAAATAGGGGACTACTGATGAAGTTTATATGGCAAGATATCTTAATGGCACCAACGCGAACCCTACGTGACGCACTGGAAGTTATTAATGAACAGGCATCACAAGTTGTGCTTGTTGTTGATGAAGAACACCATTTATTAGGTGTTGTTACAGATGGCGACATCCGACGTGCACTGTTGAAAAACCTCGGCCTTGAGGTCGCATTATCAGAAATAATGAACTTATCCCCAATTACTGCGCAAAAAGGTACCTCAAAAGAGCAATTAATTGAGCTGATGGAACGCAAGAGTATTTTATCTGTCCCACTGGTCGATGAAGGCAAAGTAGTTGGCTTAGAAATGCTCAAGCACTTTCTGAGTAAGCCAAAATACGACAACCCTGTATTTTTAATGGCGGGTGGCTTTGGTACTCGCTTACGGCCATTGACTGATAATTGCCCAAAACCCATGCTACAAATTGGCAATAAACCAATACTAGAAACTGTATTGAAAAGCTTTGTGAAAGCGGGGTTTAGAAACTTTTATATATCGACTCACTATATGCCAGAGTTAATTTTGAATCACTTTGGTGATGGCAGCAAGTGGGGAGTAAGTATTGAATATATTCATGAGGACAAACCCTTAGGTACCGGCGGCGCATTGGGTTTATTACCCGATGATGTATGCCAAGAGCTGCCATTGATTTTGATGAATGGGGACGTACTTACTAAAGTTGATTTTACACGTTTGTTAGAATTTCATTGTGATAACAGTGCTGACGCCACAATGTGTGTACGGGAATACGAATATCAAATACCGTATGGTGTGATCAGCGGTGAAGGAAATCGTATCACTGAAATGGTGGAAAAACCAATTCAACGATTTTTTGTTAATGCGGGAATTTATGTGTTATCGCCAAGTGTTGTTAATGCAGTGCCGCGTGATTTAAATATTGATATGCCAACAATTTTAGAGCAGCAAATTACATTCCAAAAAAATGTATTGATGTTTCCTATTCATGAGTATTGGCTTGATATTGGCCGCATGGATGATTTTAACCGTGCGCAAGTTGATATTCGTAGTTTGGGCATGAGTTAATGCGACGCTTTGCCGTAATTGGGCTTGGCAATATCTCTCAACGCCACCGCAAGAACCTTAAACTCCTGTACCCAGAGTCAAATGTGATTGCGCTCTCTGCAAGAGGGAACGCATTGACCGAATTACCTGATAACGCCGATTTTACTGTGTCAGGGATAGCTGAGCTAATCAAGCTAAAGCCTTACTTTGTGATTATTGCTTCGCCGGCGAGCATGCATTTACAACATGCTAAAACACTGATGCAGGCAGGAATACCTTGTTTGATTGAAAAGCCCTTGTGTATCAACTTTCTCGAAGCTGAATCTTTGCTTAAATTAAGTCAGCAAACATTAACACCCTCTGCAGTTGGCTACTGTCTAAGGTACATGCCGGCTGCAAAGAAAATGCAAGAACTAATTAATAAGAATGTTCTTGGGGAAATTTATAATATCATCATTGAGGTCGGCCAGTATTTGCCAGATTGGCGTCAAACTATCGATTATCGTGATTCTGTATCGGCACAACAACATCTTGGTGGCGGCGCATTATTAGAGTTAAGTCATGAATTTGACTATGCCCAGTGGTTATTCGGCCCACTCAGTGTGGAGCACGCGGCATTACGAAGTTCTAAAGAGTTGAACTTAGACGTTGAGGATTTAGTGGATGTTATTTTTAGTACTAAAAGTGGTACTCAGGTGCATGTGCATCTTGATTTCCTACAGCAGCAACCACAGCGTTACTGTACAATTAAAGGGTCCAATGGACGGATTCATTGGGATTTATTGAAAAGTAAAGTCGACGTCTTTTTAAATTATCAACAGCATCAATGTCTAGAGTTTACAGACTGGGAAGCCAATGATATGTACCTAGACTTAATTAAAGATTTTGAAAGTCTGTGTTTAGGTAAAGAGCATAACACGGTAGATTTAGCACAAGCGGCTGATACTTTAAAACTAATAGATATCATTAAAAAGAGTACATGATGAGTCATTATGCTTTTATTTTTGCAAGAGGCGGCTCAAAAGGGTTACCAAGAAAAAATATTTTACCACTTGCTGGGAAACCGTTATTAAACTGGTCAATTGATACCGCGAAGGCGGTGCCAATCATTGACCGTATATTTGTCTCTACAGACGATAGCGAAATTGCCCATGTTGCAAAGTCTGCAGGTGCAGAAATTATCGACAGGCCTGAAGAGTTAGCGTCTGATACATCCGCTGAGTGGCTATCGTGGCAACATGCTGTTGAGTGGGTAGAGAAAAAATATGGCAAATTTGATTGTTTTATTAGCTTGCCTGCAACTAGCCCTTTGAGAAGTGTGGCTGATGTAGAGGCTGCCATTGATAAATTAAAATCAACATTTGCCGATATTTGTATCACAGTGACACCCTCAGATCGTAGCCCATTTTTTAATATGATCAAACACGCAACTGATGACCTCGTTGAGTTGGTGATCAAAACAGATGAACAAGTATCAAGGCGCCAAGATGCCCCAAAAGTATTTGATATTACAACGGTTGCTTACGTTACAACTCCTGCCTTTATTCGTCAAAGTAGCGGAGTAATGACAGGTAAAGTAACGAGTGTATGTGTACCTAAAGAAAGGGCTGTAGATATCGATACGCAAATAGACTTTGATTTCGCGAAGTTACTTGTGCAAAAAATGGAGCAACAATGAGAACCCTAGCACAATTACAAAGCCTTCAAGGTTGTTGGGCCTTGATCACTGGTGGAAGTGGGCATGTAGGACAAGCTGCCGCAGATACGTTGTTGGAATTAGGGGCGCATGTCATTTTATTAGATCGTAATGAAAAATGTTTGCATAAACTTCACCAAGAGACTTATAACAACAGCCCAAGAGTCCACACTTTGGTTTGCGATTTAGCTGATAAGCAAGCCATCGTTAAAGCGATGCAGAGCGTTGCTAAAATTGCCGATGGTAAGCTTAATATCCTTATTAATAATGCCGCATTTGTAGGGACGGATAAGCTAACGGGTTGGTGTGTCCCTTTTGAAAAGCAATCCATAGATACATTCAATGATTGTTTAAATGTGAACCTTTCTGCGCCATTTTTATTGAGTCAGCTTGCGTATGAGTTAATGAAGAAACAAGAATTCGGAAGTCGCAGTATCATTAACATTTCTTCTATTTATGGGGTTGTTGGCCCACAAATGGATTTATATGAAGGTACTGATATGGGGAACCCAGCGGCGTATGCTGCAAGTAAAGCGGGTTTAATGCAATTAACGCGTTGGATGGCGTCATCAGTTGCACCTCATGTAAGAGTGAATAATATAGTGTTAGGTGGTATCGAACGTGGTCAACCGGAGAGTTTTTTTAAAAAATACAATGCTAAGGTTCCATTAGCAAGAATGGCAACTGAAGAAGATGTAAAAGGCGCGATTGCTTACCTTAGCTCAGAACTTTCAAATTATATGACAGGGCAAAGTTTATTTCTTGATGGAGGCTGGACTGTTGTTTAAATAGTCTATACTTAGTTTTTAACAGCCACTTTCTGGAGTTATATATGAAAATTGATAACTCAAACCTGCATTTAAACCAAACCCAGCAAACCAGCAATAAGCTTGCAGAACAGCTCGCTACCGGTAAAAAAGTAAACTCTGCGGCGGATGACGCCGCGGCATTACAAATTATTGACCGGTTAACCTCCCAACAAGAGGGTTATGGGCAAGCGGTTCGCAATGCTTACGACGGTATCTCTTATTCGCAAGTGACTGAGTCAAGTTTATCTGGGGTTAATGATGCAGTGTCACGTATTCGGGAATTGTCTCTTCAGGCGGGGAATGGTGCGTTAAGTGATAATGATCGTGCTGCATTACAAGAAGAAGTGGTGCAGTTACAAAGTCAAATTACAGAGACGTTTGAAAACGCGTCTTTTGGCGGTAAACCTTTGTTCGATGGTCGGTCAGTGTCGTTTCAAGTGGGGCCAGATGCCAATACAACACAAAAAACTACACCTTCCGACGGTAGCTTTGCTGCTGCGATTGCAACTATTGATATTTCAACTCAAGCAGGCGCACAAGCTGCTATTGATATTAGTGATCAAGCGAGCGACGAAATTAATGCTCAGCGTGCTGAACTAGGCGCTTTTCAAAATACCTTAGCGAGCACTATTAAAGGGCTAGGTACATAGCAAGAAAATATTGTTGCGAGCCAAAGTCGTATTCAAGATACTGATTATGCGCAAGCAGTTTCACGACAAGCTTCAAACGATTTTTTGACGAATGCATCTATTGCTCTTCTTGGACAAGCTAATCAATCTGCTGAGTCTATTTTGAGTTTACTCTAACTTAATAATCATTAAGTATTATTAAGTTAACCAATCCGTCTGTTTTTTGGCGTTTATGTCAAAAAACTGCCGCTATCACTTGCATCCATGCTGAACTGGCTTACAATTTAACTAATTATACAAATTAGTGAAAGTACGGCTCGCTAAATATGATCTTGATTTTAGATAATAATAACAACCGCGCAATAGGATTAAATGCTTCACTTGGCTTTATTGGTGAAGCTGTACAACTATTAAGCGAAGACTGCTTTGAACAAGAATGCAAAAAATATCAGCAGCAAGAATGCATGATTATTTTAGGTGCGTTGCAATCACTTGACCACGAAAGCTTAATTAAACGCTATCCAACATTACCGTTTTTATTGATTGGCGAAACGCTAAAACCACTATTAAGTATCGCTAATGTGGTGGGACTTATTTGCGAGCCATTTAATCACGAAGTGACAACGCAGTTACTTCACGATTGCCAGCAGTATCAGCGCATGTTGCCTAATGAGCATAAGCATACTAAACCACATAAAACTTTTGACGGACTTGTTGGTGAAACAGAAGCCGTAAAAGATGTTCGCTTTTTAATTGAGCAAGTGGCAAAAACCGACGCTAATGTTTTAATTTTAGGCGAATCAGGCACAGGTAAAGAAGTGGTTGCCCGTAATGTACACTTGCTTTCAAAGCGTATTAATGGACCGTTTGTACCTGTAAACTGTGGTGCTATTCCGGCAGAGCTGCTCGAAAGTGAACTATTTGGCCACGAAAAAGGCGCGTTTACTGGTGCTATATCGGCTCGTAAAGGGCGCTTTGAACTAGCTCAAGGTGGGACGCTATTTTTAGATGAAATAGGCGATATGCCACTGCAAATGCAAGTTAAGTTGCTGCGAGTATTGCAAGAACGCAGCTACGAACGTGTTGGTGGTACAAAGGCAATCCAAGCTGATGTACGCGTTATTGCGGCCACGCATCGTAATCTTGAAACAATGATTGAAGAGGGTAGTTTTAGGGAAGATTTATATTACCGTTTAAATGTATTTCCTATCGAAAACCCATCGCTTAGTGAACGTGCTGATGATATACCGCTGCTTTTAAAAGAGTTAATGCGCCGAGTTAACGACCAGACTGGTTCTACCGCTAAGTTTACAGAGCGCGCTGTTGAGAGCTTAAAAGAACATGCTTGGCCTGGTAATATTCGTGAGCTTGCTAATTTGGTGGAGCGTATGGTTATTATGTTCCCTGACAAAGTGGTCGATATTCCTGATTTACCTAACAAATATCGTTACATTGAAGTTGAAGCCTACGAGCCAGAATACCCTGAAGAGTTAATGGAAAAAGACGCCTTTAACGATATATTTAGCACAGGCTTTAGTGATTACGAAAGTGAGCCAGACGCTGAGTTTAGCCAAACGGGTAGTGGGTTATTACCTGATGATGGTATTGAACTTAAAGATTATTTAGCCGAACTTGAAATAAGCTTAATTACCCAAGCGTTAGAGCGCTATGATTACGTTGTAGCTCGCGCTGCAGAGATATTAGGGGTTCGCAGAACAACACTCGTTGAGAAAATGAAAAAGTATAATCTTTCACGAGATTAGAAGTACGAAAATGGTGAAATGCTTTTCGTTATTTATTATTCATTTGTGGTCAATCACTTTAGGGGCTTTGCCCGTCACGCAAGCAAGCTTGGCGTCTACAAGATAACCCAAACTTAAACCTTGGCGGTAGACGTAGATCTTGCTCGTGTGAAAAGCGAAGCTTTTAATCATTTAAATAAAACGTTATTTCACAAAGAGAAAAACGAAGGTAAATGAGAAACCATAGTCAACTTACGCTTTACTTCTCTAAAGCGCAGCGTCTCTTAACCTCTTTGTGAATTAATCACTTTTATGGTTATAAATCGCTTACTCACTAAAAGTCTTAATAATTTCTTCTTTTCTAAAACAATCATTACTGTGATCGTTAACCATACCGCAGGCCTGCATATGAGCGTAAACCGTTGTAGGGCCTAAAAACTTAAAACCCCGTTTTTTTAAATCTTTAGCAAATGCAGTTGATGCCTCTGTAATTGCTGGGTAGTCCTCAGCGTTATTTAAATTACTTATAATCGGTTTATTATCGACAAACTGCCATTGGTAGTTACTAAAACTTCCAAATTCTTTTTGTATTTCTATAAAGCACTTTGCGTTGTTAACAGTTGCCGCAATTTTTAATCGGTTGCGCACAATCCCTTCATCAAGCATTAGTCTCTCAACGTCATCTTGTGTGAATTGTGCCACTTTATCTACATCAAAATTAGCAAATGCTTTTTTGTAACCGCTACGCTTTTTTAAAATTGTGTACCAGCTTAAGCCGGCTTGCGCGGATTCAAGCGTGATAAATTCAAACAGCTTTGTATCATCATAAAGGGGGACGTCCCATTCTTCATCATGGTAAATAACGTAGTCGGGTTTAGTGGTGTCGAGCCACGGGCAACGGCACTTTATTTGCTCACTCATTATTATTCCTTTTTGTGTGCGTCATTTTTATGTCGCTCAAATTATTGATGTAACTTAATGATAAGTATGTAAATAAATTTTGGTATAAATCGTGCATTTAGACATGTATCTACATCAATTCGAGATTTGATTATGGCCCTTGCCAGCGTGCTAAAACCACAGTTTTTTTCTGCAAATCAGTATAACCCATGTTTACTTCAAGAGGAGTACATTGGTGAATTAAGCGATCTGCGCAAGCAAGCAAGTTGGCTTTCGCATTTGGTTGATACCATGCCTGCAGGCGTGGTTGTACTTGATGGCAAAGGGTTGATTGCAAAAGCGAATCAAATAGCGATTGATATGCTTGGCGAGCCACTTGAAGGCGAACGCTGGTTTAATGTTATTCAGCGCTCTTTTAGGCCACATCAAGATGATGGCCATGAAGTGTCTTTAAAAGACGGACGCCTAATAAAGCTTGATATTACTGCTTTAGCACCAGAGCCTGGGCAACTTATTTTAATGACGGATTTAACCGAAACTCGCCGCTTACAAAAACGTGTTGCACATATGCAGCGATTAAGCGCGCTGGGTAAAATGGTTGCATCATTAGCGCATCAAGTACGTACGCCGCTTTCAGCCGCTATGCTTTACGCAGCTAATTTAGGGTCTAAGCGCTTACCCGAAGCATCTCGCGATAACTTTCAAACAAAGTTAATGTCGCGTTTAAAAGATTTAGAAACTCAAGTAAACGACATGCTGTTATTTGCTAAAAGTGGCGATCAGCAAGTTGTTGAGCAAGTTTCAATGCAGCAGCTTTTAACCGAAGTTAAAGCAGGTGCTGATGCGATGGTCGCACTTAATGAAAGTGAACTGGATGTAAGCTTACCAGAACCCGATATACAAATAGTTGGTAATAAAACGGCATTGGCCAGTGCTATTCAAAATCTTGTGCACAATAGTATTCAAGTTATTGGCAGCGGCGCAAAAGTAAAAATTAGCGCACAAAGAGATTTAAAATATTTAGATATGGTTCGTATTAGTGTGAGCGACAATGGCCCAGGTGTTGATTTAAGCCAAAGCGATAAAATTTTTGAACCATTTTTTACTACAAAAAGTCAGGGTACAGGTTTAGGGCTTGCTGTAGTGAGTTCGGTGGCTAGTGCGCACCAAGGCCGTGTTGATGTGACCAATAATACGCAAGGTGGTGCCTGCTTTAGTTTGTTACTGCCTATTAAGGCAACATCTAAATTAGAGGGATCATTATGAGTAATACTATTTTAGTTGTCGAAGATGACGCTGGGCTTCGTGAAGCCTTAATAGATACCCTTGAAATGTCGGGTATTGAATGTGTTGCAGCGAGCAGTGCTGAGCAAGCAATGTTACTGCTTAAAAAAGATCAATTTTCGCTTGTTGTAAGCGACGTGCAAATGGGCGCAATGAGTGGCCTTGATTTACTACGCAGTATTAAATTAAACCACCCTGATTTACCTGTATTGATGATGACGGCGTACGCCACAATTGACGATGCGGTAGAAGCCATGCGCCTAGGTGCAATTGACTACATGGCTAAACCATTTGCACCTGAAGTGCTGTTAAATATGGTGAGCCGTTATTTGCCTGAAAAAGCAAAAGAAACCGACGGACCTATTGTTGCCGACCCAACTAGTATTCAATTATTAGAGCTTGCGAGTAAAGTAGCACGCTCTGATGCAAGTGTAATGGTACTTGGCCCAAGTGGTTCGGGTAAGGAAGTACTTGCGCGTTATATTCATGATAAGTCGAGCCGATGTAATGAGCCATTTGTGGCAATTAACTGTGCGGCCATACCTGAAAATATGCTCGAAGCCACGTTATTTGGTTATGAAAAAGGGGCTTTTACGGGGGCGATTCAAGCATGTCCGGGTAAGTTTGAGCAAGCACAAGGCGGCACTATTTTACTTGATGAAATTACTGAAATGGACTTAGGGCTACAAGCTAAACTTTTACGCGTACTGCAAGAGCGTGAAGTAGAGCGTTTAGGGGGCCGTAAAACAATTCAGCTCGATGTACGTATTTTGGCAACCAGTAATCGTGATTTAAAAGAAGCTGTAGTAGATAATCAGTTTAGAGAAGATTTATATTACAGGCTTAATGTTTTTCCACTTATGTGGCGACCATTGTGCCAACGCCCAGGCGATATTATTGTATTGGCTAAGCATTTAATTGAGCGCCATATAAGTAAAAGCAAAGAGCCTATGGCGTATTTAGATAAAGCTGCCGAGCAAAAGTTACTGGCTCATGCGTGGCCTGGTAATGTGCGCGAGCTTGATAACGTTATACAGCGTGCACTTATATTGCGAAGTGGCGATACAATAAACGAGCATGCTATTTTTATCGAAAACTTAGTATCTAATAACTTTGTTATGGAGCCTTCATTGGCACCGGCGCAAACCGTATCGCCAACAGAATTAGCACATGCAGACAAAGGTGTTGATAAAAGCACTTTAAGCTCTGCATATTATGATGAAAAGTCGCATGCTGAGGATGAGCCTAAACAAGGTTTGCTAGCGGCAGATACCGGTAGCTATAAAGATGAGCTTAAAGACAAAGAGCATCGCATTATTTTAGAAACCCTTGCACGTTGCCAAGGTAAGCGTAAAGACGTTGCCGAAACGTTGGGCATAAGCCCACGAACTTTACGTTATAAACTAGCGCAAATGCGCGATTTAGGTATTTCACTTCCAGCTTAACCTCCTATAAACCCTAAGTTTGCGCTGCGAACTTAGGGTTGTCAAAACTCTGACTAACACAAATTGAAGTTAACCTATTGTATTTTAATGATTAATTAATTGGCATGTTTTGTGCTTTATTACTTGTAAGAGTTCACTGCGTGTCAGAGATAAATTATGAAAATTCAAAACAGTGCTGTATTTCAAGAAATGCAATCAATGGCTTTAGAAGCCGGCCGTAATAATCAAATAAATAAATTGCCGACTCAAGTTCAGCCTACTTCTACTTCCCAGTTTGGCGACATGCTAAGTGATGCACTAAATACAGTGCACGGTTTACAGCAAGATGCAGGTCAAAAAGTAAAAGCGGTTGAAATGGGTGATCGAAGTGTATCGCTTGCTGAGGCGATGATTGCTTCTCAAAAATCGTCAGTTGCTTTTGAGGCTACAGTACAGGTTCGTAATAAACTTGTTGAAGCTTATAAAGAAATCATGAACATGCCTGTTTAATTAGGTAGTGGAGAATTATTGTGGCGCAATCTAACCAATCTACAGACCTAGCACTTGCTGGCGGCGGTATCGACCAAAGTGGTGGTGATGATCAACAAGAACAAAAGTCAGGCTACTTAAGTGCTTTAAGTGGTGTTGATGTATTGCGCCAAGTAACATTGGTTATAGCATTGGCTATTTGTTTAGCTATCGCGATTTTTATTATTATTTGGGCTCGTCAGCCAGATATGCGCCCGTTAGGCAAAATGCAAACAGAAGAGCTTATTCAAACATTAGACTTTTTAGATGCGCAAAAAATTGAATACCAACTAGATGGCAATGTTGTATCGGTTGATGAAAGCGAATACCAAAACATTAAATTGCTAATGACCCGCGAAGGGTTAGAGCAAGGCCCTGCATCTGGCTCTGACATAATTATGCAAGATATGGGCTTTGGTGTAAGCCAACGCTTGGAGCGTGAACGTTTAAAACATGGTCGTGAACAGCAATTAGCACGCACCATTGAAGAGCTAAATAACATTACTCGCGCCAAAGTATTGTTAGCCATCCCTAAAGAAAACGTATTTGCCCGCAGAGAGAAAAAACCATCCGCTACTGTTGTATTAACACTTAAGCGTGGCCGCTCACTTGACCGTGAAGAAGTAGACTCTGTTGTTGATATGATTGCTTCAGCAGTACAAGGCTTAGAGCCTGCACGTGTTACAGTCACTGACCAAAATGGTCGATTATTAAATTCAGGTTCGCAAAGCTCATTAGCAGCACGCTCTCGTAAAGAATACGATTTAGAACGTAAGCGCGAACAAGAGTATCTTGAAAAAATAGACAGTATTTTAATACCGGTTGTTGGGCTTGCAAACTATACAGCTCAAGTTGATTTGAGTATGGATTTCAGCTCGATTGAGGAAACTCAAAAGCGTTATAACCCAGACCTACCAGCGGTTAGAAGCGAAACCACATTTGAAGAAAATAACATTGGCGGCCTAGCTGTTGGTATTCCAGGTGCGCTTACAAATCAGCCACCGCTAAATTCAAATATTCCTGAGGTTGCTGGGCAAGGTGGTGCAGGCACTGCTACGTCTCCAACACGCAGCCACAAAGAAGCTACACGTAATTATGAACTCGATACAACCATTTCGCACAAGCGCCAACAAAGTGGTGTTATACGCAGAATAAGCGTATCAGTTGCTGTTGACTATATTCCTAAAGTGGGAGAAAACGGCGAAACAACCATGGCCCCGCGCTCGGTAGAGGCATTGTCAAATATTCGTCGCTTACTACAAGGTGGTGTAGGTTTTGATATGCAACGTGGTGATGCACTTGAAGTAGTAACAGTGCCGTTTGTACGTGAAGCAACAAATTTAGCAATAGAAGTGCCACTGTGGGAACAAGACTGGTTTATGAAAATAGCCCGCCTTGTACTAGGCGCCTTAGTTATCATTGTATTGATAATGGCAGTAGTAAAACCAATGCTTAAGCGCTTAATTTACCCAGACGATACACTAGAAGAATACGACGAAGATGCATTAAGTTCCGGCGTAGATATTGGCGACAATACACTTGATATGCTAAATAAAGACTTTGATTCTGCTTCGGTTGGTTTCTCAAGTGATGGTACACTGCAGTTACCGGATTTACATGGCGACGAAGATTTACTTAAAGCAATTCGTGCCCTTGTAGCTAACGAACCAGAACTATCATCACAAGTAGTGAAAGCGTGGTTAACAGAAGATGACTGATCAAGAACAAAAACAACTCCCGCCAGCCTTTGATGTTGATAAGCTCGATGGGGTAGATAAAGCCGCTATATTACTTTTGAGTTTATCAGAAGAAGATGCCGCGCAAATCCTTAAACACTTAGAACCTAAACAGGTGCAAAAAGTGGGTATGGCAATGGCTGGGCTACAGGATTTATCTCAAGCTAAAATTAGCGCTGTACACAACTTGTTTATAGAACAAATTCAAAGCTTTAGTACCATTGGTTTTCAGTCAGAAGACTTTATTAAAAAAGCGCTTACAGCCGCTCTTGGTGAAGACAAAGCTGCTAGCCTTATTGACCAAATTGTTATGGGCTCAGGTGCTAAAGGCTTGGATTCATTAAAATGGATGGACTCTAAGCAGGTAGCAAACATTATTCGTAATGAGCATCCGCAAATTCAAACTATTGTATTATCGTATTTAGAGCCAGAACAGTCAGCTGAGATTATTGCTCAGTTCCCTGAAAAAGTACGCTTAGATTTAACTATGCGTATTGCAAACCTTGAAGAAGTTCAGCCAGCAGCACTGCAAGAGCTAAACGAAATCATGGAAAAACAATTTGCCGGTCAAGCTGGTGCGCAAGCTGCTAAAATGGGCGGCTTAAAAGCTGCTGCAGATATTATGAACTACCTAGATACCAACGTAGAAGGGCAGTTAATGGATTCTATTCGTGAACATGACGAAGAGATGTCGCAGCAAATTCAAGACTTAATGTTTGTGTTTGAAAACTTAATGGATGTTGAAGACCGTGGTATTCAAGCAATCCTACGAGAAGTACAACAAGACGTATTAATGAAAGCAATTAAAGGCACCGACGATGCCCTTAAAGATAAGATACTGGGCAATATGTCTAAGCGTGCAGCCGAAATGCTTGCTGATGATTTAGAAGCTATGGCCCCGGTACGTATAAGCGAAGTAGAAGCGGCGCAAAAAGAGATTTTATCAACAGCGCGTCGTTTATCTGACTCAGGTGAAATTCAGCTGGGCGGCGGCGGTGGCGAGGAGTTCCTGTAAACTATGAGCAAACTCAAAGGACGCACACTTCACGCTGATGAAGCAGATGAATTATTAAAAAACTGGGCTATTCCAGATGTAGCACCAGATGAGAGCAGCTTTGGCAATCGCTCTACGGCTTACGGCACACCGCTTAGTGAGTTGTACAAAAAAGAATTAGCCGAAGAAATGCCTATTGATGAGCCACAAGAACCAGAACTCCCTGCGCTTACCATGGTTGAGCTTGAACGCATTAGACAAGACGCGTACGAAGAAGGCCTTAAACAAGGTCATGAGCAAGGCTACATAGACGGCTTTGAAAAAGGCGTTGGCGAAGGTAAAGAAGCAGGCTACAAAGAAGGCTTAGAGCAAGGTAAAACACAAGGCCTTGAAGATGTAAAACCATTAATTGAAGAGCAGTTAACAAGTTTAAAAGCCATTTTAGAGGGGCTAACTGCACCGCTAGATAAAGTGGACGAACAAGCCGAGAAGCAATTAGTACAACTTGCTAGCATGTTAGCGGAAGCTGTTATTTATCAAGAAGTAAAAACATCGCCAGATGCGATTTTACATACGTTAAAGCAAAGTATTGATTCACTTAATGCGGAGCAAGAAAAAGTACGAATCCATTTAAACCCCGAAGACTTAGAACTCATAAAAGAGAGCTATGGCGAACAAACCATTATTGATAATAACTGGCAATTAATGGCAGAACCCACTCTTGAACGCGGTGGCTGTGAAGTTAAAACAGCGCAATCGTCACTCGACATGACCCTTAAAACACGTGTCAGAGAAACGTTGGATAGTTTTTTGCATAATAGTGGTATCTAACTATTTTATTGGCGTGTTATGTCAACTCAACGTGCACCTTTAAGCGAACGCTTATCTCAATATCAACAACATATTAAAACTCCAGCGCCTGCTGTGGCAGGTATTTTAACGCGTGTTGTTGGCCTTACCCTTGAGGCTAGAGGTTTACGTGCACCCGTTGGTAGCCAATGTAAAATAGAAACTATGAACGGCTTTGTAGACGCCGAAATAGTCGGTTTTAACGATCAAACTTTGTACTTAATGCCTAACGACCACATCTCTGGTGTATTACCTGGTGCGCGTGTTATTCCTCAAGTAAATAATTTAGGTTTACCTGTAGGGATGAGTTTATTAGGCCGCGTGGTGGATGGTTTAGGGCGACCGCTAGATGGCCTTGGTAAAATTAATGCTGAGCATCATTTAAAGTTTGCTCAAAATACTATAAACCCGCTTTCAAGAAGACCAATCACTAAGCCTATGGATGTAGGTGTGCGTGCTATTAACTCGGTTATCACAGTAGGGCAAGGCCAGCGTATGGGCTTGTTTGCAGGCTCTGGTGTGGGTAAATCAGTACTTCTCGGTATGATGACCCGAGGTAGCGAAGCTGATGTAATTGTTGTTGGCTTAGTGGGGGAGCGTGGTCGCGAAGTAAAAGAATTTATTGAAGAAATACTCGGTGTAGAGGGGCGCAAACGTTCAGTTGTTGTCGCAGCGCCCGCTGATTCATCACCGCTTATGCGTTTAAAAGGCTGTGAGAGCGCCGTAACTATTGCAGAGTATTTTAGAGATCAGGGTTTAAACGTATTATTGTTACTCGATTCGGTAACGCGTTATGCAATGGCGCAACGTGAAATTGCACTTGCTGTAGGCGAGCCGCCTGCTACAAAGGGTTATCCGCCTTCGGTGTTTGCTAAATTACCTGCGCTGGTGGAACGTGCTGGTAATGGCGGTGAAGGGCAAGGTTCAATTACCGCCTTTTTTACGGTGTTGAGTGAAGGCGATGATATGCAAGACCCTATTGCTGATGCAGCGCGAGCTATATTAGATGGCCACATTGTACTATCGCGTGATTTAGCTGACAGTGGGCACTATCCCGCTATAGATATTGAAAAGTCGATTTCGCGTGTTATGCCTCAAGTTGTTTCTGAGCCGCATATGCAACAAGCCCGAGTGCTTAAACAAGTGTATTCAATGTACCAACAAAACAAAGACATGATTACGTTAGGCGCTTATCAAAAAGGGACCGATCAAATGCTCGACCAAGCTATAAATATGATGCCAAGAGTGAATGCATTTTTACAACAAGGTATGCGAGATGTCATTAGTTACGATGATGGTCTGCAAGGGCTTGCTCAGTTACTAGGACAAGCATAATGGCTAAAAACAAACTCGATTTATTGCTCAAAATTGAAAATGACAAAGAAGAAAGTTTGCGCATGAGTTACTTACAAGCCAATCAAAACTTGCAATCGAATCAACAAAAGCTACAAGGTTTAAATAATTTTAGACTTGAGTACTCTCAGCAGTTACACCTTAAGGGAAAATCGGGCTTATCTAGTGCCGGATTTGGGCAGTATCATGCCTTTATAGCTAAAATTGAAGAAGCAATTCGCCAACAAGCAAGTACGGTAAATACCGCTAAGCAAGTTGTTACTCAACGTAAAACGCTATGGCTCAAGCAGCAAATTAAAGCTAAGGCAGTCGCCAAATTAATCGAAAATCAAAAACTTAAAGCAAATGCGTTAATGGCTAAAAATGAGCAAAAAATGTTAGATGAATTTTCAGCTAATCAGTTTTTTCAACGTCGTAAAGCTTTGTAATTCAGGCACGCTAATTGCTTTATTACTTAGTGGAATTCAACTTTTGGCGGTATGCGGTGGCATATTGCCGTAATGGTATTAGGTGATTTATGGCGATGAATAACATTTCGTTTTTAGTTTCTTCTGAAAAAGATTCACTGTTAGCTTTTAAAGACAATAGCTTAGCTAATGGCGAAGGAAATTTAGGTGAGGAATTTTTAAGCCAGCTAAACGAAGCGCATAACGCTATGGGGCCTTTGCTTAAGGGCAATAAAAATCCCGATGCCGAAAACTCGATTGCCATACCTAAGCATAAACAGCCAGAAGAAAATGAAAATCTGAGCGTAAAGCTAGATGAAATAACAACAGACGAAGTTACTTTTGTATCTGTTGAGATGCTTGATCAAATTAATTCAGCACAAGCAATGAGCACCTCGATTAATAAGCCGTTCGATGCAACTAAAAGTATAGAATCAGAAGATGCAGAGTTAGAAACCACCTCAGTAATTTTATCTGCTAATACAAGTGATGAAGTAACGACTGAAGAAGCGAATACATCGAGTGTGGTGCAAAATCCAATTGCCACTAATGTAGACTCTAAAACGGCTAAATTAATTGATTCAAAAAGCGATAGCTTAAGCTCACTACCTTTGAACTCTTTACCATTAAATGAAGGCAAGCATCGGAAAAGTGGTGTTGCCGAAGCTATTGAAGGGCCATTAAATTCTATAAATAAAAAGCCCGATGACAGCCCTGGCTCTACATTAGAAAAACCTGAATTTGCATTAATGAGTTCTAAAGAGCAGCTAGGACAAAATAAGTCTGCTGATAAAAATAATACAGTTTTGCCAACACCCGCCGACAAAGCGAGCGTTACTCAGTCTCCTTTAGCCACAACTGAAGGTGATAATAATGCAGCAATAGATACGTTAATGACTAAAGATGCGAGCTTAATTAAAGCTAATAGCGTTATTGCTAGTTTAACGTCTGAGCAGCGCTCACAACTTAACGCGCAAGTTAAGGTATTAGAGAACGCTGATTCAACAAATAGCGCAACTAGTAACACTTCAAATCTTAAGCAAATGCTTGCACAATTTATTACTGATAACGAAAAAGCGCAAAGCACGGTAACAAAACACTCTTTTAGCGCAGAAATAAATTCACTTAATACAACTGAAAAACAAAGTTTATTAACGCAATTAAACGCATATATTAAAACAGAGCAGCCTAAAGGCGAGCAGTTGTCAGTGCTTAAGCAAACAGTTAATGAGTTAAAAGCTTCTATTGAAATTGGGCTTGCTGATACCGCTAAATCAGACTCAAAAACGTTTGTGGCCTCAGAGACTCCTAATACAGTATATGATCCACAAAAGTTAAGCTTAAAGGCATCTACAAACGAAGGCGCGGATATTAATAAAGCCGTAGCAACCTCAGCTAAGCGTGCTGATTTATTAAAATCATTTGAAGAGTTACAAAAAGATGGGCTTAGAAAAATAACGGCAGAACAAACTCCTGCACGCGTAGCACAAGTATTTACGCAAATTACAGCCGCTTTAAATACTCAGCAAACGAGCACATTAAGCCAATACGACTCATTAAGTTACGAGCAGAGCTTACTTGATACCCAAATAATTCAAACTCAACAATTACAAAGTACATCACAAGTTAAGCAAGTAAGTATTGATCCAGGTGTAATGCAGGCAATTAATATTGTTAAAAGTGATGCAGCTAAATTACTGCAAGAGCGCGTTAGCTCAATGTTGAGCATTAATAATAAAGAAGCAGAAATTCGCCTCGATCCTCCAGAAATGGGCAGCATGCAAATACGTATTCGTAGCGATGCAGAACAAGCACATATAAACTTTGTTGTACAAAACCAGCAAGCCAAAGAAGCGCTTGAACAATCAATGCCGCGCTTACGTGAAATGTTAGCGCAACAAGGGCTAGAGCTTGGTGAAAGCACTATTTCTTATGGGCAATCAGGTGGTGAAACAGCTGAGCAAAGTGAGAGTGGAGCCCAAGGTAATTTGGCTAATAATAAGTCAGTTAATGATGAAAATGACGAGCAAGCAAATAACACTGCACAAAGTTCTCGACAACAAACTTCATCATCAATAGATTACTATGCCTAAGTACTGCTATTATAATAGTTAAAACAAGCAAGTACCTTTGCGATTAAAGGAATCATGATGGCTGAAGAAGCAAGTTTAGAAATCGAAGAAACCGGTAAAAGTAAAAAGAAACTAATAATAATCATAGTAGCTGTACTACTTATTGCAGGTGGTGCTGCGGGTTACTTTTTTATGTCAGGTTCGGATGCGCCAGTTGAAACCTTAGATGAAGAGACTGCGATGTCGACTGATGCTGCTCCTGCAGCTTCTGGTTCATCAGCAGAAGTTGGTAGTGCTTTATATGTTGCTATGCCACGCCCATTTGTATTTAACGTGCCTGGCTCAAGTCGCGATAGAATTGTACAAATTAAAGTACAATTATTAGTACGTGGCGAAGTAAATGAAGAAACAGCCAAAAAACATATACCACTAATAGAAGGGACGCTATTAAGCGTGTTTTCTACTACAACAGCTGATGAATTAAGTACGAGCTCTGGTAAAGAAACACTTCGTTTTTCTGCACTTGAAAAGGTACAAACAGCCTTAATGGATGTTGAAGGCAGTAAAGTAATTGAGCGGGTATTGTTTACCGGCTTTGTGATGCAATAAGGGGTTAGCGTGAGCGATTTATTATCCCAAGACGAAATTGATGCGCTATTACATGGCGTTGATGACGTTGAAGAGGAAGATATACACGAAGGTGAAGATGGCGGAGGAAGTACGCTTCAGTACGATTTTTCTTCGCAAGATCGGATCGTACGTGGTCGTATGCCGACGCTGGAAATTGTTAACGAACGCTTTGCTCGTCATATGCGAATTAGCCTATTTAATATGATGCGTCGCACCGCAGAGGTGTCTATTAACGGCGTGCAAATGATTAAGTTTGGCGAATATATTCATACTTTATTTGTTCCAACCAGTTTAAATATGGTCCGTTTTAGGCCTTTAAAAGGCACTGGCCTGATTACCATGGAAGCACGACTTGTGTTTATTTTGGTAGATAACTTTTTTGGTGGTGACGGGCGTTATCATGCAAAGATAGAGGGCCGAGAATTTACCCCAACAGAGCGCCGGATTGTACAAATGCTCCTTAAAATAATCTTTGAAGATTATAAAGAAGCATGGGCACCGGTTATGGATGTATCGTTTGAATATCTCGATTCAGAAGTAAACCCAGCTATGGCGAATATTGTAAGTCCAACAGAGGTTGTGGTTATTAGCTCTTTTCATATTGAGCTTGATGGCGGTGGCGGCGATTTTCATATTGCACTTCCGTATTCGATGCTTGAGCCAATCCGAGAGCTTTTAGATGCGGGTGTTCAATCTGATACAGAGGATACCGACTTACGTTGGAGCAAAGCACTTCGCGATGAAATAATGGATGTTGAGGTTGATATGTCGACTCAGTTACTTGAAGTTGATTTGACCTTAAAGCAAATTATGGAATTAAAAGCAGGTGATATTATTCCGGTTGAAATGCCTGAGCATATAACCGTATTTGTTGAGGAACTCCCTACATTTAGAGCCAAGATGGGTCGCTCTCGCGATAATGTTGCGCTTCAAATTAGTGAAAAAATTAAACGACCTGATTCAGTTAAATCTGAGCTGCATGTATTTACCAAAGGCGGCAAGAAAATTGACTCAGATGCAGAATTAGCAGAACTAGAAGATGATTTACACCTCTCTGACGGTGTAGACTTAGACTGGTAATTGATTAAAAGGTTAAAAGTATGAGCGATGATCAAGACACAATGGATGAATGGGCAGCAGCATTAGCAGAAGCCGAAGGCCCAGATGATAGTGGCGAAGCACATGTTGCAGAGCTTGATGAGTTAAGTGATTCAAAACACGAAATGAGTGGTGATGAAAAACGAAAACTCGACACTATTTTAGATATTCCCGTTACTATCTCAATGGAAGTAGGGCGCTCTAAAATCAATATTCGTAACCTACTGCAACTTAATCAAGGCTCTGTTGTTGAGCTTGACCGTGTTGCGGGTGAGCCGCTAGACGTGCTAGTTAATGGTACTTTAATCGCTCATGGCGAAGTAGTTGTAGTAAACGACAAATTTGGTATTCGCTTAACTGACGTGATAAGCCAAGTAGAGCGGATCAAAAAATTACGATGAGCTTATTAGTTGCTTTAACGACTACCGTTTTTTCAAAAGCAGATGTGGCAACACCCACTGGGGATATACTCTCTATGGTGCTGTCGCTTGTAATGGTGCTAGTACTGATTATTGTACTGGCATTTTTTGTTAAAAAGCTTAACCCTAATTTAGCAAATAGTGATGAGTTTAAAGTAGTTAGAAGTCTACCTTTAGGTTCTCGCGAGCGTTTAATGGTTGTTGAGATAGATAATGCTCAGCATTTACTTGGTGTAACTCCCCACAGTATTAATTATTTACACAAGTTAGAAACCCCATTAAGTGAAAAAGAACTGCCTGAACTCGCTAAACGATTTGGTAAACTTTTAAACCCGCAATCAAACCAAAATAAAAAGAATTAAACCTATGACAAAGTGGCTGCTTATTATTTTTGCCATGGTGTTTGTACCAAATGTAAGTGCAGAAGGAATTGATGCCCTTACCATTACAACAAACGCTGATGGCACACAAGATTACTCAGTAACGTTACAAGTTTTAGCAATTATGACGGCGCTGAGTTTTATACCGGCCGCCATAATTATGATGACCTCTTTTACACGAATTATTGTTGTACTCGCCATTTTGCGCCAAGCAATTGGCTTACAGCAAACACCGTCAAACCAAGTGTTATTAGGTATGTCACTTTTTTTAAGTATTTTTATAATGGCGCCTATTTATCAGCAGGTAAACGAGCGAGCTATAGAGCCTTACTTAAATGAGCAGGTTACATCAGTAGAGGCTTTAGAGCTTGCTAAAGAGCCAATGAAAGCATTTATGCTTTCACAGGTGCGTTTAAAAGATTTAGAAACGTTCGCTAAAATTGCTGGTTACGATCAGCTAAATTCGCCACAAGATACGCCATTAATAGTGTTAATACCGGCATTTGTAACCAGCGAACTGCAAACGGCATTTATAATTGGGTTTATGTTTTTTATCCCATTTTTAATTGTTGATTTAGTGGTCGCTTCGGTATTAATGGCGATGGGTATGATGATGCTTTCCCCCATGATAGTGTCCTTACCGTTTAAAATTATGCTGTTTGTACTTGTTGATGGTTGGAGCTTAGTGATGGGGACTCTAGCTAAAAGCTTTGGTTTAGGGACTTAGTATGCAAAGCATTAACATGACCCAACAATAGGAGTACAACATGGAACCGGAAATTTTTGTTGATATTCTAAGTGACGCGCTGTTTTTAGTTATTAAATTGGTGTCTGCAATCGTTGTCCCAGGCCTAATTATTGGTTTAGTGGTTGCTGTGTTTCAGGCGGCAACATCAATCAATGAACAAACGTTGAGCTTTTTACCTCGTTTATTAATTACCATTAGTGCGCTTATTGTAGGTGGGCACTGGCTTACTCAAGAACTGATGGATTTTTTTACTCGCCTAGTATTACTTATTCCTGAAATTGCAGGTTAAACGTGGAATACCCCTTTGCTGTCGTTATTCAATGGTTGAGCGATTTTTTGCTGCCCCTGGTACGCATTAGCTCAATGATTATGATTATGGCTGGTTTAGGGGCTAAAAATGTACCTACACGGATAAAAATGGGGTTATCAGTTGTTGTAACTTTTCTTGTTGTTCCTGTTCTGCCGCCCGCTACATTCACTAATTTATTTTCGTTTGAGATGATTTTAGTCGTTATTCAACAAATGCTGATTGGTGTTGCTATTGGTTTTGCATCTATACTTTTATTAAATACTTTTGTGTTAGCAGGGCAAATACTTGCGATGCAAACCGGTTTGGGTTTTGCTTCGGTTATTGACCCCTCTAATGGCGCAAGCGTTCCAGCGGTTGGTCAGTTTTTCCTTATTTTGGCCACTTTGTTATTTTTTGCTTTTAACGGTCATTTAATGATGATTCAAATGGTGGTGCATAGCTTTCAAGTGCTACCCATTGATGGCACATGGTGGTCTGTAGATCATTACTGGGACATAGTGACTTGGGGCGGCTGGATGTTTACTACAGCACTGGTACTCTCACTTGCACCGCTTACCGCAATGCTCGTTATTAATATGTCGTTTGGGATTATGACGCGTGCAGCGCCACAATTAAATATTTTCTCTATTGGTTTTCCGTTTACCTTGGTAGCGGGACTTATTATTATTTGGGCGACACTAGGTAACTTTGTTACTCAGTTTGAGTTTCAATGGTTAAAAATGGTTGAGCTAATGTGTACTTTAGTTGGTTGCTCACCTTAGGAGAAAGTCATGTCTGAAGACTCAGGACAAGAAAAAACAGAAGAACCCACATCCAAAAAGCTTGAAGAATCTAAAAAGAAAGGCCAAATAGCACGCTCAAAAGAGTTAGGTACCATGTTTGTACTTATTTTTTCGGCTATATCGCTTTTGATGTATGGTCCTGAAATTGGTAAAGGTTTATACAATGTAATGGGCCGAACCCTTAGCTTAAACCGCAACGAAGCCTTTGATACCACTAAAATGTTTGCCGTGTGGGGAGAGGTTGCAGACGCGTTGATGTTTCCTATGGCTATGTTTGTGTTAATTATCGTTTTGGCTGCATTTATTGGTAATACGTTACTCGGTGGTTTTAATTTTAGCTGGGAAGCTGCTGCACCTAAAGCAAGTAAAATGTCGCCAATGAAGGGCTTTAAGCGGATGTTTGGCCCACAAGCGGCTATTGAGCTTGTAAAGTCACTTTTAAAATTTGGTTTAGTAGCAAGTTTTGCAGTGTTTTTAATTAATACTTATTTTGATGAAATACTGCATTTAAGTTTAGAAAGTACGCCGGGTAATATTATTCATGCCTTAGAGATTTTAGGGTGGATGTTTTTAGGCCTTTCGTGCACTTTAATTGTTATTGCCGCCATTGATGCACCATTTCAAAGTTACAACCATAACAAACAACTTAAAATGACAATGCAAGAAATTAAAGATGAGTATAAAAACTCTGAAGGTGACCCACAAATAAAAGCGCGCATTAGGCAAACACAAAGGCAAATGTCGCAAAACCGCATGATGCAAGATGTTCCTGACGCTGATGTTATTGTTACGAACCCAACTCACTACTCTGTAGCATTAAAATACGACACGGAGCGCGCAGGTGCGCCTATAGTGCTTGCTAAAGGCATTGATGAAATGGCGATGCAAATTCGAAAAGTAGCAATAGGAAATGAAGTACCTATATTAGAATCCCCCATGTTGACCCGAGCGCTTTATCATACGGCTGAAGTAGGAGAGCAAATACCCGATCAGCTATTTACCGCAGTAGCGCAAGTTTTAGCGTATGTATTTCAGCTTAAGCGCTTTAATAAAGGGCGCGGTAAACGTCCAACTAAGCTCAATAAAAAGCTGCCAATCCCCGATGCCTACAAGTATTAAACCGTTAACTGAGTAACTTGGAATAGTTATTGCAAATTCTACGTAGTGTCAATTTTTTGAAATTGTAGAATTATGAGTTTTAAAGCGGTATTACAACAACTTAACAGAGACAAAAAAGACTATGCCAAAGGGGTAGGTACACCTTTGCTTGTGCTTGCTGCCTTGGGAATGGTGATTTTACCACTACCGCCATTTTTACTCGATATCCTTTTCTCGTTTAATATTGCTCTCGCGTTAGTGGTTTTACTTGTAACTGTTTACACGATGAAGCCAGTTGAATTTGGTATTTTCCCCTCTGTATTACTAATCGCTACAATTATGCGCTTAGCACTTAACGTTGCCAGTACTCGAGTTGTGTTACTTGAAGGCCACAATGGTGGTGACTCTGCCGGTAAAGTAATTGAAGCGTTTGGCTCAGTTGTTATTGGTGGTAACTACGCTGTTGGTTTGGTTGTGTTTTTAATCCTGATCATTATTAACTTTGTAGTAATTACTAAAGGTGCTGGTCGTATTTCTGAGGTATCTGCGCGTTTCACCCTTGATGCAATGCCGGGTAAACAAATGGCAATTGACGCCGATTTGAACGCAGGCTTTATCAGCGCAGAACAAGCGCGTGACCGCCGCGAGGAAGTAACTCGCGAAGCTGATTTTTACGGCTCAATGGATGGTGCGAGTAAATTTGTAAAAGGTGATGCGATTGCAGGTATTGTTATACTAATCATCAATATTGTTGGTGGTTTATTTGTCGGTATGATCCAGCACAATTTGAGTTTTGGCAATGCAATGGAAGTATATACATTACTTACCATTGGCGATGGCTTAGTTGCTCAACTCCCTTCTTTACTGCTTTCAATTGGTACCGCGATTGTTGTAACACGCCAAAATGAGTCGCTCAATATGGGGGACCAATTTAAGAAACAACTAGGCAACGAAAAGTCACTCTTTATTGCATCTGGTATTTTGATCATCATGGGCTTAGTGCCTGGTATGCCGCATATTGCTTTTTTAAGTTTAGGTGCGTTACTGGGTTACTTAGCTTACTACACACAGCAAAGTAAATTAAAAGCTGCTGCGGCAGAAGCTGAAGAGGCCGCTAATGGCGGAAGCGTTGCAACGGGTGTTGCTAATAAACAAGAACAAAAAGAACTAGGCTGGGATGACGTTCAGCAGGTTGATGTAATTGGCTTAGAAGTCGGTTATAGATTAATTCCGTTAGTGGACCAATCACAAGGTGGTGAGCTACTTAATCGTATTAAGGGGGTGCGTAAAAAGCTTTCTCAAGAGCTTGGTTTTTTAGTGCCGCCGGTACATATACGCGACAACTTAGAGCTTGACCCTAACGCTTACAGAATAACACTAATGGGGGTTTCAACCGGTGAAAGCGAGCTTAAGCATGGCGACGAGCTAGCGATTAACCCAGGACAAGTATTTGGTCCAATTAAAGGGGTTGAAACAAAAGATCCTGCGTTTGGCCTTGATGCCGTATGGATCAAGCCTGATCAAAAAGATGAAGCACAATCACTAGGTTATACCGTTGTAGATTCAGCCACGGTAGTTGCCACTCATATTAGCCAGTTATTAACTAACAGTGCAGCGTTATTACTAGGGCATGAAGAAGTTCAAAACCTACTTGATATGCTTGCTAAAAGCCATCCTCGCTTAGTGGAAGGACTAGTACCTGATGTATTGCCATTAACTGCTATTGTAAAAGTACTACAAAATTTATTAAATGAAGGCGTGGCTATTCGCGATATGCGCTCAATTGTTCAAACCCTTGTTGAGTATGGCCCACGTAGTCAAGACCCTGATGTATTAACGGCTGCAGTGCGTATTTCACTGCGTAGATTAATTGTTCAAGATGCGGTGGGCATGTCATCAGAAATCCCTGTCATAACCTTGGCGCCTGAGTTGGAACAAATGTTGCATCAGTCATTACAAAATGCAGGCGATGAAGGTGCCGGTATTGAGCCAGGACTTGCAGAGCGACTTCAAGTGTCATTGACACAAGCGCATCAAAATCAAGAAATGGCCGGCGAACCTTCTATATTGCTAACGTCAGGAATGTTACGCACTGTGTTATCTCGTTTTGTTAAGTACACCATTCCAGGATTGAGAGTGATGTCTTATCAAGAGGTACCAGACGAAAGACAGATCAAAATTGTAAGCTCGGTAGGCCAACAATAAGATTTTAACAGGGGTTGAATCATGAAAATTAAACGTTTTTTTGCTAAAGATATGCGCACAGCACTTAAAGAAGTTAAAGATGAGTTAGGTGTTGATGCGGTTATTATGTCAAATAAAAAACTGGCTAACGGTGTAGAAATTGTAGCGGCAGTTGATTATGACAAAGCAGCCCCTAAAGTAGCAGCGCAACCACAACGCCCTGCAGAGCCGCGTACTCAGGCGCCACAACAAAGCATGCATAATTTTGTAAAACCAGAGCCACAGCGTGCCAAGCCTGAGCCTCAAGCAAAAGTTGCTGACAGCCTACAAGCATTATTAGAGCGTCAATCACCGCGTCCTCGTTCTCCTGAGCTTGCATCAATGTTTTCACAATCGGGTATTGATACTACTGATAACTATCAAGAACCAGATATGGGGCAGCGTACTAAAAATATGTTTGCTCCTGAAGCTGCTGCGCCAGTTCGTCCACAAACTCAAGCGGATAGCTTAGGTTTTGATGATTTAGACCGCGACTTTGATGATTTAGATAGCCCCGTAACCACTCGCCAACAAGCACCTAATAATGAAAGCGAAGAAATGACAACAATGCGTGAAGAAATGAACGCAATTCGTCAATTACTTGAGCACCAAGTATCAGGCTTGATGCAGCAAGATATGGCGCGTCGCGATCCAACACGCGCTTGTATGGTTGACCGTTTAGTCGGTATGGGTATCGATAAAGAAGTAGCACAGCAAATGGCATGTTTTGTACCTGATGATGTGTCTCGTAAGCAAGGTTGGAAAGCATTGTTAACTATGGTCGAAGATCAAATGCAAACAACCAATAATGAAATACTTCGCCAAGGTGGTGTATATGCGTTAGTGGGTCCAACTGGTGTGGGTAAAACAACGACTGTTGCTAAGCTTGCAGCTCTAGGCGCACAAAAATATGGTGCCGATAAAGTGGCGTTAATAACCACTGATACATACAGAATTGGTGCTTATGAACAACTTGCAACATATGGTCGTATTATTGGTTGTGGTGTTAAGCAAGTTAAAGATGCTAATGAATTAGCTGAAGTTTTATATCATTTACGAAATAAACGTCTAGTATTAATTGACACAGCAGGTATGAGCCAGCGAGATTTACGTTTAACTGAGCAATTAAACACGTTAATGCGTAACCAACGTGTAGATATTCGCAGCTACTTAGTACTTAGCGCGACAGCACAAATTAATGTATTGCAAGAAACTGTACGTCACTTTAAAAAAGTACAGTTAAGTGGCTGTATTTTCACTAAGTTAGACGAATCATTAAGTTTGGGTGAGATTATTAGTATTGCGATTCAAAATCGCCTTCCAATAGGGTATCTTACTAATGGTCAACGAGTACCAGAGGATATTCGTGTTGCAAATGCTGAGAAACTAGTTAAAAAGGCTGAGCAATTATATTTAAAAAGAACAAAAGAACAACATTCAAGGCACCAATCAGTGGCGCCAAGCACAGTAGGGATGTATGATTAACACAGTATTAGATCAAGCAAGCGGCCTGCGCAAAATGAGTCAAAACAATAACAACGGCGTAAAAGTTATCGCTGTAACCGGTGGTAAAGGTGGAGTAGGGAAAACAAATGTTTCTCTAAATACAGCTATTGCACTTGGGCAGCAAGGTAATCGAGTATTAGTGCTGGATGCTGACTTGGGTTTAGCAAACTGTGATGTGATGCTTGGTTTACGTGTAGAGCGTAACTTGTCACATGTCTTGTCTGGTGAATGTGAGCTTGATGAAATTTTAGTTGAAGGCCCTGCAGGAATTAAAATTGTACCCGCTACATCGGGTTCGCAAAGTATGGTTGAATTATCACCATCTGAGCATGCTGGGCTAATTCGTGCGTTTAGCGAATTGAATACCGAATTTGATATTTTAATTGTAGATACAGCTGCTGGTATTTCAGACATGGTACTGAGCTTCTCGCGTGCAGCGCAAGATGTAATGGTTGTTGTATGCGATGAGCCGACATCAATCACCGACGCTTACGCACTTATTAAAGTATTAAGTCGTGAGCACGGCGTTTATAAATTTAAAATTGTTGCCAATATGGTGCGCAGTATGCGTGAAGGCACTGAATTGTTTGCAAAGCTATCTAAAGTTACCGACCGCTTTTTAGATGTATCAATGGAGCTAGTAGCAACGGTTCCTTATGATGAAAATATGCGCAAAGCAACACGTCGTCAAAAAGTAATAGTAGAGCTCTTTCCAAATTCGCCAGCCGCTCTTGCGTTTAAAACGCTGGCAACAAAAGCAGTTAAATGGCCAATACCCAACCAACCATCTGGGCATTTAGAGTTTTTCATTGAGAAACTAGTAAACGGTTAATTATGACAACACTGGTGAATAGAGCTATGGGATATCAATCAACACAAAATTTAAATGTGATTGTTGAGAAGCATGCATCACTTGTTAAAAAAGTGGCATGTCATCTAATTGCTCGATTACCACCTAGCGTTCAACTTGATGATTTAATTCAATCAGGAATGATAGGCTTAATAGAAGCTTCGAAAAACTTTGATGCAACAAAAGGCGCAAGCTTTGAAACTTTTGCAGGTATTCGTATTCGCGGTGCTATGCTTGATGAAATGCGCCGTGGTGATTGGGCTCCTCGTTCAGTTCACCGTAAAAACAGGCAAGTTGCAGAAGCAATTACTGAGCTCGAAAGTAGTCTGAACCGCGAACCAACGGACATAGAAGTTGCTGAAAAACTTGAAATTTCGCTCAATGAGTACCATCATATTTTAAATGATGCGAATACGAGCAAAATATTAGGCATTGAAGACCTTGGTGTAGATGAGGATGTTATTACTCCTGTAGGCCAAGATTTAGCACAAGATAAACCTTTTAATAATGTTAAAAATGATAGGTTTAATGAGTCTTTGCTAAGTGCAATTAAGTCATTACCAGAGCGTGATGCAATGGTGCTTTCTTTGTACTACAACGATGAAATGAATTTAAAAGAAATAGGACATATACTCGATGTAAGTGAATCGCGTGTAAGTCAGATACATGGTCAGGCGATGATTAAGCTTAAAGCTAAAATCAATGACTGGATAAATTAGTAGTAAGTAAACAAAGGTTAATACCTCACTGGGGGATGTTTTGGATAAAAACATGAAAATTCTTGTAGTTGATGATTTTTCAACGATGAGACGCATTATAAAAAACCTGTTACGTGACTTAGGTTTCACTAACGTTCAAGAAGCTGATGATGGGTCTACAGCTTTGCCTATGTTGCAAAATCAAGTGTTTGATTTTGTAGTTACGGATTGGAATATGCCTGGAATGCAGGGTATTGATCTTTTAAGAGCAATACGTGCAGACGATAAGTTAAAACATATCCCTGTATTAATGGTAACGGCAGAGGCTAAAAAAGAACAAATAATAGCTGCAGCGCAAGCTGGTGTTAATGGTTATATTGTTAAGCCATTTACGGCTGGAACATTAAAAACTAAATTAGAAAAAGTATTTGAACGCTTAGGCTAATGATGGGGGAGAGGCTTATGCCAGCACCAGCTGCGCCTCAAATAACGTTAGAACAAGCTCGTCAGCTCGTTGTTTTTTTAGAAAATGATGAGCAAGACAAAGCAAATCAGTTGATTTTAGAGGCTGCATCTAAAGAGCAGTCTGAATTATTTGCTGAAGTTGGAAAGTTGACTCGTCAACTGCACGAAGCCCTTAAAAGTTTTGAGCTTGATACTCGCTTAACTGATATAACGACAGATGCGATTCCAGATGCTAAAAAGCGGCTTAATTATGTTATAGAAATGACAGAAAATGCGGCTAATAAAACAATGGATGCAGTGGAGGCCAGTTTACCTATAGCCCAACAGTTAGCGGACGAAATATCTCATATCAAACCGACATGGGATCGTTTAATGAGCCGCGAGATTGAGCTTGGTGAGTTTAAGCAACTTTGCCATAGCATCGATAAGTTTATGAACAACTCTCATCATAAGACTGATGAGCTTCAAAACTTAATGACAAATGTATTAATGGCTCAAGACTATCAAGACTTAACAGGTCAAGTTATTCGCCGTGTTATCGAACTTGTTAGGGAAGTAGAAGAAAGTTTACTTCATCTTTTAACTGCGTTTGCTGAACAAGACGACACTAACAGCACCGCGAATAAAGTAGAACAACAAAAAATAAAAGAACCAGTTGCCACACAAACTTTAGCAGGTCCTGAAGGCCCTATTATTGATAAAGAATCGCGTAATGATGTTGTATCTGATCAAGATGAAGTTGATGATCTTTTATCAAGTTTGGGCTTCTAAGAGGAGAGTAACTGCATGTTTGAAGTCGATGAAGATATTTTACAAGACTTTCTTGTAGAGGCTGGAGAAATCCTAGAGCTTTTATCTGAACAGTTAGTTGAGCTGGAAAATAATCCAGAAGATACCGAGTTACTAAACGCTATATTTAGAGGTTTTCACACTGTAAAAGGTGGTGCAGGCTTTTTAGCTATGACAGAACTTGTTGATGCTTGTCACGGTGCTGAAAACGTATTTGATTTACTACGTCAAGGCGTGCGAACAGTCAACTCAGAGTTAATGGATGTTATTTTACAAGCACTAGACACCATTAATGAGATGTTTGCGACTATCCAAAACAGAGACAAGCCTGAACCTGCAGATCCTGAATTACTTCATACTCTTCATATCTTAGGTCTACCTCCAACAGAGGCCGAAGCCACTGAAGCCTCTTCACAAACAGAGGTTGAACAACCTCATAATGAAGTGGTGGATACACCGGTAGCTGATGATGAAGATCCGTTTGCATTTGATGAACTATTTAGCGGAGCGCCTTCGGTTAGCGATGCTGAAATAGATGAAATCACTGAAGACGAATTTGAAAGCTTACTTGATGAGCTGCACGGTAAAGGACAAGGTCCTGCAGTTGAAAAACCAGTAGCAAGTAGTAGTGATTTTAGTGGTGATATTACTGATGATGAATTTGACAGCTTATTAGACGAGTTACATGGTGTTGGCAGTTTTGGTGAAGTTACGAGCAAACCTGAACAAAATGATGCCAATAAAACACCTGTAGAATCTGCTATACCAGCTGTAAATACAGTTAATTCATCAGATGATGAAATTAGTGATGACGAATTTGAAGCGCTTCTTGATGAACTTCATGGTAAAGGCACTGCTCCTAAATCGATAGAAAGTGCGCCAGCTGCAAAACAACCTGAACCTGTTTCACCGCCAGCTAAACAAGTGAGTGAACCAGTAAAAAAAGCTGAGCCAGCTAAAGCTCCTACTCCAAAACCAGTTGAAAAAGCGCCAGAGAAGCCAGTAGCTAAAGTACCACCAGCAGCTCCAAAAAAATCAGCGCCACCAGCAGCAGAGACCACTGTTCGCGTAGATACAAAACGACTCGATCAAATTATGAATATGGTTGGTGAGTTAGTTCTTGTACGAAATCGTTTGGTTAGTTTAGCGACTAACTCAGACAGTGAAGCGATGGGTAAAGCAATCTCTAACTTAGATGTAGTGACTGCGGATATTCAAGGTGCGGTTATGCAAACGCGAATGCAACCAATTAAGAAGGTATTTGGTCGCTTCCCTCGCGTTGTACGCGACTTAGCACGTAGCTTAAATAAAGATATTGATTTAAAACTTATTGGTGAAGAAACCGATCTAGATAAAAACTTAGTTGAAGCACTTGCCGACCCGCTTGTGCATTTAGTTAGAAACTCAGTTGACCATGGTATTGAAATGCCCGCTGTTCGTGAAGCAGCTGGTAAGCCTAGAACAGGTAATGTTACTTTATCAGCGTCTCAAGAGGGCGACCATATTTTGCTAACCATCAAAGATGATGGTGCAGGTATGGATGCTGAAAAACTGAAAAAAATTGCAATTAGTAAAGGCGTACTCGATCATGACCAAGCGAGTCGACTTTCTGACACCGAAGCATATAACCTGATTTTTGCACCTGGCTTTTCTACAAAAGAAGAAATATCTGATATTTCAGGCCGTGGTGTAGGAATGGACGTAGTTAAAACTAAGATCACGCAACTTAATGGCTCAGTAAGCATTCAGTCTGAACTTGGTGTTGGTACTATTTTAGAAATAAAAGTACCACTTACCTTGGCTATATTACCGACATTAATGGTCATTGTTGGCGCACAAACATTTGCGTTACCACTGGCTGGTGTTAGTGAGATATTCAATTTAGATTTAACGAAGACGAATGTAGTTGATGGGCAATTAACAATTATTGTGCGTAAAAAGGCGATACCGTTATTTTACCTTGAGCATTGGTTAGTAAAAGGCTCAGATCGTTCTCAGCGAAAATCTAAAGGTCACGTCGTTATTGTACAAATTGGTACGCAACAAATTGGTTTTGTTGTTGATTCATTAATTGGCCAAGAAGAAGTAGTGATTAAGCCGCTTGATGCGTTACTTCAAGGAACGCCAGGTATGGCAGGCGCTACAATAACTTCAGATGGCGGCATTGCACTGATTTTAGACGTTCCAAACATGTTAAAACATTACGCAGGCTAATAATAAAGTAGGTATATATTTAATATATACCTACGCATAAATTTAATAAGAGAGCTAAATGGCCGTTAAAGTTTTAGTTGTTGATGATTCAAGCTTTTTTCGCCGTAGAGTAAGCGAAATCCTTGAGCAAGATAGCGATATACAAGTTATAGGCTTTGCTGTTAATGGCAGAGAGGCTGTTGAGAAAGCAGCTCAATTGCGTCCTGACATGATCACCATGGATGTCGAAATGCCTGTGCTTGATGGTATTAGCGCAGTTAAAGAGATAATGGCGAGTAACCCAACTCCTATCTTAATGTTTTCATCACTTACACGTGATGGTGCAACAGCAACGTTTGATGCGTTAGATGCTGGCGCAATGGATTTTTTACCGAAAAAATTTGAAGATATTGCACGCAATAATGAAGATGCAATTAAGCTTTTGCAAAGTAAAGTAAAAGATATAGGACGAAGACGTTTACCGCGAACATTTAGAGCGGCAACACCAGCTAAACCAGTCATTTCAACGAAACCAACAAGTTCACTTTCGCAAAGCACAAGCACATCAACAACTCAAATCAAGCAGCCTGATAGAAGCTTTCAAAGAGCTGCGCCTGCTGCATCGACAAGTTCAAATGTTGCCTCAATGCGAGCAAGTGGAAAACAATATCAACTTTTAGCTATTGGTACTTCTACAGGTGGTCCTGTTGCTTTGCAAACTATATTGACTCAATTGCCTGCTAATTTTCCTCACCCTATTTTACTTATTCAGCACATGCCAGCTGCATTTACACCCGCGTTTGCAGCGCGCTTAAATGGTTTGTGCCAAATAAAAGTGAAAGAAGCACAACAGGGCGATCGCTTACAACCAGGAACTGCTTATTTAGCGCCTGGCGGGCAGCAGATGATGGTAGAGGGGCGTGGAGCTAATAGAACGCTGCGCGTATTTGAAGATCATAGCGAGAGAATAAGTTATAAACCAAGCGTAGATGTAACGTTTGCTAGTGCAGCTAAAACGTACCAAGGTGATGTACTTGCTATTGTTTTAACAGGTATGGGCGCTGATGGTCGTGATGGTGCAAGAATGTTAAAACAAACGGGGGCAACTATTTGGGCACAGGATGAGAAAAGCTGTGTCGTTTATGGAATGCCCCAAGCAATTGCTAATGCGGGGCTTTCAAGTGAAAGCTTAGCATTGAGCGATGTTGCAGCGCGTATAATGAGAGAGGTAGGTTGTGGATAAACTCTCAATATTTGGACTATTGGTAGCACTTAGTGCAATAGGTCTAGGTTATTCTTTAGAAGGCGGTGTTGTTTCAGCTTTATTTAATGGCCCTGCGCTTATTATTGTACTAGGTGGCACGCTTGGCGCTGCTATGTTGCAAACCTCTGCTAGCACATTCAAAAAGATGCTAAATATGAGCTCGTGGGTTTTTGTTGCACCACAATACGATATTGAAGACGCAATAGAGCAAGTTAAACGATGGTCTCATAAAGCACGTCAAGAAGGTTACTTAGCGCTTGAGAATGAAGCCTTAGCTCACCCAGATGCGTATGCAGCAAAAGGTTTAAGCTTACTTGTCGATGGCTGCTCAGAGCAAAAACTACGTGACACGCTTGAAATTGATTTACTGCTAGAGCGCGATCGTTTGCTTGAAGCCGCGCGTGTTTATGAAGCAATGGGGGGTTACAGCCCTACCATTGGTATTTTAGGTGCGGTGCTTGGCTTAATACAGGCAATGTCGTTTATTACCGATCCACAAATGCTTGGCGCCGGCGTTGCAACGGCATTTATTGCGACCATTTATGGTGTTGGTTTAGCTAATTTATTGTTTTTACCTATGGCAAATAAGTTAAAACAGCGTGTAGAGCAAAAAATGCTTTACCATGAAATGCTTGCTGAAGGCGTTATTGCAATAAGCATAGGTGAAAGCCCAGTAAATATAGAATTAAAGCTTGAAGCCTATCGTGTAGAGCGCCCTAATTTAGTGGACGAATAACATGTTACGCCGACGACTTCGTCACTCTGCTGCTAAAAGTCAACATACCGAACGTTGGCTTGTATCGTATGCCGATTACATGACTATTATGTTTGCTTTTTTTGTGGTTCTGTATGCGATAGCGATTAATAAAGAAGAACAATTCCAAATATTGTCAGATTCCCTTGAACACGTTTTTGATAAGTCAGCTCGCCAATACTCCCAGCAAGGTGAAGGTGTCAACGGTAATGGAATATTGACAGATAGAGTGACACCTGAACAAGAAGTCCTTTATGGCGAAAGTATATTAAAAGAAGAGCAAGGTCCTGAGCTACTCGACGGCCAAAGTGATACAAGCAACATCCAGCAAAAGTATTTAGGCAACCCTCTTGATAGTTTATTAATTAAATTACAGTCAGCGCTTATTGATGAAATCCGTGATGGAGAAGCCAGTTTAGAGCTTAACCAAGATTGGCTGATTATAGAGCTAAGCTCAGGTATGTTATTTTCAAGTGGTAGTTCAGTTGCACACTCTCGAGCAAAACAGGTCGTCAAGATTGTTAAAGATATTATTGCACCAGTAGATAACTATGTAAGAGTACGAGGTTATACTGATGATGAAAGTATTCGCAATGAAATATTTCGCTCAAATTGGGAACTGTCGGTATCTAGAGCCACGTCAATATTAGTAGAGCTGGAAGCATTAGGCATTAATTCAGCTAGAATGGCGATAGAAGGTTATGGTCAATATTCACCTTTTGCAAGTAACGATACAGAGCAAGGGCGCGCAGAAAATCGTAAAGTTGTTATCGCACTTTCTAAGTATGGATTACCGCCAAAACAAGAGGTTAAAAGTGACGGGCAAGCTGATGAGCCTGCAGTGATTGAACCTGAAATTGAACTTCCTTCAGATGACGATACAATAAAAATAATTCGTTTGCCTCATGGTGGTATTCGCATAACAACGCGCAATGAACAGTAATTAGGATGTAATGTGAAGATTTGGACTGTCGCTAATCAAAAAGGAGGGGTTGGTAAAACAACAACCGCAGTGAGCCTTGCCGGTATTTTGGCATTACAAGGTAAACGTGTGTTGCTTATAGATACAGACCCTCATGCGTCACTCACTTATTACTTTGGCATTGATTCAGAGGATTTAGAAGTCAGTGTGTACGATATTTTTTCCCGAGGTACAAGTATGCAAAGTGAAGAGATACTCCAAGCTTTGTGTCCATCAACACTTCAAAACCTGGATATTTTACCTGCGACTATGGCAATAGCTACGCTTGACCGAAGTATGGGTAATAAAACAGGGATGGGGTTAATACTAAAAAAAGCGCTTGCAAAAATTAGCGAACATTACGATTATGCCATTTTAGATTGCCCTCCAGTTTTAGGGGTGTTAATGGTCAATGCGCTTGCAGCAAGTGAGCGAATTTTAGTGCCAGTGCAAACGGAGTTTTTAGCACTCAAAGGGCTTGATAGAATGATGCGTACTATGGATTTGATGCAATCCTCTCAAGCAAAAGATTATCAATATACTATAATTCCTACCATGTACGACAAACGTACTAAAGCATCGTTAGAAGCATACAAAACATTGCAAAGTACATATGGTGATAAAGTTTGGCCAGGTGTGATACCGGTGGATACCAAATTTAGAGATGCAAGCTTTGCACAAAAAGTACCTGTAGAGTATTGTCCTCGCTCGCGCGGTGTATACGCATATAAAGCACTGCTAGAATATTTAATTGAACAAGGTTAATGAATGAGTAAGCAATTGTTTGCTAATGAAAAAGTAATGAAACAATACCTTGGGGCTTTGTTATGTGAAGATGAGCCTGTAGATAACCTTGAGCCAGTTGCAAAATTACTTGAGCAAATCCCAGATGATTCACAACAGCATATTCATTCAAAACTTAAAGAGCAATTAAAAGCAGCAGAGAGTACATTTGATAATGACTTGCTCAATGTTGAAATTGAGCCAATAGCTGAGCCAGCGTTTGAAACTGAAAAAGTTAATGAAGTGGTTGACGAGGAAGTAATAGCACCTGCAATTACTACTATAGAAAAGCCAGAGCTGGAGATTGTAACTACTAGCCAATCAGACTATTTTGATGGTGAATTTCAGGCATTGTTTTTTGAAGTTGCTGGCTTGACCTTGGCTGTGCCATTAAAAGCACTTGGTGGAATACATCAATTAGGTGAAGTAAATCATTTGTTTGGTAAGCCGAAATGGTTTAAAGGCGTTATGCTCAACAGAGAAGAAAAGCTTAATGTTGTTGATACTGCGCGTTGGGTTATGCCAGAAAAATATGATGATAAATTAGAGGCGTCTTTAGATTATCAATATTTGATTACACTAGGTGATAGCCAGTGGGGTTTATTAGCTGAAAAGTTGATAAATAACATTACATTGAGTAAAGAAGATGTAAAATGGCGTACAAATAAAAGCAAGCGCCCATGGCTTGCTGGCGTTATAAAAGAAAAAATGTGTGCTTTGATAGACGTAGATAATTTAAATATATTATTAGAGAAAGGCTTAGATAGCCGTCAGTAGTAATGACCATTACGGGGTAATAGCATGAATCAAGATAAATTACTGTCAGCAAATAAAAACGCAGATAATAACGATGAAATTTTACAGTGGGTTACGTTTAAGCTAGAGGAAGAAACCTACGGCGTAAATGTAATGCAAGTACAAGAAATACTTCGTTATACAGAGATAGCTCCTGTACCAGGTGCACCTTCATATGTGATTGGTATTATTAACTTACGCGGCAACGTTGTTACCGTTATTGATACTCGCGCACGTTTTGGTTTGCTAGCTGCTGATGCAACTGACAACTCTCGCATCTTAATTATTGAAGCAGAAGAGCAAGTTATTGGTATTTTAGCCGACAGCGTATCGGAAGTGGTTTACTTGCGCAGCTCTGAAATCGACAGTGCGCCAAATGTTGGTACTGAAGAAAGCGCTAAGTTTATTCAAGGTGTTTGTAACCGCGATAATGAATTACTGATTTTGGTTGATTTAAATAAGTTACTCAGTGATGACGAATGGGATGAGTTAAGCGATATATAAGCTTTACCAAATAAATTATGGTGTTACTTAGTATAGCTATATCAGCGTTAGCGGTAGGACTTATATCGCTGGCGTTAATTATTGCATTAAAAAATAAACACGCGAATGAAATTAATGCTGTATCGCAGCAGCTTAAAGATAGCTCTGAGCAGACTCATATTTTGCGCAGTGAAATTTCGGAGATTAGAACCGGGCTCTTAAGTATTGGTAAGCGAGTGCTTGAAGTTGAACAACAAAACCAAGATTTAATGCAACAGCAAGCGGCGCAAAAATACGATGACCCTGATGCTAAAATTTACTCTCGTGCTGTAAAAATGGTTGAGTTAGGTGCAGACCTTGATGAAGTAATACGCGAGTGCGAACTACCACGAGCAGAAGCCGAATTACTATTTTCATTACATAAACAAAAAGGTGCTTAGCGCCTTTTTTTATGTGCGGATAAATTGGCTCAAGCCTTAATATTTAACTTACCTTGAAAATCCTGCCAACCTGGCGGAAATTGACCTCTTAATACATACGAAAACGCAATAAGCTCTGCAATAACATAATAAAGCTCTTTAGGAATTTCTTCTCCTAACTCTAAATGCGACAACGTTTTAGCAAGTGCTGCATCTTCGTGGATCATAATTCCTTTTAGTTTAGCCGCTGCTATTATTTCATCAGCTAATTCACCAAACCCCTTAACACTTACAGTGGGTGTGTTACCAGCTTCGTACAAAAGCCCAATGGCTGATTTATTAATCGGTGTATCACTCATAGCTAAACCTTAATATTAATAATTGCGTGAGATTTATAGAATGCCTGATTGTTGGCATCGCCTCGCCTTAAATTGAGCTCGCCAACTTGTAAGCCATGTTTAGCTAGTTTTGATCTTAAATTATCTAAGTGAGGGTGAGCAATTGCACTTACTTCTTGGCTCGAGGCTAATAGCTGGCAATCGAGTGCTTTATCCATTAACTCTGCAGTAATTTGTAGCTGCCCAAGTTGGGCATAATCAAAGTTTAATCTGACAAACCATACATTTTTATCTTCTAATTTACCGGCGCTTGGCTTTTTATACTGTCCAAGTGTTATTTCTGTTTGGGCTGCTTCTGGAGGTAATCTCATCGGTAATAAAAATTGTGCAAGCGGGTTTGTGTCTGGCTGTTGATTTGGTGTTGAGACACTTACTTGGGTAAGTGTGTTTTTAACGTGTACGATTTCGCTGGCCAAAGCTTGTACTTGAGCTTGTTGAAGCTGTTCAAGCATTTTTGCTCCCGTGTTACCCATTTTAAAAGTAGGTATAAGTACTTGTAAGAGAGCATCTAAGCCAGTTTGATTATTAAAACTGATAGGCGTTACTGATTGGCTAATCAGAGGCGCAGCTAAAATACTCACAGCCACCTGTTCAAGCCCTTTAGTGAAACTACTTTGCAGCATATCACCCGCTAGTTGAGTGGGCTGTAAAGTAGCAAGTATCTCACGCTGTATGGTTGCAGGGTTTATGTTATTACTTGAAACCATACGGTTAAATGCCTGATTAATTAAGCGAGTTAAATCAGGGGTGTCTTTTGTTGCCTTATCTGTAATATCAGTAATTTGACTGCTTAAAAGTTGTTTATTGTAAGCCAGCCTATCTGTAGGGGTTGTGGCATCAGGAAGCTTTAATAATGTACTTAATAGTTTTGCTTCTATTGGTTGTAGCATTTGACTACGAGAGGGCGCATTAGATAACGGCTCAGTTAACAAGGTAATGCTTTTAGTGTTCACTGTGCTAGTGTTGTTTTGATTATTATCGTTTATTGCAAGCTGTGCTGAGGAGGTGGTAAGTCCCTTAGTGACTACTTCATTGGTAGGGTTAAGCAAGGTGTTCGATTTACTGCTTTCACTAGTAATAAGGGGTTTTAATTGGCTTGCTTTTAAATCACTTAGCTTAGCGCTCGCCACTTCACCTGGGGTAGAATTATTTGTTATTGGCGTGTAGGTTGTTGCTGTGTTTGCAGGTGTTTGCCAAACACTAACACTTCCTTTTACTAGTTGCGCTAATTGTACAATCGGCGGGAGCCTTGAAAAGTGCTCTGGCAAAATATTGCTCGTATTGTTATTTAACGCAGTACTCACACTTTGAGTAATGTTAACTCTATTTAGCGGTGATTCACTCAGTTGTATAGCTAAAGACGTTTTTTGTTGCGCGGGCGAAGTTGATAGCTGCGTTAACTCAGATTTACTTATTGTAGCAAAAGGCTTATTTTCAAAATATTTAACCGCATCATTAATTCGCGTTTTTAAATCACTAAAACTATTTTGTAACCACGATTTTATTGGACTATTTAGGGTCAATAATGGATTTACTTTAATATTACTCGCAGAAACGGCTACTTCAGGTGCATTGCTTTTTTGCGCTAAAAGTAACTCGTTAAATGGTTTTGAGAATGAGTTGTTAAGCGTTACTTTTATATTGTTTGTATCGGTTTTAATAAATAATTTATCTGCCTGGTTCACTAAATTTACTTTAATAGGTGTATTAGGTAGTTCGGCAAGTTGTTGATTAGTAATAGGTGTTGTAAATGAACCTGACTTTTGAGGATGAGTTAAAATAGCCAGTTTTGGTGTTGCTTGAAGTTGCGCACTGGGTAATAAGGCCGCGAGCAAATTAGTAAGTTTAGTTTGGCTAAGTGGTTGCGAGTGAACCGTATCAGCAAAGCGGTTAATAACATTAATCTGCGCGCCTTTATTAGTCGTACTAACAACTACTTTTAAAGGCTGTTCTGTTGTAAGTAACTGGGCTACGTCTTTATTTATGGCAATACTTGCGTTGAGTTTATCAATAACTAACTTGGGAGAAGGGGATACAGCAACTTGTACATCCATTGGTTGGCTTTGTACCTCAGTGCCCGTGCTTACATAATTTAACAAGCGCTGCAATTGTACCGGCTGATTTAAAGTAAAGGTTGTACTGTTTGGCGATATGTTGAGCTGCTTACCATCAGGGCTGATTTGTATGTTAGCACTGACTATTTTTTGCAGGTTTTGTGGTGCGCTTGTAGTGCCAAGCCTTAATGTTTGCCAATGCTTATCAATAAATACATCAAGCGTAATCGAGTCTTTCGAAAATTGGATGTTTTTAGCCGCAAGTACCTCACTAGGTAACTGTGGTAACTCATTGGTCTGGCTGTGAGCAGATTGATTGATAACCAATGAGTTAGATAATGTTATTTGCGTTGGTGTATTCATTATTTTAAATCAAGTTTTTGTTAATCGATTATAAAGCAATATTCGTATTACCCTATCATTATGGTAGACTAACGCCTAATTTTTGGCAGAGAGAATCGTCATCTTGTTACACATTAAGTCCGTCACCTGCATCAAGCAAGATCGTTGTTTGTTTGCGGATCTTAATTTTAGCCTTAATAGCGGTCAAATCATGCAATTAGCGGGTCCTAATGGGGCTGGTAAAACATCGCTATTGCGTATTATTGCTGGCTTTTCTGTGCCTGATGAAGGGTCTGTTCTGTTCCAAGATCAACCTATATCTAAGTACTATGAAGAGTATGCCAGAGAGCTGCTTTTTATAGGGCATAAAACAGGTGTAAGTACTCAGCTTAGTGCAGTTGAAAATGTTCGCCACTGGTTACAAATTAATGGCTACATAAATGAGCCTGATTTATATCCTATTTTAGCGCAACTTGGCCTTGTTGGACTCGAAGATGTACCCGTTAGAATGTTATCTGCTGGACAACAAAGACGTGTAGCGCTTGTTAGGCTTTGGTTAAGTGATGCTAAATTATGGGTACTTGATGAGCCATTTACCGCGCTTGATAAAAGCGGTGTCGCCTTTTTACAGCAGCGATTTACTGAACACTTACAAAGCGGTGGTGCCATTTTATTAACGACCCACCAAGACTTAACGACCCACTTTAGTAACTTACAAACGGTTACACTGGAGTATCGCCACTAATGACTCGTCAACACTCTTATTGGTTGCTATTTAGTGCGGTATTTACCAAAGATGTAAAACTTGCGTTTCGCCAGCGCGCCGAAATTGTAAATCCTATTTTATTCTTCTTAATTGTAATTTCATTATTTCCGTTAGCAATAGGGCCTGAGCCCAGTCTACTTGCGAGAATGGCGCCAGGTATTATTTGGGTTGCCGCATTACTCTCTACCATGTTGGGTTTAGATAAGTTGTTTAGGGATGATTTTAACGATGGCTCGTTGGAGCAGTTAATTGCATCCTCTTATCCATTATCGCTAACCGTACTTGCTAAAGTGGCTGCTCATTGGGTGGTAACAGGTTTACCGCTTGTATTAATGACCCCGCTATTTGCATTGTTGTTAAACCTAGAAAGTACGGCGTTAACAGCAACTGTTTTAACATTATTATTAGGCACTCCACTATTGAGCTTTATTGGCGCAATAGGCGCAGGGCTTACTGTAGGATTACAAAAAGGGGGTATTTTGATGAGTTTACTCGTACTGCCTTTGTATATTCCTGTTTTGATTTTTGCAACGTCGGCTATCGATACCAGTACAATGTCACTGGATTATAGTGGGCAGCTTGCCATCCTTGGTGCAATGTTACTTATTGCTATTATTAGCGCACCAATTGCCATATCGTCAGCTTTAAAAGTGAGTGTAAGTTAATGTGGAAGTGGTTACATCCCTATGCTAAAGCAGAGCGTGCATACCAGTTATGCAATACGTTACTGCCATATTTTGCCGTAGTTACCGTAGTTAGTATGATTGTTGGATGGGTATGGGGGCTTGGTTTTGCACCTGCCGATTACCAACAAAAAGACAGCTACCGTATCATCTTTATTCATGTGCCTTCTGCCATTTTATCTATGGGGGCTTACTCATCAATGGCGATTGCCGCTATCGTTGCACTTGTATGGCAGCTACGAAATGCCGAGCTTGCTGTTATTGCTATTGCGCCTGTTGGTGCATGTATTACTGCTATAGCGCTTATTACTGGCGCTGCATGGGGTAAACCTATGTGGGGTGCTTGGTGGGTATGGGATGCGCGTTTAACGTCTGAACTTATTTTATTATTTTTATATCTTGGCGTGCTTTCGCTTTACCATGCATTTGAAGATAAGAAGTCAGCAGGGCGTGCGGCTTCTATTTTAGCAATTGTTGGCGTAATTAATTTACCTATTATTCATTACTCTGTTGAGTGGTGGAATACGTTACACCAAGGTGCAAGCATTACAAAGCTAGATACAAAAGCAATAGATCCAAGTATGTTTTGGCCTCTTATGGTTAATATTTTAGCCTTTGCTGCTTTTGTTGGAACAGTGACTTTAATTCGTCTTAAAAATGAAATTTTGCAACGAGAAAAGCACCGACCGTGGGTTCGCTCGTTGTTAAATAAGGGGTAATTATGCAGTTTGACTCTTTTTCTGATTTTATTGCAATGGGAGGTTATGGATTTTATGTCTGGCTTTCTTTTGGTACATGCGCACTTATTTTACTCGGTATTTTAGTGAACTCTTTGAGAGACACCAAACGTATTATGGCTTCAGTGGAGCAACAAATAATACGTGAAGCGCGAATTAAAAAAGCTAAGCAGGAACAAATCTCATGAATCCAAGACGTAAAAAGCGACTATTGGTAATTATTGCCGTACTGTTTGGTATTGGTGGGTCAATTGGTTTAGTGCTTTATGCACTGCAAGAAAATATTAATCTTTTTTATACGCCAAGCGAATTAATTGATGGCAAAGGCCCTAACAAAGAAAAACCACATATAGGTCAAAAGTTACGTATTGGCGGCATGGTTGTGCCAGGCACGGTTGAGCGTAATGAACAAAGCTTACAAGTAAGCTTTAAGCTAATAGATACAGGTCCATTAGTGACTGTGCGTTATCAAGGCATATTGCCAGACTTGTTTCGTGAGGGGCAAGGCATTGTAGCGCAGGGCGTATTAGTCGAGCCTAATGTTATTGAAGCATTTGAAGTGCTAGCAAAGCATGACGAAGAATATATGCCAGCAGAAGTTGCAGAGGCAGTTAAAGGTATTAAGCACGAAAAACCAAAATACAACTTAGATAGTGGTAATTAGCTATGATCCCAGAAATTGGTTATTTTTCTTTAACGCTTGCCATGGTGCTAAGCGTTTTACTGTGTATTTTTCCTCTTTGGGGCGCGCATACTGGTAATCTTCGGTTAATGCGTGCGGCTCCATCTTTAGCAATAGGCCAGTTTGCTTTTGTACTAATCTCTTTTGCTGCACTTATTTATGCAAGTTTAACAGACGACTTTACCGTATCTTACGTAGCGTATCATTCAAGTAGTACGCTGCCTTGGTACTATAAAATCACCTCTACGTGGGGCGGTCATGAAGGTGCTATTTTATTATGGTTAGTAATGCAAGCGGGTTGGACTGCTGCTGTAGCAGCGCGTTCTAAATCATTACCTTGGGTATTACGTGCTCGCGTACTGGGTGTACTTGGCTTTTTAGGTGTAGGTTTTATGATGTACACCTTACTGCTTTCAAGCCCGTTTGAGCGCCTACTTCCTTATTTTCCGGTAGAAGGGCGTGACTTGAATCCGCTGCTTCAAGATCCAGGTATGATTATTCATCCACCATTACTGTACATGGGTTATGTGGGGCTGTCGGTTGCTTTCTCTTTTGCTATAGCTGCATTGTTAACAGGTAAACTTGATAACACATGGGCTAAATGGTCACGCCCGTGGACGATGACTGCGTGGGGTTTCTTAGGTTTAGGTCTTACTATTGGTAGCTGGTGGGCGTATTCAGAACTAGGCTGGGGCGGCTGGTGGTTTTGGGATCCAGTAGAAAACGCAGCGCTTATGCCTTGGCTTGTTGCAACCGCATTACTGCATTCATTAAGTGTGACAGAAAAGCGCGGTATATTTAAATCATGGACCGTATTACTCGCAATTGCAGCATTCTCTTTAAGTTTGCTAGGTACGTTTATTGTACGCTCGGGTATTATTGTATCGGTACATGCGTTTGCTACAGACCCCGATAGAGGCTTATTTATACTCGCCTTTTTAGGCATAGTGGTCGGTGGTGGCTTGGCGTTATATGCAATGCGTGTGTCACAAGTTCACAGTGAAGGACGATACAAGCTGGTATCGCGCGAAGTGGCCTTATGGCTCAATAATATATTTTTAGTTGTTGCTACATTAATTGTTATGTTAGGTACATTGTTGCCAATGGTTCATAAAGAAATGGGCTTAGGTAGCATTTCTATTGGCGAACCGTTTTTTAATAAGATGTTTGCAATAATTTTAGTACCGTTTGCTATTTTGATGGGGATCGGACCACTTTTACGTTGGAAGCAAAACAAGTGGGCTTTTTTGCAAAACAAAATATTAATGGGCGTATTAGCAAGTGTTGTGATTACCTGCGCTTGGTTATTCTCAAGTTACGATTTAGTAAAACCACTTACGTTATTAGCGACAACACTGGCGGTTTGGATTGCAATATCAACAGGGATTGATATTTACACCAAAGCAGCTGTGCACGGGAGCTTAAAAGAAGGCTTAAAACGCTTTACTGTAAGTTACTGGGCTATGGTACTTGGGCATATTGGTATTGCATTTATTATTGCGGGCGTAACACTTACCTCGGCTTATTCAGTAGAGCGTGATGTATCGATGAAACCGGGTGAAATAGCACAGCTTAATGAGTATGAATATCGCTTTGATGGCGTTAAAACTATTCGTGGGCCAAACTACAGCGGTCATGCGGGCGTTGTATCTGTGCTTAAAAATAATGAGCTAGTAACACGTTTACACGCCGAAAAACGTAAATATGACATTGGTATGCAGTTTATGACTGAGGCGGCAATAGATGCCGGTTTTAAACGTGATTTATATTTAGCATTAGGTGAGCAATTAAGTGGTGATGCATGGTCACTTCGCATTTATCATAAACCATTTGTACGCTGGATATGGATTGGTGGCGTGCTTATGTCATTTGCAGGTTTCATGATTTTGTTTGATAAACGTTACCGTACATCAGCTAAAACAGCCCGTAAAGATGTACCGGAGAGTGTTTTATGAACCGTAAAATTTTAGCTATTGCGCCGCTTTTAGTGTTTGCTTTTGTGTGTGTATTTTTATACCAAGGTCTTTTTGCCAACCCTCGTGAAATTCAAACAGGGCGGATAGGTCAAGAAATGCCAGCGTTTAATTTACCTGATTTAATGCAAGACAATAAGCAGTGGACCAACGAGTCGTTAAAAGGTGAAGTTTACTTATTAAATGTATGGGGTACGTGGTGCCCAACATGTTTAGTCGAACTTGGTTATTTAACTAAGTTACGTGAGCAAGGCGTTAAAATTATTGGACTATATTACGTACAAGGTTACGACTCTGATTTTGATGGCCCGTTTGATATGCAATCACTTCGCAGCGAAGTCACTGATATGCTGCAACGTGCAGGTGACCCTTACCAATTTAATATTTTAGATTTACACCGTACTTTGTCGTTGGATTTAGGCGTGTCGGGTGCGCCAGAAACTTTTTTAGTCGATAAAAACGGCACTATTTTGTTACATCACACCGGTGATATAAATCCGCGAGTATGGCGAGCTAAATTTGCGCCAATTATGCAGGAGCTTAAATAATGAAGTGGTTACTACTTACGCTTAGCCTTTTTGTAAGCATGGGTGCGTTTGCACAGCAAGATCGCTATCAATTTGATAACAACAAACAAGCAATATTGTTTGAAGAGTTAACCAAAGAGCTACGTTGCCCTAAGTGTCAAAATCAAAACATTGCGGACTCCGACGCTGTTGTTGCTAAAGACTTGCGCGATAAAGTACTCGTATTGGTTAAAGAAGGTAAAAGTAAAGACGAAGTGATTGATTATATGATTGACCGCTTTGGCTATTTTGTTCATTACGACCCACCTGTTACACCAGCGACTTTAGTGCTGTGGGTACTACCTGTGTTAATTGTAATTGTTGGCTTTGGTTTTATTGTTATTCGCCAACGAAAAGCATCAGTAAAACAAACATGGAGCAGCGACGATGAAATGCTGCTAGCGAAGCTAATTGAACAAAATAAACGTCAGGAGCAAAGCTAAATGATTTTAATGTGGGCGTGTTTTGCCTTACTCACACTGGTTGCTCTTAGCTTTGTTATGATACCTTTTTTAAAAAAAGAGCGTGTTCAAACGATTACTCATAACGCCAATGCTGAATTAATTAGTATTTATGAGCAGCGTTTAGTCGATTTGCAAACTGATTTAGATAATCAACGCATTGATAGCGTAAATCACGCAGAATCAATTGTTGAATTAAAACGTCGCTTATTGAACGAGCTATCACCAGAGAAATCACTTAACAGCAAAGGTAATAATCGTATTTTTGCTTTAACAGGCGGTGCATTTGTTCTTGCGCTTACAGGGATTTTTTATAGTTTTACAGGCAGTCAGCAGCAAATTTCGGCTTGGCATGACGCAATGGATAATTTAGCTGATTATGGCGAGCGTGCTGTAATGCAAAAAGGTGAGCCGCTTAGTCAAAATGAGCTGCAGGCTTTTGCATTGGCGCTTCGTACTAAACTTAGCCGCTCTGGCGATGATGAAGTTGCTTGGATGCTACTTGGTCGAGTGGCTATGTCGCTTAATGAATTTGACATGGCGCAGCAGTCATTTGATAAAGCACTACGTATGAACCCTGATAATATGCAGGTTCTTATTAGTTACAGTCAGGTTTTATTACTTGAAGGTAGCGAAGCTAATATGACTCGCGCGGCAGGTATGCTTTCAAAAGTGCTAAACGTTGAGCCTACTAATTTAGATGCTATTTCGTTACTAGCCCTGATAGCGTATGAACGTAAAGATTGGCCGCAAGCTAAAACTGCATTTGAAGTTTTATTGGCGAGCATGGAAAAAAATGATTCACGTTATAACATGATCTCCGAACGTATTGCTGATATTGAGCAACAAATGCAAAGTGAAGGCTCAGTTATGCCAGTTACTACTACAACGGGTGCTATTGCAGTTACAGTCGACATTGCAAAAGAGCTTATTGATAAACAGCCAAAAGACGGTATTTTGTTTATATTTGCAAAAGCTGCAACTGGCTCACCTATGCCATTAGCTGCTGTTAAGCTGACTAAATATTCATTTCCAATTACAGTTGAGTTGAGTGATAGTAGTGCAATGGTTGCAGGGCTTAACTTATCTAGTGCAGAAAATATTATTATTTCGGCGCGTATTTCTATCGATGACTCTGTTATGCCAAGCTCTGGTGAGCTAGAAGGTCATTCACAGGCGTTAAAGCGTGAAAGTGTAAGTGACTACCAACTTCAAATTGATACATTAATACCTTAAGGACGTTAGATGTTAAAACACAGTTTTACTTTTTTATGTTTATTGATACTAGCCGGCTGTGCTCAAGTACCTCAAAGCAAAGTAGATGACAGAGATCCGCTGCAAAGTATTAATCGTCCATTATATGACTTTAATATGGATGTACTGGATGCTTATTTATTGCGCCCAGTTGCTGTAGGTTATGTTGAAGTAACGCCTGTACCGGTAAGAAACGGTATTGTTAATTTTACAGGTAATATCACCGCACCTGTAGATATGATCAATGCGGGTTTGCAAGGTAAACCGGGTAATGCAAGTGTGAGCTTAGCACGCTTTTTAGTTAACTCTACTGTCGGTCTGTTTGGTATCTTTGATGTTGCAAGCTCACTAGGTCTTGAAATAGTCGATGAAGACTTTGGACAAACGTTGGGTGTATGGGGCGTAGGTGATGGCGCCTATTTAATGCTACCAGGTATGGGGCCAACAACAGCACGTAACCTGACCGGTGATGTAGTCGATAACTTTGTATTACCTGAAGTTGCGCTAACGACTCCACAAACTATTTTAGTATTTGTTTTAAAAGCAGTTGAGGCGCGTGCAGCTTTAATACCACAAGAAGGGCTATTAAATGATTCACTTGATCCGTACTTATTTGTAAAAGATATTTACTTCCAGCGTCAAATTTATGAGCTGTACGATGGCAACCCACCTATAAAAGAAGAGCCAGCTGATTTTGATGAAGACTTTTTAGAAAGTTTATAATTGAAGCCAATGATAAAAACGCCAGCTAAATGCTGGCGTTTTTATTGACTGTTTATATAATCTGAACTTTGGCTAGAGAAAAATAAACTTAGATATCATTATAATTCAATAAATTAGTAAATATCTTAACCAGAGTTCGGGTTACTTATTTTTCGTTAACTACTAACTGCATTTGCTCATTAACCCAAGTCAGTGCTTCATGATAGGCATCAGGAACTTTTTCACCTAGGTTTAGCTCTTTCGTTAATTCGTTTGCGGCTGACCAGTTAGCTTGTTCATAATACTTAACTAAGTTTAAATATTTTGCCAGCAAGCCTTCATCGTTTAATAAGGCTGCTTTTATGTCATTCGAAAGTGGAAGCTTTTTCATAACGCTTTCCATACTCTCATCTAAAATAGCATCCATAAGAGACATCATACCGGTTAAAAATGCCATGCCGGTATCTTTAAATTGTCCATGGGATATAGCGAGTAACTCACCAAAACGAGCGCGCGTAAGCGATAGCCTAATTAGCTCTATAGGTTTATCTGCTGATACTTGCGCTGCAAATAATAATGATAATAGTTTTTTAATTTCGTTAGCGCCAAGCACTATAAGGGCTTGCTTAATGGTACTTATTTCAGCACGCCTTGCAAAGGCAGCAGAATTTGAATACCTAAGTAATTTGTAAGATAGGTTTACATCACGCTCAAACACATCAGTGATTTTTTTAAGATCCATATCAACGCTTGATGTTTCGTAAAGTAATTCAGCTAATGCCATTTCTGAAGGCGGTAGAGCCTTACTTTGTACCATTTCCGGTTTGGAGAAGAAAAATCCTTGGAAATAATCAAAACCAAGCTCTAGAGCTTGTTGGTAAATTTCATAGGTTTCTACTTTTTCGGCAAGTAACTTAATATGCGAGTGCAGTTTTAAATCATTAAGAACCGTTTTTATTGTATCTATATCAGATGCTAAAAAGTCTATTTTAATAATATCAATAAATGGATAAAAGTGGCGCCAAACAGGCTGATGAATATAGTCATCAAGAGCAATAGTGTAACCTTTATCTTTTAGATCTTTCACTATGGCTAATAATCGCTTCCCAGGTTGCACAGTTTCAAGGATTTCTACAACTACAGTATCTTTGCCCAGTAGTGTTGGGTAGCCCTTTGATAGCGTTTCTAGGGTGAAATTTATATAGGCGGGTTTATTGTCGGTTAAATCTTCTAAGCCGAAATTAAACTGACTACCTTCAATTAGTCGTGTAGTTGCCTCGTCACCGTCTATATCGGGAAATACGTTATCAACGCCATCGCGAAATAAAAGTTCATATCCGATGAGCTTTTTATCTCTGTCTAAAATAGGTTGGCGTGCAGCGTAAAAATACATAAACAGTTCCGTAAGAGTAATCTAATTAGTTATTGTAATAATATATGGCAAAAGACTCAAAATAGCATTACGTATATTTGCTAGATTAATAAATTATCATTAAAAATTAAGGTCTTTCTAGTATTTAATTTATTATATTTCACCAATTCGCTTTAAAATTATTCAACATGAGTATTTTTGTATCAGGTGAGGGCAACAAGTTGGAGATTTTATTATCAAGCATGATATAGTCAGCGAGAATGGTTTTTACCCCAATAGTGTCTTAACTATAAAATTTTAAGAGTCATTATTTGGATTAAAGCCTATTATTAATAATTATGCGGAGGCTAATTTGGAAACAGGAATGATTATTTCACTAGCATTATATTTTATTGTAATGTTAGGTATCGGACTATATGCATATAAGCAATCTACTGACGATGTATCTGGTTACATGTTAGGTGGACGAAATCTATCTCCAAGTGTAGCTGCACTGTCTGCAGGTGCATCTGATATGAGTGGCTGGATTTTAATGGGCCTACCTGGTGCGATGTTTGTTACTGGTTTTAGTAGTACATGGATAGCAATTGGCTTGGTGATTGGTGCTTGGTTAAATTATCTGTTAGTTGCACCGAGATTACGTGTTTACACTGAAAAAGCAAATGACTCTATAACCATCCCAGACTACTTTTCAAATCGCTTCAATGATAAATCCAACCTATTACGTGTTGTATCAGCTGTGGTAATTATTGTTTTCTTTACTCTTTATACTTCATCTGGTGTTGTCGCTGGTGGTAAATTGTTTGAAAGCTCATTTGGTTTAACTTATGAAATGGGTTTATACATTACAACGGGCGTAGTTGTTTTATATACCTTGTTTGGTGGTTTTTTAGCTGTAAGCTTAACTGACTTTGTGCAAGGTTGTATTATGTTCATTGCACTTATTCTAGTACCAACGGTTGCATACTCTTTGCTTGAACAACCTTTAGAATCAACTTTAAATAGCGTAAATCCAGATATGCTTAACTGGATTGGTGCAGGTTCTGCATTAGGTATTATTTCTGCAATGGCTTGGGGTTTAGGTTATTTTGGCCAACCACATATCATTGTTCGTTTTATGTCGGTACGTAGTGTTAAAGATATGCCTAAAGCACGCCGTATTGGTATGACATGGATGATTGTTGCTGCCATTGGTGCTGTTGGTACTGGTATATTTGGTGCAGCTTATACTTATGAGAACAACATTGTAGTTGAAGACCCTGAAACAATTTTCTTAATTCTTTCTGAGTTGCTGTTCCACCCACTTATTGCTGGCTTTTTACTTGCTGCAATTTTGGCTGCGATTATGAGTACTATCTCATCTCAATTATTGGTTAGTTCAAGTTCATTAACAGAAGATTTCTATAAAACATTCTTACGTAAAGATGCCAGTGATAAAGAGCTAGTTGCTGTTGGCCGTATTAGTGTTGCCGTAGTTGCTATGTTCGCTATTTATTTAGCTTACGATAGAGATAGCTCTATTTTAGACCTAGTAAGTAATGCGTGGGCTGGCTTTGGTGCTGCGTTTGGACCTCTTGTATTGTTTAGCCTTTATTGGAAACGCATGAACTTTGCTGGTGCGTTAGCTGGTATGTTAGTAGGCGCATTTACTGTGCTAATTTGGATATATGGACCATTTACTATCAATGGTGAAAGCTTAAGTAGCTTTATGTACGAAATAGTACCGGGCTTTATTTTAGCGAGTATTGCAATTGTTGTTGTTAGCTTAGTAACAAAAGAGCCTGAGCAAAACATCACTGCTTTATTTGATGAAGTAGAAAAAGAGCTTTAATTAGCAATTACTATTTATTTTAAAATGAGTAGTAATTAATACCAATCCGCAATAATACTTAATCATTTTGCGGGGCTAAACGTGTTGCTACCGGCGTTAAAAAATTCTCATTTAGAACAACTAAATATCGAATTTTTGCCTAGCTATCAACACGTTTTTCCACCCTCAAAGAGATCATTTAATTAAGCGAATTGGTATAATAAAAAAGGGAGCAACTTAGTTGCTCCCTTTTTTATTTAGTTTGTCCCGTTCGAGGAGGGAGCATTCTATGAATTAACTTACTTTTTTATCGTTGTTATCTTCAATTGATGCAACGTTATCTGACTTTTTACTTTTTGCTGGCGCTTTGGTAACAGCTGGATCTTTGCCACCTTTTAATATGGTCATAAAATCATCTTTGCTTTTCGCTATTTCTAAAGCAAGTGATTCAATTTGTTGCTCACTAAGCGGTACGTCTACCTTTTCTAGCATCAGCTCAAGTGATTCTGCTATATCGAGCATCTTGTCATAAGCATCCGCTTCTTTTTTGGTAGTAAACGTCATACGCTCGACTCCGTTTCGTTCTACAACATATTTAACAACAACAGCCATGATTTCTCCTGCAAAATTGCTTGGCACCGTGGTTTTTAAAAAACCATTAGATTACTGTTTTTATGTACAGTAATGGTTTGTAAGTAAATTTGCAAGCGCGAAGTATTAATTTTTAGGTGTCTTAAATTTGACAAAAAACGGTAACTTTACTTTAGTTAAGCAATCACTTTGTTGTACCAGCTGCATTTTCAGGATTTCGGATCATAGTGGTAATGCGTTTAGGTACACTTTAAGTGATGAACTTTACAGTTCCTTATTTATTGATTTCCTGAGCAATACTCAAAATTAAGAAAAGAAGAATAAGGGCAAGTTTAATGAAAACGTTAAAAAATTTACTCATCATAAGTTTATTATGTTTACTACCCGCGACTACCGCGTATGCACAATTATCAGAAGTAACTAAGCAAATGCCTCAAGCTGAGACAATTAGTATAAATAATGCTGATGCAGAGATGCTTGCTAAGTTACCTGGTATAGGTAAGAAAAAAGCGCAGGCAATTGTGGATTATCGTGAAGAAAATGGCGAATTTAAAAGCGTTAGTGATTTATCGCAAGTTAAAGGGATTGGCAAAAAACTTTTAGCTAAATTAGAGGGGAAACTTTCACTTTAATATTTCTAAAAAGTAATCAGGGTGCTAGGCGCCCTGATTAAATTGTTTTAGCGCATCGCTTAAGTGCTTTTTAGCAAAGTTAATTTCAATAGGTGTAGTTAATAGTGGATAGCACAATCCGCCAAATATCAAAAATGGTATTAATATCCAACCTTTAAATACAGTGAATATTAAAAATAGTGGGCTAAGTAATAGCAACTTTATAATACGCAATAGAACTTTATCAGTTGGCGATAGCTGACTTAATGCAAGCGCAATTACGTCTTGACGCTGGCGTACTTTTAAATGCTTAAGCTGGTCTAATTGGCTTGAAAAAAATGTAAACATATCAAATCGACTTTTTAATTGATAAACGGGCAATAATTATAATAAATAGCGTTAGTGAGAAAATCCCAAATATCACTTCCATCCAAGCAGGCATGCTCATGCCAACAAACTGCCAATCTATATTTCCACAATCCCCGGTAGCTTGAAAAAAGCTAGGTATCCATTCATGTAGTGGCATAAATGATGGGAAATTTGGTTCAAACTCGCAGCTAAATGCAAAAGGGTCTGTGGTGGTCTGCATATCAATATGTTCGCGAGCAATTAAGTATCCCCAAACACTCGATATTCCCCAAATAACATACGCTATCATACGCACAGTTTTACTTTGTGGTTTACTTGAGCCTACAATCCCTGCGCCTAATAACCCCAATACTGCAGTGCGTTGATATATACACATTATGCAAGGCGCTAACCCCATTTTGTATTGAAAGAAAAGAGCGGTAACTTCAAGTAAAAAAACGATAGCTGTAAATAAAAGCCACGGGGTTCGTTGGGTAGGTAATTGTGCAAGCCAGTTCATAAAAATTCCGCGTTTTAATAGGACGTTAGATTATGACGTAGGATAAAGTATGCAGCAACAAAAAGGAAAAAAAAGCTACCGAAGTCGCTTTTTATAAGATGAAATTAATGACTACTCAATTCAGCCTTAGCAAAGGTTAAATGACGTTCTATTATTTTCCCATCGATACATAAGCTCAGTTATATTGCTTACTTATACTAAGGTGATGCATCATCTAAAGAATTTTTTATGGTTGCACTTTTTTGTACTTTTTCTTATGGCAAGTGCGGGATAAGTTAATTAAGCTCAGGCGCTGCGTAAATAAAAATATCTCCATAATAACAATGTACCTACAATGAATATTACTCTAGATATTCATGCATTGTAGCTAAATTAGAGAGACCCAAATTTAATTATTTATTAATTTTAAATTTCTACCCATTTGCTTTATTAATATATATTACTTTACTTGTTAGTTGTGCTTCGTCTGGTACAATCAGTCAGTTATTCGTGTAAAACGATGAGTGTTGATTAATTCGAATGGGAACTGGATGAGAATTTTTAAAGCGAAAAGCCCAGCAGGATTTGCTGAAGAATATATAGTTGAGTCCATTTGGAACGGCGATTTCCCTCCAGGTTCAATTTTACCTGCCGAGCGAGAACTTTCAGAGTTAATTGGTGTTACAAGAACAACCTTGAGAGAAGTATTACAGCGTTTAGCACGTGATGGTTGGCTAACAATTCAGCATGGTAAACCTACAAAAGTAAATAACTTTTGGGAAACGTCTGGCTTAAACATTCTTGAAACATTAGCGCGCTTAGATGAAGACAAGATGCCAGAGCTGACAGATCAGCTTTTATCTGCACGTACTAATATTAGTGCTATTTATACACGTGCTGCAATTAAGTTAAATCCTGAACGCGTGATTGAAATTTTATCACAAAGCCATGAGCTAGAAGACACCGCTCAAGCATTTGCTGACTATGATTATAAAGTGCATCACGAATTAGCCGTTGCGGGTAATAACCGTATTTATGTATTAATACTTAACGGCTTTAGAGGCTTTTATTCAAAGATTGGTTGTCATTACTTCTCTGATGCTGGAACTCGTGAACTTGCTCGTCAGTTTTATAAAGATTTAACCATTTTGGCAGAAAAGAAAGAGCATGATGGTGCTATTTCTATGATGCGTAAATACGGTCATCAAACGGGTGAGATTTGGCAAAAAATCCGTGGTGATATGCCCTCAGATATAATGGACTAAGTCTAAGCGAGAAACCTGCATTTGCAGGTTTTTTTATATCTGTAAAATTTAGCGCCACCGTATATGAAATTCTAAAAAGTTTAATGCATAAACCACTTCGATATTTTTAAAATTTCTACTTAGTTACAACGCAACTTACACTTTAAATTAGACCTATTATTTAAGCATATTAGCGCAAGTTGCAAGTGTTCGTTATTTTCGATTGCTCACATCGTTAAATGCGATTGTTCTTTTGTAGTGAATAACTTTAGAATGCCAATTAATTATATGTATGCGCTATTGGTTTTTAATTTTTAGCGCCCATATAAGTACCAGCATTGCGAAAGCAATTGAAAACAAACTCAAAATATTTGGAGAATAAAATGGGTGTATTAGTAGGCCGCCAGGCACCAGACTTTACCGCTGCAGCTGTTCTTGGTAACGGTGAAATTGTAGATAGCTATAACCTTCATGAAACAATTAAAGGTAAAAAAGCAGTTATCTTCTTTTACCCACTAGATTTCACGTTTGTATGTCCTTCTGAACTTATTGCATTTGATAAGCGTTTTGAAGAGTTTCAAAAGCGTGGCGTAGAAGTAATTGGTGTTTCTATCGATTCACAATTCTCACATAACGCATGGCGTAACACTGCTGTAGCAGACGGCGGTATTGGTAAAGTTCAATACGCACTAGTTGCAGACGTTAAACACGAAATTTGTAAAGCATACGACGTTGAGCATCCTGAAGCGGGTGTTGCGTTCCGTGGTTCTTTCTTAATTGATGAAGAAGGTAACGTACGTCACCAAGTAGTGAACGATTTACCACTAGGTCGTAACATAGACGAAATGCTTCGCATGGTTGACGCGCTAGCGTTCCATACTGAGCACGGTGAAGTATGTCCTGCTGGTTGGACTGAAGGTAAAAAAGGTATGGACGCAAGCCCTGAAGGCGTTGCTAAGTTCTTATCTGAAAACGAAGGCGAGCTATAATTTAGCCCTTAGTTTTAAATAAAAAAAACCGCCAATTGGCGGTTTTTTTATTTGTAGCGTTAGCTCACTTTAAAATAAGCTCGCAAAGTTAAAACGAGAAGCTAACTTTAGTATAGAAGTATCGGCCTCTAGGATTGTGTACACCTGAAGCATAACCGTATAGATCAGCGTCGCCATCACCAATTGCAAATGGTGGCTCTTCATCAAATAAGTTATTTACACCTAGCGATACTTTAGTTGAGTCAGTAACACGATAAGATGTTTGTAAATCTACCAATGTTTGCGAATCAACCATACGTGATGTATTGCTATCAAAGTCTAAATTACCGTCAAAATCAATATCTGGGGTATCTTCAAACTCACCTACATAACTGATGTTTACGTTTGTATTAAACTCGCCAATTTCCCAGTTTGTAGAGAAAATCCAGCGGTGCTCTGGATAGCCATACTCACCGGTGTAATCGCGGCCATCTTTTTCAAATTTATCTTGGTATGCCCATTCTAAATTAAATTTCAATAAACCTAAGTCATCAAGTGAGTGATTGTAGTTAGCTGAAACATCGACCCCAGATACTTCTTGCGAAGAAACGTTTTCAAATGTGCTGTAAATTTTTTGAATTGTTCCTAAGCTATCGCCACCTGTAGGTGTTAAGCGCACACATACAGTACTATCTTGGTTATTACACTCAGAGTTATAAATTGGACCAAACTCTTGCTCATCAATTTTGTTATCTTGAGTGATGCTCCACACATCGACACTTAAACCAAACTCAGCAGAAGGCGCCCAAATAAAGCCGACATTCCATGATTCTGATTCTTCAGCTTCAAGGTCAGGGTTACCAGCAAATTCAATGTTGTAATCAAGTGCATCACAATCAAGGCCCGTTGCTTCACATCGGTATGTATCTACAAAGAATTGGCTTTCTTGAGATGGACCTAAACCAACTTGTGCCAAAGAAGGCGCTCTAAAGCCTTGTGCCCAAGAGCCACGCACTGTGATTTCATCAGTAGGCGCCCAGCGAAGAGCTACTTTAGGGTTTGTTGTTGTACCGAAGTCACTGTAGTCATCGTAACGGCCAGCAAGTTGTAGCTCTAAATTATCAGCAAGAGGGATAGAAAACTCGACATAGGCTGCGTATTGTTCACGATCTGCAGATGCAGATACAGACTCTGTGCCAAATATTAAACCACGTTGAAATTGATCATCTGGAATGTCATTAACGTCTTCTTCACGGTACTCAATACCTGCAGCCATCATTACTACATCATCGCCAAAACTAAATGCTTCACCTGTAATGTTTGCATCAAAGGAAGTCATGTGAGACTCACCACGACGCACTAAGCTTGTTGTAATACGATCAATTACAGCAGGGTCGTTGTATGTGCCACCAAATGGATTGTAGTTTCCTGCATCAATTTCTTGTTGTAAGAAATCAGTACGCACCCAACCTTGTGTTCTATCACCTGTTTGCAAAGATTTACTTCGGCCTTTTTGTACAGCGGTTTCCCAGCTCCAGTCATTAAACTCACCTCTAAGCCCTGCAACAAAGCGAAGAGTATCTGATTCAATATCCCATTGGCGTGCGCCAGCATCAACTGTACGGTAACGACCAATTTGAATGTCTTCACCAAATGGATTGTTAGGGTGGCTAGCTGGGACAGTTAAGCCTGCATCTTCATCAAGTGGAGTAGGGGCTCCGGCCGCAACAGACGTATTGTGCTGTACTGCCATTTCTAAAAAGCCCGTAATGCCATTATCAAAGTTATATTCAAATTGAGAAATAGCACCCACGCGTTCAGACGCTGGTGCGATATAACCGTAGGGGCCGTAATCAAATAAACAACTGCCGCTTGAAGTTGCATTTTCAGCAGGACAAGCCGGATCAATTGTTTTAACACCGTCTACATAAAAATATCCAGGGAAGCCACGAGATGAGCGAAAATCTTCACCACCATAAGGTGATTGATTTGCTGTACCTAAGCTGCCCATTTCATCAGAAGAAAGAGATGTATTTTTAAAGTAATCGATAATAACTGACGCGCTACTTTTCTCGCTAGTAGTACCCCATACTAAACTTGCTGTTGTTTCTTCATAATTGGGACCATCAGTACCACCGTAGCCCAAATTAACTTCAACACCGTCAATGTCTTTTTTCAAGATTACGTTTACCACACCCGCCACTGCGTCTGAGCCGTAGATAGCTGAAGCACCATCTTTTAGTATATCGATTCGCTCAATGGCAGAAACTGGGATACTGTTAATATCTACAAATGAGTTTGTGATACCTTCGGCAAATGCACTAATAGATACACGACGGCCATTGATTAGTACGAGCGTAGCATCAGCACCTAAGCCACGTAAACTAACAGCAGCAGACCCATTTGCAGTTGAGTCTTGGTTGTTACCACGTGTTGAGAAAGTACCGCTACCCGCGACAGGCATTCTTTCGAGGAGTTGTTGTAGGTTGTCATAACCCATGTTCTCAATATCAGCTCTTGCGATTGATTGAACCGGAGAAGGTCCTTCGATATCTGAACGTTTGATTCGTGAGCCAGTTACTTCAATGCGCTCTACTTTTTTAGCTTCTTCAGCAGCGTAAGTTGTTGTTGTAAAACCTGCTGAAAGTGCGATTGTAGCACCTGCAATTAAGCTAGGTGTAAATGCAGTTGATTGCTTCATCCTTAAGTCCTTGTTGATATGTTATAAATTTAGTTGCTCTATACCAATCCTTTTTAAATTGTTAAATAAATCCCATATTTAAGCGGATTGATATAACAAGCGACGACATTAATATCATGTAACTTAAGTGTTAGCAATTAGACTGAAATGTGATTTTAGTATGGTTTTTTGTGTGTTTTTGGATGATTTTAAAACAGATGTTATGCGCTGAAGAAGGTTGAAATAGCCGCATATGCTTTATTTTGGAAATAACAAATACAGCCTAAATGCGAGTAATAATTAAATTAATTAATTCACAATAAAATTGTAATAAATTATTTACATGTGTATTCTGAATAAATAGTAATCTTGTTGTATATTAATAAAACAAATAATAGTTGGTTTTTTTTAACCTGGATTCAAATTGTAAGTGCATAACTTGTTTTGGG
>NZ_WTKX01000003.1:0-12451 GCF_011378755.1 Pseudoalteromonas sp. Z1A2 | reverse complement strand
TTCACGAAATTCTGATGTATAGCGATTTGATTTTTTCATAGTTCCAGTTTCTCAAGTTATTGAGTCTCTGGCAAACACGGGGCGATTCAAACTTTACCAAACATGGGTTTACTCAAGCAGGGCCACAACATGTTAAAGCTATATTAAGGTGGCTTGCACACTTTCATGCGTTTAACTTAAGTAAACCCGCTGATGGGTTATGGCAGCAAGGCAACTACTGGCATTTAAGCACGCGCCCAGATGAGTTTAATAAACTAAAAGATAACCTTGATAAAAAGTCCGATATTAAAAATGCTGCACATAAAATAGATGAGCAACTACAAAGTTGTGCGTATAAAACGCTGATTCATGGCGATGCAAAACTTGCTAACTTTGCAGCAAATGAGCGCGATGAAATACTCGGTTATGATTTTCAGTATATAGGTGCAGGTTGCGGGATAATTGATGTAATGTATTTTATGACCAGTTGCTTAAGTGATGCACAATTACACGGATGCGCTGATGAGTATCTTGCGTATTATTTTGATAATTTAAAGACTGCTATTACTACTTATCATCCTACAGCACCAGCAGGTAAAATAGCTGACAATTGGCTCGCTTTATGGCCTGCTGCATGGGCTGACTTTTATCGATTTTTAGCTGGCTGGAGCCCCGAGCACCAAAAAATAAATAGTTATATGCAACAGCAAGTAAACAGCTGGTTAGCGAGTAACATTTAATAAACACAACGGGTTGATGGCTTGCATAAATATCAAGCAAAACAATGCATTTTGGCACGATATATGAAAATCTCTTTAAAACTACAGGTCAAATGACCTTTTTTAATATAAAATACTGCAAATTCTTGTATCAGTAGGTTTATATCATGGCAATTCACGTTATTTCTCACCCTCTTGTTCAACATAAACTAGGCCTAATGCGAGCGCATGGTATTAGTACTAAAAGCTTTCGTGAATTATGTTCTGAAGTTGGAACCTTATTAACTTACGAAGCAACTAAAAACCTACAGTTAGAAGATAACGAAATTACAGGCTGGGATGGCAATAAATTAAAAGTAGAGCATATTAAAGGTAAAAAAATTACCGTAGTGCCTATTTTACGCGCTGGTCTTGGCATGATGGACGGTGTTATGCAGTTATTACCAGCGGCTAAAGTAAGTGTGGTTGGTCTTGAACGTAACGAAGAAACACTAGAGCCAGTACCATATTTTGAAAAGCTAGTAGGTAATATTGATGAGCGCTTAAGCTTAGTTATTGACCCTATGCTTGCAACGGGTGGCTCAATGATTGCCACAATCGATATGCTTAAAAAAGCAGGCTGTAAAGAAATCAAAGTAATTGTATTAGTAGCTGCGCCAGAAGGTGTGGAAAAAACACTTACAGCACATCCCGACGTAGAAATATTTACAGCCTCTGTAGATAGCCACTTAAACGAAAAGGGCTATATTATCCCTGGTTTAGGCGATGCGGGCGACAAAATATTCGGTACTGTTTAGGAGTCTTTAAGTGCAAAATAATGACACCTTTTCAATAAAAACTATTTTAACAGGCGCGCAAATGCTGTTTGTAGCATTTGGTGCGCTGGTATTAGTGCCACTTTTAACGGGCTTGGATCCTAATGTTGCGCTTTTTACCGCTGGCATTGGTACTTTGCTGTTTCAGGTAGTGACTAAAGGCCAAGTGCCTATATTTTTAGCTTCATCGTTTGCTTTTATTGCACCTATTATTGCCGCTGTGCAAATGTGGGGCGTGCCAGCCACTATGGGCGGCTTAATGGTGGCCGGCTTTGCTTATATGCTTTTAAGTTTATTAGTGAAATTTAAAGGCGTTGCAACGCTTCATAAAATTTTACCGCCTGTGGTTGTGGGCCCAGTAATTATGGTTATTGGTTTAGCGCTTGCACCTGTTGCTGTAAATATGGCGATGGGTAAAAGTGGCGACGGCAGTATTCAAATTATTGATTACAACAGCGCTATTTATATTTCGTTGTTCTCGTTAGTGGTTACGCTTATTTTTGCAGTGTGGGGAAAAGGCGTATTTAAGCTTATACCTATTCTGGCAGGGGTTGTAGCGGGTTATTGTTTATCGCTTGCAATGGGCGTTGTGCAATTTGACGCAGTAACTAACGCACAGTGGTTTGCTGTACCAAACTTCACATGGCCTGAGTTTAAATGGCAGGCTATTTTGTTTATGGTGCCTGTAGCAATAGCACCTGCAATTGAGCATATTGGCGATATGATGGCTATTAGCCAAGTAACCAATAAAGACTTTTTGAAAAAGCCTGGGCTTCACCGTACTTTGTTTGGTGATGGCCTTGCGACGTCTGCCGCATCATTATTTGGCGGCCCGCCTAACACAACTTACTCAGAGGTAACGGGAGCAGTTATGCTTACCAAAAACTTCAATCCTAAAGTAATGATGTGGACAGCCATTATCGCCATTATTTTAGCCTTTGTTGCTAAAATGGGATCTGGCTTACAGACTATACCTGTACCTGTAATGGGCGGCATTATGATTCTACTTTTTGGCTCTATTGCTGTAGTGGGTTTAAATACATTAGTTAAGTCGGGCGATGATTTAACAGCACCACGTAACTTAAGTATTGTTGCACTTATTTTGGTGTGCGGTATTGGCGGTATGCATATTGGTGGTAGCCAATTTAGTTTAGAGGGCGTAAGTTTATGCGCTATTTTAGGCATTGTGCTCAACCTTGTATTACCTAAGGCGCAGCCTCAAGAGAGTTAATAGTGCACGTAAGTTAAAAATATTGCACCATAATAGCGCATTTTTAATGCGCTATTTTTTTAACCTACTAATAAATATACAAAAATAATAATGGTCTAGTATCTGCATTTAACTTCCAGAACGCATTGTATGCAAAGGAGTTACTATGTCAGAGGCCAATATTGTGGATATAACCCCGTTTTTAGCAAAACACCAACTGCCTTTAAAGTATCAATATTTGAGTGAGCAATATTTTGTTCCACTTGCGCATGACATCCTCGAATCTAAAAAAACAAATACTCCTATTTTTGTTGCCATAAATGGATGCCAAGGCTCAGGAAAAACAACACTCGCTGATTTTTTAGTTACCTGGTTTTCTAAAAACACACCACTTAACAGTGTTGCATTGTCTATTGATGACTTTTATTTAGCAAAACAAGCACGTAGTGAACTTGCCAAAGACGTACATCCTCTTTTTACTACTCGCGGAGTACCGGGTACTCACGATGTAGCGTTAATGAATAGCACAATAACTAACTTACTGGCAGGAGAGGTAAACGTACCGCTTCCACGTTTTAATAAACACGAAGACGACAGCGTGCCAGCAAGTGATTGGCTAACAAATGAAAAGCCAGTTGATATTGTTATTTTAGAAGGGTGGTGTGTAGGCAGTGAGCCACAACCGTTGTTTTCATTGAGTGAGCCGCTTAACGAGTTAGAGCAACAGTTTGATAAAGAAGGCGTTTGGCGCCGCTGTGTAAATAGCTGTTTGGCAAACGAGTATAAAGCCGTTTTTAACCTAATTGATTATACCGTTATGCTAAAAGCACCGAGCTTTAGTGATGTTTTTACATGGCGACAAGAGCAAGAACAAAAGCTAATAGCCAAAAAAGGTGAAGGCTCAGGCACCATGACTAACGAGCAATTGGTGTATTTTATTTCTCATTTTGAGCGCATTACGCGTGAGAACTTAAACACACTGAGCGCTAAAGCAAATGCATTAATTGAACTTGATAGCAATCGCGATATTAGCGGTATGCACCTAACGAGTGATGACACCCTTCAACCTATTATTTTTACAGATTTGGACGGTACATTACTCGATCACGCCGATTACAATACAAATAATATCAGTGAGTTATTACAGCAGCTGCAAAATGCGCATATTCCTGTGGTGTTTAATACCAGCAAAACTTTTTGCGAAGTTATAGAACTTAAAAACGATTTAAATATTCAACAGCCTTTTATTGTCGAAAACGGTGCAGCGGTATTTATTCCAGAAGACTATTTTGAATTAAAGCCAATTGGTTGTAAAAAAGTAGGCGCTTATTGGTGCTACGCAATGGCAAAGCCGTTATCGAGTTTATTAAATGATTTAAATACTTTAAAGGCGGATTATAAAGCTCATTACAAATTGTTTAGTGACTTATCGAGTGAGCAAATATCAGAGCTTACCGGGCTAAACGATGCACAAGCAAGGCGCGCACAAACTCGCGATTATTCAGACCCTCTTTATTGGTATGGCAACGACGAATTGCTCACAGCCTTTGTAAACGATGTTGAAGCACTCGGCTACGATATAAAAATTGGCGGACGCTTCATTCATATTGCCAAAAATACCGATAAAAGCGCTGCACAGCAGTGGTTAGTTAAACAGTTTACCCATCATTTCAGAAAGCCTCTCACGGTTATAGCACTGGGTGATAGCGATAACGATAAGCAAATGTTAGAACACGCAAATATCGCCATTATTATTGCCAATCCGGCGAGTAAAAAGCCGGTTAAATTGTCGCACAACAAAGCACGATATTCTCAATCACCAGCACCGCTGGGCTGGATTGAAGAAATAACGTCGTTGCCGTGTATTAGCAGTATTTTAAGTATTTCTGAGGAGCAAACATCTCATGGCTGATTTTTATCAAAATGGCATTATTACAACACTACATAATATTGCCGACAGACCAATAGAAGACCTAGAAAAAGAGCTACTTACTTTTAGTAAGCAGCGCCCTATGGGGTTAATACTTCCTTCGTTATTTAGTGAACTTGAAGGCCCTGCGCTGCAAAATATAGTTAGTGAATTACGCGAAGTACCATATTTATCACAAATTACGATAGGCTTAGATAGAGCCGACGAAGCACAATACCGTCATGCACTAGGCTTTTTTAAAGAGCTAAACCAAAATCATAAAGTATTATGGAACGACGGCCCACGCTTACAAGCACTAGATAAAGAATTACAAGAGCTAGGTGTTGCCCCACGCGAGCTGGGTAAAGGGCGTAATGTGTGGTACTGCATGGGCTATAAATTAGCAACAGCAGAAGTAGAGTCTATCGCGCTGCATGATTGTGATATTTTAACCTACGATAGAAGCCTACTTGCTCGCTTAATTTACCCCGTTGCGCATCCGCGTTTTAACTATGAATTTTGTAAAGGGTTTTACCCGCGTACTGCTAATGGCAAAATTAATGGCCGTGTATCGCGCTTATTAGTAACGCCACTGCTTCGCTCATTTAAAACAATTTTAGGCAATACCGACTACCTTGAATATATGGACTCTTTTAGATACCCACTTGCAGGTGAGTTTTCGTTTAGACGCGATGTATTAAACGATATTCGCATTCCAAGTGATTGGGGCCTTGAAATAGGCGTACTGAGTGAAATGTATCGTAACTATTCGCATAACCGCTTGTGCCAAGTAGATATTGCCGATAACTATGACCATAAGCACCAAGAACTTTCACTAGATGACCAAAGTGCAGGCTTGTCTAAAATGTCGATTGATATTACTAAGGCATTATTTAGAAAGCTGGCGACTCAAGGTGTTACTTTTACCAGCGAAACAATTCGTTCATTAAAAGCGACTTATTACCGTATCGGTTTAGATTTTATAGAAACGTATCATAACGACGCGCTAATGAACGGGTTAACGCTTGATGTACACCAAGAAGAAAAAGCAGTAGAAATGTTTGCACAAAATATTATGGAAGCAGGGCAACACTTTTTAGAAAACCCAATGGAAGCGCCATTTGTGCCAAGTTGGAACCGTGTTGTATCTGCAATGCCAGACGTACTTGAGCGCTTAAAAGAAGCCGTAGAGCTAGATAACGAAGAATATAGTTAACCTGCGTGCAGGTTAACTAGCCTATAAGTCTAAACAATAAATATTAGGGGCGCATGTGAGCACAGTTAGCGAATTATTTTTACAACGAGTAGAGCAACATCTTCATATTATTTATGAGGGTGTTGAGCTGCCTTTATCGGTTACTGAGCTTGCTCAGCAACTCATTAAAATTATATTAGGTAGCAATGCACTGCGCGACCCGACACCCCATACAAACCGATGGGATGAACAAGATATAGTATTGATTGCTTATGGCGATTCTATTATTAAACACGATGATAGTGAATTTGCCGTATCGAGCCCAATGGAGGCACCGCTTAAAACACTACACCGGTTTATAAAAGAGCAATGTGATATGCAGCTAAATGCGCTGCACATATTGCCATTTTACCCGTACAGCTCAGATGAAGGCTTTGCCGTAATGAACTACGTGCAAGTGAATGAGTCGTTAGGTGATTGGGGAGATATTCAAAACATCGCTAAAGACGTAAAGTTAATGGCAGATTTAGTTATTAACCATTGCTCAAGCAGAAGCGTATGGTTTGAGAACTTTTTAAACGATTTACACCCTGGTAAAGACTACTTTAAAACGGCCAGCTTAACGGATGATTTAAGCCAAGTTGTACGCCCGCGAACCTCATCGTTATTAAATACTGTAACAACGCCAAGCGGTGAAAAGCACGTATGGTGTACGTTTAGTCACGATCAGGTTGATTTTGATTTTGGCAATCCTGATGTGCTTAAAGAATTTGTGGGAATAATTAGGCATTATTTAGACAATGGCGTACGTTTATTTAGACTCGATGCTGTTGCATTTTTGTGGAAAGAGCTTAATACAAGTTGTATTAACTTGCCGCAAACACATGAAGCCGTAAGGCTAATGCGAACACTTATTGAGCACGCAGAGCCCAGCGTAGTTATTATTACCGAAACCAACATTCCAAACCAAGAAAACCTATCGTACTTTGGTAATGCTAACGAAGCGCACAGCATTTATAACTTTGCATTACCGCCATTGTTGCTACACACATTACTTAGCGGCGATAGCACAGCAATTAAACATTGGATGATGAGTATGCCGCCTGCGCAAAATGGTACTGCATACTTTAACTTTATAGCCTCGCACGATGGAATAGGGCTCAGACCAATTGAAGGTTTACTACAACCTAGCGAAGTGGCGTCACTAGTAAGTACAACCATGCAGTTTGGTGGTCGTGTATCTATGCGTACAAGTAACGATGGCACACATACACCGTACGAGCTAAATATTGCTTTATTTGATGCACTTCAAGGGACGCACAATGGCCCCGATAAGTTTGGCCTTGAGCGATTTATGTGTGCTCACGCAATTATGTTTGCGCTTGAAGGTATCCCAGGGCTTTATATTCATAGTTTGTTGGGTACAACTAACGATTACGACCGATTTGAAAATTCACAGCATAACCGCGCTATAAATCGTCATCGTTGGCAAGAATCAAAGCTATTGGCGGCAATTGATGAAAAGTATAGTCATCATCATAAAGTGTTTAACGGCATAAAAAGCTTATTGGCAGTGCGCAAAAAGCAGAGTGCCTTTCACCCAAATGCTACACAGTTTACGCTGCATTTAGCGGGTGGTTTATTTGGCTTTTGGAGGCAAAGTATAGACAGACGCCAAAGCATATTTTGTGTTTATAACATTAGCGATAAACCACAAACGCTCACATTGGCCGACTTAAACTTAATTAACACCCAAAAGTGGTTTGATTTGGTAGCAAATAAAACGATTGAAGAAAGCCAATTAACGATAGAGCTAGAACCATACCAAAGCGTGTGGCTGAGTAATATTAAATAAATGTTAACTCTTTAAAAGTCTGCAAATGCAGACTTTTTTATTGCCTAAACGTTGTAGTTTTTTTATTGTAAAGCCCCTTTACAGTACTTAAAAGTTCACTATTTCTGTTGAGTTACTTTTATCAGCATAATTGATACAATTAGCCCTCTTTTATTTATAGGGTTTTTCATGAAGTATTTTTATTTAGCTATTACGTTACTATTTAGCTCGTTGGCTTTAGCCCAGCAGCCTGTCGATCTTGAAATAAATATGAAAAACACGGGCCTCGCTTACAAACAAGCAGTGCAGGCTACACAAGTTGACGAATTTAATACCGCAATTGATGAATTTATTAAGCTGGTTAAAGTGAGTAAAACAGGTAAGTTTTATAAAAAACCAGATCAATCATTGCAGGGCCTTGATAAAGTGATTGCTCAAGCTGAACTTGCAAAAAAAGCAGCAAACGAGCAGGGGCTAAGTGCGGCGAAAGAACCACTGAAAAATATAGATAATTTACGTAAAAAATATCATGAGTTACACGAGCCTCCAGGGTTCTTTGAATTACTGTTCGGTTCATAAACCTAAACTATATGTATCTTTAGTCGCTACTTTTAAGCTAATTGCGTTAAAGGTATCTGCAGCAATAAATATAAGGAAACACAATGGAAATTTCAGTTTCAATGTTAGAAGGCCAAAAGCAAAGCGCTAAATTTGGCGACCTAGAAGTAATAAGTGATCAAAGCGTAAACGCTGGTGGCAATGCAGAGTATCCAGAACCGTTTGATTATTTTTTAGTAAGTATGGTTTTATGTGCAGGTTTTTATGCGCGTAAGTTTTGTGAACAGCGTGATATTTCAACGCAAGGTATGACGCTTACTCAAAATAACGAAAATGTAGATGACAACGGTAAAAAGCTATTTTCAATTGAGATTAACTTACCAGAAGGCTTCCCTGATAAATATAAAAAGGCGCTTATTGCAGCCGTTAATACCTGTACGGTAAAAAAAGTAATTCAGGCAGTACCAGAGTTTTCAGTAGTGGTAAAATAGTCCCCCTAAATTAGGTAGCTTAAGCAAGCTACCTAATTATATGTTGAGCATCCCCGTTTAACTTATTTCTTTTTCATTCCTTGTACTGCTTTAAAGCGTGGGTTGTTTTTACAAATTACAAATACGCGGCCTTTGCGTTTTACAATTTGACACCCCGGACGTTGCTTTGCACTTTTAAGAGAGCTTAATACTTTCATACCTTTTCCTTTTTAACAGTCGATAAACTTTTAAAACGACGATTAAACTGTGCAACGCGGCCATCTGTAGCGGCTGTTTTTTGCTTGCCTGTATAAAATGGGTGCGAGTCACTTGATACATCAATAGGTACGTATGGATATGTATTACCGTCTATTTCTACTGTGCGGCTCGTTTTTATGGTTGAGCCAATAATAAAGTAAGAATCAGCAGCGGTATCGTGAAAAGCAACCACGTGGTAATCAGGATGAATATTTGGTTTCATAATACGCCTCAATAAATGATATGTGATAATATATCACTTTAATTTACCGTATTTATTCTCCCATTGCAAATTATTTAAATGTTCCTCAAAAGGGGCGTAATTGCTGGCTATTTGCGCAAATAAATCAAAAAATAAGCACTTGAATCAAAAATGCTGGCTATTGGCGTTTAGGCTGTTATAACTATATTTAAGAGTTAAAACGTTAACAAATACGGTTATAAAGTTATTACAGAGGTTATGTATGAGTGACGCAACACAACAACAAGAACAAATTGATCAAGGGGTGATGGAAACCCTACGAGAGCGCGACCACAGTACCTTGGCGCAACAAGTAAATCCGTTAACCTGCAACCACAATGATATTGTAGAGTTACTAGCAAGGTATATGGCGCTAAGCGAGCAAGAAGATGATGAGCTGTTTGATACTTGGTTTGATAACCTAACTAAAGAGCAACATACTGTTTTAAAAATATTTGAAGTTTACCGTGGACAATATGAGCACCAAAATTAAAGTGTTTATTTTTGTAAGTATGCCAAATCCAGTGGTTATTTAAATAAAACTAAATAGCCACTACTACTTTTTAACTAGAAAGTAGTAATGTTGTATCAACCACTACTCCCACCTGTTTTCATCATAATTTTTTGCGGATTTAATCTAATCTTTATTTAGGTACGACTTACTGATATTCATAAGTATTTATTGCTATTTTAAGGTAATGTTCTAGTTTTAATAGACAGACTGTTTATAATTTAAATAAGTTTATGGGTTATATACTCGAAAATATTCGCTCCCATTTCGTAATTTATAAAACACTTAAAATTAATTGAGCTTTAATGATTCAACCTGAGATCCCAAGTAACGAAGCAGAGCGATTACATGCGTTAAAAACATTAAAAATTCTAGATACGTCGCATGAAGAGCGCTTTGATCGTGTTACTCGTATTGCCAAGCGTATGTTTAATGTTTCTATTTCATTGGTTACTTTAATTGACGAAGACCGCCAATGGTTTAAATCTAGGCAGGGGCTTGATGCGCCTGAGCTTCCTCGCGAAACCTCATTTTGTGGCCATACCATAAATCAAGACGAGCTATTAATAATCCCAGATACAGCCCAAGATAAAAGGTTTTTTGATAACCCTTTTGTTACAGGCGATCCTAAAGTACGCTTTTATGCTGGCTTTCCTTTAAAATTAAGGCAAGGGGTTATTATAGGCACTTTATGCCTTGCCGATAATAAACCTAGACACCTTAATGATGAAGAAAAACAATTACTAAGAGATTTAGGCACGTTAGTCGAGCGAGAGATTCAATCGATTCAACTAGCCACAATTGACGAGTTAACAAAAATCTCTAACCGACGTGGCTTTTTAAACTTTGCCGAGTATACGCTAAATATATGTAGGCGAAACAAAGTATCAATGTCGTTTATAGTGTTTGATCTTAATAAGTTTAAACAAATTAATGATATTTATGGGCACCACGAAGGCGATTTTGTATTGAATAAATTTGCGCAAATTATGCTTAGTTCATTTTGTGATTGTGAAGTAATAGGCAGACTTGGCGGAGATGAGTTTGTAGTAATGTTAAGTGATTTAGATGAAACAAAAGCTGAGTTTGTTTTACAAAGGTTTGCGGATGCAATTGCGCATGCCAATAATACCTTAAATAAGCCTTATAAAATCGATTACAGTGTAGGGGTAACACACTTTAAATACGATACAGGTAAATCGGTTGAGGATATGATTCAAGATGCTGATTGCGCTATGTATCAGCAAAAAAAGCAGCAATCACTTTAGTGAGCTATTTAGTTTAATTGCTGCTTGAACTTCACTTAACTTCCTCATGCTAGTACAAATCTTATAATAGGTAGTTATTGGCTGTTGCAGTCATTTTTTGCAGCGGGTGAGGCTAAAGACACATTTGGTTGCCAAATCCTGTTCCATATTTTATGAAGATTGTTTAAGTTTGGCCTTTGACTTATTTTTTCAAAATTACCAAGGCTCACCTCTAAATCATTTTTTTTGCCCACTACAAAATTAAACACATAGTTGCACTCCATCCCCATACGTAAATCAGAAAGTACAATATTGCTTTGCTGTTGGCGCACCGAATAAAACCCTTTAGTAAACCACTGCAAGCGTTTTATAGCCCATTCATCGCTAATATTATTTAACAATGAAGGCGTTGTTCGATAAGCCGTTAATGTAACATCGCTGGGCGCGTCAAATACTGATGCATAACCTTCGTAGTATTGCCCGTCAGACATCACAACAATACGCCACAGTAAAGTGGTTAGCTAACATACGCATTTACTGGTATTTTCCTGTTGTTGAGTGCTGTTTTTACTTTGTTATCAATATTTACTTTTAAAATTAAAGCGCAAAATAAATATAAGCTACTTAAAACTAAGGTCACTGCATTTATACGATAAGCCGTTGTTGGTTTTATTTTGGGTATTAGCGTACATATTACGCCAATTAATAAAGGAAGCGTGTAAGCGGGGTCAATAATAAACACGCTAGAAACTGCAAAGGGGTACTCAGTAAAAGGCCAAAGTAGTTGTGTACCGTATACTGTTAGGCTGTCTAATATGGCATGTGTAGATAAACTCAAAAATACCAGCCAAAACCAGCGCACTTTATAAGTTTTCATTCCGGTGTGTATTTTTAATATTAGCCATACAATGATCGGGCTAATTAATAAATGTATTAATAACGAATGGCTAAAGCTACGGTGGTAAGTAAATGCTTCTACAGAGCCACCATAAGGCAAAAATACATCTAAATCAGGAAGTGTGCCTAAGATAGCACCCCACAAAACGGCTTTTCGACCTATTTTATTGCCTAATACCGCATAACCTACAGCACTACCTAATGCTACCTGCGTTAAAGAATCCATGTTGATTAATACCTTTAATTACGACTTTTATTGCTTATACTTTTTGATTATTAAAAAGCGTCAAAAAATCGGTTAAAACGTTTCCTAGATTCAAATTGTAAGTGCATAACTTGTTTTGGCTAGATTAAGTGGTCAGTTGCTCATAAGCTAACTACTTTTTCTCCGGCAAGAGATTTTACAATGAGACATTACAAACAACTGACCTATGCGCAAAGATGCCAGATCGCCGTTCTAAAGAAAAGTGGTTTTACGCAACAAAGTATTGCTGAGCTAACTAATTTATCGCAATCTACGATTTCAAGAGAGCTTTCTAGAAATACAGGTAAGCGAGGTTACAGACACAAACAAGCTCATGAGCGGGCTTTGTTTCGCCGAAGAAGTG
>NZ_WTKX01000029.1:0-49974 GCF_011378755.1 Pseudoalteromonas sp. Z1A2 | reverse complement strand
TGATATCTCTGCGGAGTGGTAGTTCAGTTGGTTAGAATACCGGCCTGTCACGCCGGGGGTCGCGGGTTCGAGTCCCGTCCACTCCGCCATTTGATATCATGATTAAAATTAGTAAGTGCATTACCCCATGCACATACCACTGCGGAGTGGTAGTTCAGTTGGTTAGAATACCGGCCTGTCACGCCGGGGGTCGCGGGTTCGAGTCCCGTCCACTCCGCCACTTGTTATTTCCTCAATAACAAGCTTATAAAATCCTTGATTAAATAATTTAGTAAAACATTCTTTGGCTATCAGCTATCAGCTATCAGCTATCAGCTATCAGCTATCAGCTATCAGCTATCAGCTATCAGCTATCAAACACATTCCTTGCACAAACCTGCTGATATTCCTTATTATCCGTATCAATACCTATATAAATCTGCCGATGCTCTGGGTAAGTGCTTCTGCATTGCGCTGTATCTCTCTTCTCGTAACTTTTACCGCAGTTAGCTTAACGCCAGGTTTAACCCCAATTCGCTTAATTAAGTAATCTATTTTGATGTAAGAAAAGCATGTCGATAATAAGGAATAATTCGTTATTCAGTTGTTTTCGGCAAATGATCCTGCATTGATCTATCTCCTGCATCTATGCAGTCGTATATCAGAGATTTTAACACTGCTAGGCAGGCTCTAAGTATTATTGCTAATTGGTATAGTCATTAACTTTATAGTGTTGTACTTGTAGAGCTCTTGAGAGAGTTTAAGTTTTTACAGGAGTATAGAGGTGAATTAGGGGTATTTAATCAATACAGAGCTTTTAGGGTTGGTTAGATGTTAGAGCTGCCTGTTATACCAAGCTGTATAATTATTTAAACAATCTAACGAATTAAACTACTCCATCACGTTGTTAAAACTTTTTATTGTGCACAAAAAAGCCAGCACGTTATATGCTGGCTTTTGGTCTGTAAATGCTTAGCTTAGTTAAGCAGCATCAGCTTCTTTTTTAACGCTATTACGTGCGGCTTTTCCTGCAAGTAAGTCAGCAGGGTCGAAGTCATCAACGTTAATAACATCTAAACGAGATTGCTCAACAGCAGCTAGTTTATCAGCCTCTGCTTGGCTTAAAATGCCTGCTTCAAGTCCCATTTGCGCTACTTTATCAAGCTGAAAGAATGGCAGTTTAAGGCCTTTTTCTTTACATACTCTTTCAAATAATGGCTCAACATCAAGGACGTCTTTAAGCGTTTGCTCTTGACGACCTACAAGGTTAAGTGGCTCATTTGTTAGGTATACGTAGCTTGCTAAACGGTTACGCGTTTCGCTAGGTACTTGTAGTAGTTGTGCTAGTTTATGCTCAAGTTGGTCAGTTGGTTTACGAACAGGGCGACCAAACGGGAATAACAATACTTTTAACACGGCGCGTAGTGGAGCCGAAGGCATGTTATTAATTAAATCAGCAAGTGCACGTTGGCAATGGTAAAGGTGATCTTGGCAACTCCATTTTACTAGAGCAAAATCTTCTTTTTTACGGCCTTCATCGTTGTAACGCTTAAGCGTTGCAGATACTAAGTATAGGTAACTAAGTAAATCACCTAAACGTGCTGAAATACGTTCTTTACGTTTTAGTGAGCCACCAAATACTGCCATGCTAATGTCAGACATAAGTGCAAGTGATGCACTAAAGCGTGACGCTATACGGTAAAATTCAGCAGTTTCGTCGTTGTACGGCACACTTGTAAAACGAGCGCCGGTAAGAGCAAGCCACTTAGTACGTACAAGGTTCGACATAGTAAAACCAATATGACCCATTAGCGCTTTATCAAATACGTTAAGCGCTTCTTCGCGGTCTTCAATTTCGCACGCACCTAGTTCGGTAAGTACAAATGGATGACAGCGAATTGCACCTTGACCATAAATAATCATATTACGGGTCAAGATGTTTGCACCTTCAACGGTAATGGCAATAGGTGCACCTTGGTAGCCACGACCTAAATAGTTATTTGGCCCAAGCATGATGCCCTTACCGCCAAGTACATCCATTGCATGAATAGTTGCATCACGCATTTGCTCTGTCAGGTGGTATTTAATAATGGCAGAAACTACCGATGGCTTTTCGCCTAAATCAACCGCACCCGTAGACATACTAACCGCAGCATCAGAGCTGTAAGCGTAACCAGCAAGTTTTGCTAGTGACTCTTCAACACCTTCCATTTTACCAATAGGTAAACGGAACTGACGACGAATGCGGCTATACGCACCCGTTGCAACGGCAATCATTTTAATGCCACCGGCAGAATTTGACGGCAATGTAATTGCACGACCAACCGATAAACACTCAACCAGCATGCGCCAGCCTTGACCAGCCATATCTGGACCACCAATAATATAATCAAGTGGTACGAAAATATCTTTACCGCGAGTAGGACCATTTTGAAATGGTACGTTAAGCGGGAAATGTCGACGACCAATTTCAACTCCAGGAGTGTCCGTTGGAATAAGTGCACAGGTAATGCCTGGCTCTTTATTGTCGCCAATTAGCCCATCTGGATCTTGTAACTTAAACGCAAGACCAAGTACGGTAGCCACTGGGGCAAGTGTAATGTAACGCTTATTCCACGTTAAACTAACACCCACAACTTCCTCACCATTCCATTGCCCTTTACATACCACACCGTAGTCTGGAATTGAGCTTGCATCAGAACCCGCTTCTGGCGAAGTTAATGCAAAACATGGAATTTCTTGACCGCTCGCTAGGCGCGGTAAGTAATGATCTTTTTGCTCTTTTGTACCATAGTGTTGTAATAATTCACCTGGGCCTAAAGAGTTTGGTACACCAACAATTGACGAAAGTAATGTTGATTTACTTGTTAGTTTTTGAAGTACACAAGACTGTGCAAATGCAGAAAACTCTAAACCGCCGTATTCTTTTTTGATGATCATGGCAAAGAATTTATTATCTTTAAGATATTGCCATACATCTTGAGGAAGGTCGGTTAGTTCGTGCGTTGCTTCCCAATCGTCCAACATGCTACATACTACTTCAACAGGGCCATCAACAAAGGCTTGCTCTTCAATAGTAAGTTTAGGAACTGGGTATTGGTGAAGTTTTTTCCAATCTGGGTTACCGCAAAATAAGTCAGCTTCCCACCACGTCGTACCGGCATCAATAGCTGATTTTTCAGTATCAGACATGCTTGGCGTTACTTTTTTAAACGTAGCAAAAATAGGCTTGATGATATATTGCTGACGAAGGCCAGTAACAGAAAGAGGAACCGCGATGATCAAAAAGATCAACCAGCTAATTAAACCAAAAGCACCCGCAAAGGTACCAATTAATAAAGTTATAGCCGAAACACCAAGTGCTGTGTTCCAACTTGCTCTGTGGTAAACCGCAGTGCAAAGCAACGCGATTAGAACCAGTGTAAATATGAGTGTCATTTTTATTCCTTAATAGAGGTCAGACCACCTCACTTAGAGTAGCGCTAGTAACAGTAATTTTCAAGTACATAACGATGTTAAATTGTAGTAGAAAGTAACTTAAATACGATATTTAATTACCCGACAGAGGAACGCTCAATAACTATCGTATAGTCAAAGCATTAGCCGTAAGTAGTGTTAACGTAAAAATAAATAAATCTAATAGCAAAATGACACTTTTTAAGTAAGTATAGCCGTTATAGCGGGCTGCAATTTAGTGTACGCTTAATACACAAATATTCGCTATTTATTTTAATGTATGGTTTTTAAGGGTTATTTTATTAATGTGTGAATTACTTGGCATGTCAGCCAATGTGCCTACCGATATTTGTTTTAGTTTTTCAGGCCTTTTAGAGCGTGGTGGTAATACGGGTCCTCATAAAGATGGTTGGGGTATTACATTTTACGAAGGTAAAGGCTGTAGAACCTTTAAAGATCCTGAGCCGAGTTATCAATCTGAAATTGCAAAGCTCGTTAAAGCATACCCCATTAAAAGTGTCTCGGTTATTAGCCACATTCGCCAAGGTAATCGAGGTCGGGTATGTCTTGAAAATACTCATCCGTTTACTCGTGAGTTGTGGGGGCGTGAAATAACCTATGCTCATAACGGGCAGCTTTCAAATTATCATGATTTAAAACCTGAATATTATCGACCTGTGGGTAATACCGATAGCGAGTTGGCATTTTGCTGGTTGCTTGACAAAATTCGTGAAAAGTACCCGCAGCGACCAAGTAATATGGCGTCGGTTTTTAGATATGCGGCTAAGCTTTCGCATACGCTACGTGAAAAAGGCGTGTTTAATATGTTATTGACCGATGGGGTGTTTGTTTTAGCGTATTGCACTAATAACTTACACTACATAACGCGCCGTGCGCCATTTGGTAAAGCAACGTTGATTGATGCCGACATGGTGGTTGATTTTCAACAAGAGACCACACCAAACGATGTAGTAACAGTTATAGCTACAAGGCCTTTGACGAATGATGAGCGCTGGCAAAAAATGGAGCCTGGGGAATTTGCATTGTTTAAAATGGGTGAGCTAATTTAGCCCACCTATTTTAAATACTAACTTAACTTAACTTTGGTTTAATTAAATTTAGTTAGCTTCTTGAGGTTGTTGTGCTGTAGCAGGCGCAACAGCTGTAGGCGCAGTAACAGTAAATGAATTCATTTGAACTTCAAACTGCTCCATACCTTTTTCGCCTTTCCACATACGTACCAGCATGTAATCCATTTCTGGCGCGAACCATGCAATTGCTTGGCGTTTATCGTTATCGTATAAACGCTTCACTTTAATGGCTTCTACATTACCGATAGGTAAGGAGATCATCTCTTTTTCAACAACTTCAAAGTTGTAGTCGCGGCGGTTACCTTTTTTATCTATAAGGGGGAATGAAAAGCTTGTTTTGCCTTTTTTCAATCCTTCGCGCACTTGCACTTGGTACGAAATAGCATCCTGAAATTCATCAGTCCATTCGCATTTAAGTGGGTATTCACTAGCGCTGCTAGTCACTACTTTGTTTGTTGTATCAAAATCAATTTTGTAATCTTTATCAGGGCCTGTCCCTGTACGAATCATGTTGTAATGATGCGGGGTAACCTTGCCATCTTTAAAGGTAAACTTTGATGTTTCTTCACGAGAGTCAGAGAAAATCATCCACTCAATATTGCTGTGGTATGTTAATTCATAAGTATCGTCGCCCGTTTTTTTGAGCTCACGAACAGCCTCACCATGATTTTTGCCTTTGCGTAAAATATCGTAATTAGCTTGATACTGGGTCAATTCGCCTGCAATTAGGCTAGTTGGAAGTAAAGCGCCCGCACATAACAACAGGGCACTTATTTTTTTATTGTGGGTAGTGCGCGCCGTGTGCAGGAAGTTGTTTTTTGTCAAGAACTGCATAATCTGCTTCCATAGTAAGTCTGTGTTCACTGAACCACTTGACCACCAAAGGATAAATTATATGCTCTTGCTCATGCACGCGTTTTGCTAATGTTTCTGCTGTATCATCCTTGAGTACAGGTATTTGCGCCTGAAGAATAACGGGACCGCCGTCTAATTCTTCAGTAACAAAGTGAACACTTACGCCATGAACATCGTCTTTTGCATCAATTGCTCTTTGGTGGGTATTCAGCCCCTGATACTTAGGCAACAAAGATGGATGAATGTTCAACATTTTTCCAACATATTTTTGCACTAAGCCAGGAGTAAGAATACGCATAAACCCAGCTAATACAACTAGATTTGGCATAAAAGAGTCGATAACGTTCATTAATTGCGCATCGTACGCTTCGCGCGAGTCAAAATCTTTATGACTGAGCACTTTTGTAGCAATACCTGCTTGTTTTGCACGCTCTAGGCCATAAGCGTCTGCTTTATTACTAATAACAGCCGCTATATGCCCGTTTATCTCGCCACGTTCGCAGGCATCTATGATGGCTTGTAAATTAGAGCCACTACCTGAGATTAAAACTACCAGACGAGTCGGTGCCATTACTTAGCACCACCTACAATTTCAACTTGCTCTTCGCCAGCTGCTGCATCTTGAATTTCACCAAGGTGCCATGCATTTTCGCCCAAGTCTTTTAGCATTGTTAAGCTTTGCTCAAGTTTGTCAGCAGGGACTACTAAAACCATGCCTACACCACAGTTAAATGTACGGTACATTTCGTGTGTAGTAATGTTGCCGTTTTCTTGTAACCAATTAAAAATTGGTGGCCACTGCCAGCTATCACCTTTAACTACAGCTTTTGCTGAAGCGGGTAATACGCGTGGAATGTTTTCCCAAAAACCGCCGCCAGTAATATGTGAAAGCGCATGTACGTCAACGTTTTTGAATAACTCAAGTAAAGGTTTTACGTAAATACGCGTAGGCTCAAGTAGAGTTTCGCCTAATGTTTTACCTTCAAAGTCAGCGCTGGTATCAGCTTTTGACACTTCAAGTACTTTACGAATTAAAGAGAAGCCATTTGAATGAGGACCGCTTGAAGCAAGTGCAATAAGCTGATCGCCTGCTGCTACTTTTGTGCCATCAATAATTTTTGATTTTTCTACAACGCCTGTACAAAAGCCTGCCATGTCGTAGTCTTCACCATCATACATACCTGGCATTTCAGCTGTTTCGCCACCAATTAGGGCACAACCTGAAATTTCACAACCTTTGCCAATACCTGTCACTACGTCAGCTGCTGTGTCTACATCTAGTTTACCAGTTGCATAGTAATCTAGAAAAAACAGGGGTTCAGCACCTTGAACAATTAAGTCGTTTACACACATTGCAACTAAATCAATACCAACCGTATCGTGTTTTTTTAAGTCGATTGCTAAACGTAGTTTAGTACCAACACCATCTGTGCCTGCAACTAATACTGGTTGCTTGTAGCCTTCAGGAATTTCGCAAAGTGCGCCAAAACCACCAATTCCGCCCATTACTTCAGGACGACGAGTTTTTTTAACTACGCCTTTAATACGCTCAACAAGTGCATTACCAGCGTCGATATCTACGCCCGCGTCTTTATAGCTTAGAGACTGTTTTTGTTCGCTCACAGGTTTTCCTCAAAATAGTTGTTTTGGGTTGCTTAGAAACGCGCGTATTTTACAACAATTGCAAGGTCGCGGCTAGCGTAAATGTAATTTTGAAATAATTAACAAGGACACTTGTCCGCTGTTTGTTGTTTAAATAAACAAAAAAACGCCCGTAGGCGTTTTTTTAGTATTAAAGGCGTTAAATTAACAGCTATGCTTTTGCGGTTAATATGGCTCGAAGTGGAGCGGGGTAGCCTTCAATTGTTTTACTTGTATCGTTTGGATCTAAAAAATCGATTAACGATTCGTTTTCCATCCAGTCGGTTTTACGTTGCTCTTCAAGCGTGGTAATAGCGCAATCTTTTATTTGCACATCTTTAAAGCCAACGCGCTCCATCCACAGCTTTAATGCTGCAGTACTTGGAATAAACCAAACGTTGCGCATTTTAGCGTAGCGGTCGGTTGGGACTAATACCGTGTTTTCGTCGCCTTCAATTACTAGGGTTTCAAGTACGAGTTCGCCGCCTGGGCGAAGCTGCGCTTTTAACTGCGCTAAAAAGTCGATAGGTGAGCGACGATGATAAAGTACACCCATAGAAAAAACAGTATCAAACGCTTTAAGCTCGGGTAATGCTTCTACGCCTAGTGGCAGTAAATGTACGTTTTCATCTGGGTTGTAGTGTTTAATTGCCTGAAACTGACATAAAAATAAATCAGATGGATCAATACCCACGACAAACTCTGCGCCTTCACCGCGCATACGCCATAAATGATACCCTGAGCCACAACCAATATCTAAAACAGTGCGGCCTTTTAATGGCTCAATATGAGGAAGCAGGCGGTCCCACTTCCAATCACTGCGCCACTCTGTATCTATTTCAATACCGTGCACACTAAATGGGCCTTTGCGCCATGGCATCATGCGTTTTAATAAATGCATGGCTTGCTTTTGCTCGCCATCACTCATCTCTCCTGGCGCGCCAATTTCTACCTTTGTAGAAATATCAACATGGGAAGTTGCCACCTCAGGCAAGTTTTTAAGTACTTTTTGCCATTTAGGCAAATCACCATGGCTAGCCTCGTTTTGCCAATGTTTTAATTGAGCAGGGAGGGTTTCTAGCCAGTGACTAAGTGGGCTTTGTGCGATAGATGCGTAAAATTGGTTAAACCATTGAGACATGGATGACTCTCTTTATTTAATTGCTACCATTGAGCAAAAATTAAAACATTGATACCACACTTGAGTTTGGCTAAAACCAATATCTTGTAAGCGAGTAAAGTGAGCGCTTAGTGTATCTGGGCGCATAACGTTTTCGATGGCGGTACGTTTTTGGCTTATTTCAAGCTCTGAGTAGCCATTGTGACGTTTAAAGTCGTGGTGCAAATCAATTAATAGGTTATCGCATTGCTCGTTTTCGGCTTTAATTTTTTCGCTTAGCAGCAATACACCACCAGGCTTTAAATTAGCGTATATTTTTTCAAGCACGGCTTGGCGCTGCGCATGTGGAATAAATTGCAGTGTAAAGTTCATTGCTACTACTGAGGCGTTTTGAATCTCAAGCTCGTTAATATCGCCCAAAGTAACAGTAACCGGCACATCCGATTTAAAACCTTGTAAGTGCACCTTACAACGCTCAACCATAGCTTGAGAGTTATCTACCGCTATTATATGGCAGTTATCGGTGCGAATGTTACGGCGCATGCTAAGCGTGACTGCGCCCAGTGAGCAGCCTAAATCATAAAGATTTGAGTTACTTTGTGCGTATTCACCCGCAAGTTTACCCATAGTGCTTACAATGGTGGCATACCCAGGTACAGAGCGCTGGATCATATCTGGAAAAACTTCGACTACATTTTGGTCAAAGCTAAAATCTTTTACTTGTTGCTCAGAGGCATAAATACTGTCTTTTATGGTCACGAAGGCAGTCTCTTTGTAAATAATGGCGCTATTTTAACATTTTATACTGGATAGTCAGTGATAAATTCAGTAGCTTGACTAGAATTATGAATAATAAGTACAAAAGAGAAGATTAAATGAGCAAAAGTAAGGTCATCAGCACAGACGATATATTAGCAACCCTTTGTCATTCAGTGACAGGTGTACTCACATCAGCCAGCGGTAATGGTATTAGCTACTCAGCCATGGTGCAAAAAATAACACGTACATGTATGCGACCAGATATTGGTTGCTTTGTTTTATTTGACGGCGGTTTTACAGGGCTCGTAATTACCAACTTTACTTCGCAAGCGGCGATGGAAATTTATGGCGATTACATGCGCAATATGGGAATGCCAGAAGATGAAATAGCGCATAGCCATTTATCAGACGACGTATCAAACGTACTAGGCGAGTTGATGAATCAAATTGTTGGCGACTTTACGTCTAAAGTGCGTGAGCAATTACATACGTCTATTACGCAAAACCAGCCAAAAATGATGGCAATAAACAAGCAAGTGCAAATATCGGTAGATACCACGATGGATCGCCCGCAAGCCCGCCGCGTAACATTCACCACAAGTAAGCAAAATATCTTTTACTTGGAATTAGCGATGGATAAAACAGAGTTCATTAAATTACACGACTTTGATATTGCAGAAGCACTCGACCCAGACGACATAATTGAAAACGAAGCACGTAAAAAAGCGGACAAAGAAAAATCATCTAAAGCAGTAGAACAAGATGATGGCGATGATGATTTTATGGCAGGCCTAGGGCTTTAAGTCTATTTACGTAGGTTGGGTTGAGAGAAACGAAACCCAACGACTGCTCAGCTATTAATCTTTAGTTATGAGTGTTCAGGTTAGTGATTAAAATAAAAGCGCGATTTATATCGCGCTTTTGCGTCATGTTAGCTTTATTTGAATAAGTAAACCTACTCTTTAAATTTATAGCCCACACTATAAACCGCTGCTATTGGGTTTAGTCCTGCTTGAATGTCGTTAATCTTTTTTCGTATATTTTTAATATGTGTATCTATGTTGCGATCGGATATGTCGGTTGTGTCGCTGTATACGTTATTAATAATATCTTCGCGGGTAAAAACACGCCCTACGTGGCTTATAAATAATAAAAATATTTTAAACTCGACGGCGGTAAAGCCAATACTTTTGTCGTTTAGGCGTGCTTCGTAATCGTCTTTGTGTAATTGGAAATTATTATGATTAATGATGTTGGTTTTAGGCTGGCTGGTCCTTCTTAGTACGGCTTTTATGCGTGCTACAACTTCTTTGGGGCTGAAGGGTTTGCATATGTAGTCATCGGCGCCGATCTCTAAACCCTGCAAGCGGTCTATTTCCTCACTTTTTGCGGTAAGCATAATAATAGGCAGACTTGAAAAGGCTCTTATTTGCTTACATAGCTCTATGCCATCAACATCTGGCAGCATTAAATCAAGAAGTATTAAATCTACTGCGTTTTGTTTTACAAAACTAACTACACCTTTGCCACTATTAAAGTGCTCAGTTTCGTAATTTTGTTGCTTAGCGTAGGCAATAAGTACCTCGGCAATGTTTTCTTCGTCTTCAACGATAAGTATTTTTTGTGATGCCATTATTTTAACCTAAAAGTGTCAGCGTTATTTTTACCTCTAGCCCACCGAGTGGTGAGTTGTGCAACGATATTTGACCGCCATGTGCCTCTACTATTTGTTTGCAAAGTGCAAGCCCTAAGCCCGAGCCGCCGTGCTCTCGGCTTCGAGATTTTTCAACGCGATAAAAACGCTCAAACAATTTTTGTAAGTCGTTTGGTAAAACACTTGGGGCTGAATCTTGTAAAATAAGCTCAATGTTATTGGGTCTTTTGTGGGCAAGTATTATTACTTGCCCACCTTTATGCGTGTATCTGCAGGTATTTTCTAACAGGTTTGAAAATAATTGTATAAGGCGTTCTTTATCACCATTTATTATACATTTGCCGGCTTTGGTTAAGCTTTTGCTATCTACATTTAATTGACGCTCTTTAAAGCGAGCGGTGTAGTTTTCAATTGATTGCTCAAAAATAGTGATTAAATCAATGCGCGCATTGTCATAGGTTAAATTAACGCTATCTGTTTGTGCTAGTTGAGCTAGGTCGTCAACAATGTGACTTAAGTTATCTACTTGGTTTATGAGTAAATTAATACGCTTTGTGTCGGCTGTAAATACGCCATCTTGCACGGCTAGTAAATGCGAGCGTAGTACAGTAAGTGGGGTTCTTAATTCGTGGGATGTATCTGACACCCATTGAAACCGCATTTGTTGGTTTTGCTCAAGCGTGTGGGCTAAGGCGTTAAAGTTGTTGGATAGGGTACCTAGCTCATCTTTACTAGAGGGGATGATTCTGCTGGCAAAATTTCCTTTTGTTAACTCATCGGTGCCAGTCACTATTTGCTTTATTGGTTTTATTAAATGGCGAGATAACACAATAGCCATAATAAATGCGAGCACAATAACGAGTAATGTGATCATAAAATAGTTATGAAATTGTGCTGCTAAAAATACTTTTACTGGGCTACTTTGCACAAGTTTTGAAGGTACTAAACCTATCCAGCCTATAACGTTATTGTTTAATAAAATAGGTTCTATATGTGGGTTGTCGTTTAAATTAGCCCTACCAATAACAACCTTTTTATTTTGATCATATAAACTTATACGTTGCCCTGTTTTAAGGGAACCTGCAGGTAAGTGTACCCACAATAAAGAAGGCGTTGCATTGCTGTTATTTGGTTTGGGTGGGGTGCTTGTGTGTTTATTCGCTTTGGGCTCGCCTGGCTTTTTTTGCGGCTCTACAATAGAGCGCCATAATTGCGTGCTTTGTGTAATGGGTTGCCAACTGCCTAATCCGCTATAAAGCTCAATAAGTTGATGCTTAACCATTGCTACATGTTTTGTTTCTTCTTGTTCAACAAAGTCGTTAAAACCTGACGAAAAGGTCATGTATATAAACACAAACATAAGCCCAACAAGGGCGATATTAGTGATAAAAAAAGCTAAAAAGAATTTATGTATTAATTTCACTGATTGGCAAATAGTAAAAATCATGACGTTAACGTACCAAGCAGTATTGCATATTGATTATGTGCCTACAATTAGCGTATTTAGGGAGTTGCTTACTAAAATCCTTTTTAAGTAAGCTTTTAGGTATGTTGATTCTTGGGCTAGAACTTTATTTTTGCGGTATCGCCAGCACCCAGTAACTTATATTGTGGTTTTACAAAGCTTGCGTGTACTGCACCTAAACTTTTAGGGAACGATATGGCAAGCTCATCTACTGTTGTAAATGTGTGCTTTGCTTGAAAAACAATTTCTAGGTCGTGCGCTTCGTTGTTGCTGGTGGTAAAAACGACGCGTTCAAACACGATAACTTGCTGATTTACACGTAAGCTCGTTTTTTGTTTAAGTGCATTTTTTACAAACTCTTCTTGTTGCTCTGCACTTAAGTTTGTAGGCATAAGCTTATCAATATCGCCCATAAGCCATGCTTGCTCGCTTTGCAGCGCTGAGATTAAATGCTCAGCATTAGTTAATACTTTTACTTCAACTTGCCCATCTCTTAAAATTACTTGGGCTGTTGTGTTTTTTAATACATGGGCGCTCACTTGAGCGCTCATACTTGTTAAAATACACGCGAGCATTAGCCATTTTAATTTTTTTAAAAAATACATAATTACTACCTTTTATTGAGGTTGCTCAATAATTGCTTTACAAATAAGGGTGTTGTCGGTTTCTAAGTCTTCGCCCCATATGAATTTTGCATTTTCATCCCAGTTAATATCGTCGTAACCGTCTTTTGGTCCTACATCGGCAAAGTTGTGCTCTACTGCATTAGCCCAGTTTGCGTTATCAAAGTTACTTTGCAGCCAGTTAGTTGGTGCTTCTTTTGACATAAACGTACAAACGCCTTCGCCCGCGACAGGGTTTGATTCGCTTTCGCATAATTTGTTGAGCGGCGCTTTGTGCAGTATTTCGCATTTAAAGCTTTTATCGCTTACGGCAACTACTTTATTTGTATCGGTGTCGGTAAGTTGCATAATAAAACCGCCATCACCCATTTGCTGATTTTTAGCGCCGATGTATTCAAGCCCAGTGTCGTTTTGCTTAAAGTCTTTAATTATTAAATTAAGCTCAATAGGGTAGTTTGCAGAAAACGTAATACTTTCGGCATTAAATGAACGCTCTGTAGTTATAGGCACAGAATCTTCAACAAGTAACTGCTCGCCTATGTAGGCTGTAAACCAGTTATCAGCCCATGCTTCTAGCTTTAAGTTATGCTTGCCTGTAATGGCAGGATTTGTATTTTGCTTAGTGACTGTTGGAGTAAGGTGATTTGGTTGCGGACCTCTACAAAATGTACCTGTTTGAACTTTGCCACCATTACTGATGGTTTTTTGTTTAAAGCTATAGCAGTCTTTTCCCTGTGATGCAGGGCTGTAGGTAGTAAAGTAGTTCTCGCCTTTGTATGAGTAGCTCATTGTACGGCTGCCGTTTTCAGAGATTGTGTGCGTTAGGTTTTCAACGCCTCCTTGTGGCGGGCGCAAGTCGGCTCTTATACCTTGAGTATCGCCACTAAGTGGTGACACTCTTGGTAATTTTGCGGTATCTACTTCACCAACTAAGCACTGAATAATATACGGCGGCGTAGCTGATGTTTGGTAGCGATAGCCAAATGTGTCGTCGGTTTGTCCGTTACATACATCAAGGTCACCTTTGGCAATTGCACTGCCGTCTGGGTTTTTACTGCCATACAGCGGGTAACCATCGTAAGCCCAACCAATAATGGCATCGCTTGTTTGGTTTTTCATTGTGTCAATCATACACGTTGGCGATACATGATAATGGTAGTCATCACCTCGTCCTGCGTGTCCGCCACATATATCTAACTGTCCGAGTGCTAAAGTGTCGTGTTTTTCATCGTAGCTATTTACGTCCAACTCACCTTGCGAAGAATAGTCGTATATTGGTACGCCGTTAACGGCAACACCTACGGCTGCATCAATTGTTGTTATTGTTTTTGCTTTTTTAGGATTTAGCTTTATAGGTGCTACGTAGTCTTTAGCTGGAACGGGTATTTGCTCGTTAGTACCTGTAATACCAGTCATTACTTCATGATCAGGATAAGTAGATGAGGCAATATAAGCATAGTGTTCATCGCACGTAACAGATACGCTTTTATCAAACCCTGCATTACTCACTGATTGTTTAATAGCATCGCAACGAGGTGATTTTACGTTAGCGGTTAAATATGATTTATCAGGCTTTGGTTGCTCATTTGGTTTTGGTCTTGTATTAGGTTTGTGCTCGGCGCTATTAGCGCTTCGCGAGTATTTAACCGTCATACTTGCAGTATCGAGCGTAATATCTTTTACAGCAGCGAGTAATGCTGAGCGATCTACCTTTGTATCGCTATTAAAGGTAACCGGTGCAGATAACGCGTACACAGTATAAGTATAGCTTTTTTCACCTGGACCTTTAGAGCAAGGCGGCGCGTATTGGTTTAAATCGTTTACGCTATTAGAGCCTACTTCACCGAGGGTTTCGCCCGCTTTAATTTGTGTTTTATCGGCGGCAATATTGTACATGGTCCAATACCAATGCATTCCCTCTGGCGCTTTATGATCCATAATTAACGCATAATATTTGGTTGCCTTAGGTGCTCCACTCCAGTTAAGTGGGGGGCTAATGCTTTGCCCATCGCATGTATAAGTAATAGGCAAATTACCGCCATCACTTACTTTTGAGCTGGTTAGAGTAAAATCATTGAGGTTTGATTGTTCAAGTGATTGGCTGTTTTGCTCGTTGCAGGCACTTAAGGTTAAGCAGCACAGGGCACTGAGTAAAATGGCATGGGTATTTTTCATCATTTAAAAACTCCAAAGATTAAATTAACTTTTAAGAGTGTAGTTCTCAAATGTAGGGCAATTATGTAGTTTTAAACTTTTTTTATTAAGGGCTGGCGTTAAGTTGTGAGCTGCTTACGGGGATAAAAGACTGGGTATGGGCGTTTGGTTATGAAAGGAAATATTAACTTAAGTATGGCGTTATTTACACTCATTTAAGTAACGCTAAAACCCTTATTTTAAATAAGGATTTTCACCCATTGCGACTACCACACAAAAAATTCTTAAATCTAACTCTAGCTGGTGGTAACTGGGTTCCATATGGCAGCAAAGCTGATAAAAGCCTTTGTTGTGGTCTTTTTCTTTAAAGTGGGCGAGCTCATGTACCACTAACGCTTTTAATAACGGCTCGGGAGCGCGGAGCAAGTCGCTGTTTATCGCTAAATCGTGTTTACGGGTTTTACCTTGCATTCGATACGTATGTGTACCGAGTGCATTGGTCACCATGTCGCCTTGTTTTTTAAACGCCGCACGACCAAATGGTGGCGCATTTTTTAAATATTGTTTTTTAAGCTCGGTTGCATAGCTATAAAGTAGTTTATCGCTGGTAATAGTGTGTGCTTGCGGATACTTTTTAAGTAAGTAGTCACATACCTTGTTGTTATTTATAAGGCTTAATACTTGCTCAACAATGTTAGCTGGGTAGCCGGTAAAGTAATGTGCGTATTTACTCATTATTATTTCTCTGTCGTTTTACTTTTAAAAAAGTGCTGGCTGGTGGGCTTCTTTTTCGCCAGTAAATGGGTTTAATGCTTTGTGATCATAACCAAGGTCTTTGCAAAACTGCCTTGCTAATAATGGCGCTTCTCGGTTATCTGCCGTATGAAAAAACACATAGGGCGTTTTTCCTTCATCAAGCCATTGTTTTACTTTACTTAGCCACGGTTTATAAAAGGGTTTATAGTCGTTTTGTAAATCGGCTATTACAAAGCGCGCCATAGGCTCTGATCCAGTAGCTATTGCATGTACCGGTAAGTGGGGCTTTTTTTGCTGTGCATCTATTAGCGCTTCGGTTGTTGGTTTTACCGCAAATAGGGCGCGAGTATCCATCGATATACGATTTATGTTATTTGCCATTAATAATTGGTTAAGCGCAATTTCGGCTTCACCCTTTTGAAAAAACGCAGTATGACGTACCTCTACACCGTAATTAACCTCTTTTGGTAACAGGCTAATAAATTGGGCGAGTTTGGGTAAGTCACCAGGGCCAAATGCTTTAGGTAATTGCAGCATGATTTGCCCGGTTTTTTCTAAAATAGGGGAGAACAAGTTAAGCCAATCAGTGAGCTCGGTTTGAACATTAGTTAGGTGCAGCTCGTGGCTAAAGCGACGATTAAACTTAAACGTAAATTTAAAATCATCGGGTACGCTGTTTGCCCAGCGCAATACGGTACTTGGCGATGGGTCAGCGTAAAAGCTGGTATTACCTTCAACAGAGTTAAAGTGTTGGGCGTATTGGCTAAGCATATCGGCGTTTTTACATTGGCTTGAAAATAAATTGCCTTTCCATGCATTACTCGACCACTGCGGGCATCCAATATATAACATACAAACTAGCGCCTTATTATAAAGTGGCGATAGTGTAGCAAATAACAAAACGAGCTGCTGTAAATTCAGGGGCAAAAGCGGCACACGCCCTAGCATCTTAATGTTAGTTGAGTATAATGCAGGGCTTAATTTGATTATTTTTAGATTGCTAGCGGCTTTATTTGTATTGTGGTGACCTGTTTTTTAAATCACACGCCTTAAAACAAATAAATATAACCGTTTAAGCCTTTTATCTGACAGGAAAACTATGCGCTCTATATATTGCGGACAGCTAAATAAAACTCACGTAGATCAAGAAGTTGAACTATGTGGCTGGATCAACAAACGACGTGACCTTGGTGGACTTATCTTTGTCGATTTACGCGATAGAGAAGGTTTAGTACAAGTTGTATTCGACTCTGACATTGAAGAGTTAATGAGTTCAGCTAACACACTTCGCCAAGAATTTTGTGTTCAGCTAAAAGGTACTGTACGTGCACGCCCTGATAGCCAAGTAAATAAAGATATGGCAACAGGTGAAATTGAAGTTTTAGGTACTGAGCTTACAATTATTAACCGCTCTGAACCGCTTCCACTTGATTTTAACCAAGTAAACTCAGAAGAGCGTCGTTTAAAATACCGTTACTTAGACCTACGTCGTCTAGAAATGAGTGACCGTATTAAATTACGTGCTAAAGCAAGCAGCTTTGTTCGTCGCTTTTTAGATGAAAACGGCTTTTTAGACATCGAAACACCTGTACTTACTAAAGCAACGCCAGAAGGCGCACGCGATTACTTAGTGCCAAGCCGCGTTCATAAAGGTAGTTTTTACGCTTTACCACAGTCTCCACAGTTATTTAAGCAATTGTTGATGATGTCGGGTTTCGACCGTTACTACCAAATTGTTAAATGTTTCCGTGATGAAGATTTACGTGCCGATCGTCAACCAGAATTTACCCAAATAGATATAGAAACCTCGTTCATGAGCTCTGATCAAGTACGTGGTATGACTGAAAAAATGATCCGCGAGATGTGGCAAACATTGTTAAACGTTGATTTAGGCGATTTTCCAATCATGCCTTACAGCGAGGCAATGAGCCTTTACGGTTCTGATAAGCCTGATTTACGTAACCCAATGAAGTTAGTTGATGTTGCAGATTTAGTTAAAGATGTAGAGTTTAATGTTTTCTCAGGTCCAGCTAACGACGAAAAAGGTCGTGTTGCTGTATTAACTGTACCGGGTGGCGCTAAGCTTTCTCGTAAACAGCTTGACGATTACACTAAGTTTATTGGTATTTACGGCGCTAAAGGCATGGCGTGGATGAAAGTAAATGACCACACTGCAGGCGCTGAAGGTGTTCAATCACCAGTGGCTAAGTTTTTAAGCGAAGACGTAATCACAAAATTACTTGAGCGTACTAATGCACAGTCTGGCGATATTATTTTATTCGGTGCCGATAAGCGCAATACAGTAAATGAAGCAATGGGCGCACTGCGCGTTAAGATTGGTGTTGACTTAGAAATCACTAACCTTAATAGTTGGGCACCACTTTGGGTTGTAGACTTCCCAATGTTTGAAGAAGATGACGAAGGCACATTACATGCTGTGCATCATCCATTCACTGCACCAAAAGATATCACTGCAAGTGAGCTTGAAGCAAATCCAGCTGCGGCTATTTCAGATGCCTACGACATGGTATTAAACGGCTACGAAGTGGGTGGCGGTTCGGTACGTATTCATAATGCAGATATGCAAGAAACTGCATTTAGAATTTTAGGTATTAACGAGCAAGAGCAACAAGACAAGTTTGGCTTTTTACTTGATGCACTTAAATACGGTACACCACCACATGCTGGTTTAGCATTTGGTCTTGACCGTTTAGCAATGCTTTTATGTGGTACCGATAACATTCGTGACGTTATTGCTTTCCCTAAAACAACACAAGCGTCGTGTTTATTAACTAACGCGCCTAGTAAGCCTAATATGGATTCGTTAGCTGAGCTTGCAATTAGTGTTGTTGAAAAATCGATACCTAGCGAAGAGTAATTTTTGTTTAGCTTATTGAGCTAAATTTAAAAACCCTTAAGTTATATGCTTAAGGGTTTTTTTGTGGTTAAATTTACAGCAACATGTATTTTAATCGAATAGACGAAAAAGGAATTATTATGTCGATCAATGCAACCTTATTTGGTGAATTTTTAGTTTTTTTTATTGTGCTGAGTATTCCTATTTTTGCTGTAATTAGCTACAAAATAGGTAAGCGTAAAAGTACTATGCCGGGGGTTTTAGCTTTTGTGGGTGGCTGTTTAGCGCTATTTCCACTATTTGCTTTGATTTTTATTGCAGTGCTTGCGCTTAAAAAAGATTTACCTAAAAATAGCGTCTATGCCCATTAAAAACTAGGTTAATAGTGTCAATTTCAAATAATAATCACTACTTCGACGAGCAATTTAATGCTTTACAGCGCGAAGAGCAACTAACTGAAAATTCTGAGTTTGAAGAGTGCACATTTACCGATTGCGACTTTTCAGGCGGGCAGTTTAAAAATTGCCGATTTATACAGTGCAACTTTAAAAACTGTAATTTATCGTCACTTAAATGGAACTACAGCTCGCTTGAAGATGTAAGTTTTAGCCACTGTAAATTAAATAGTCTGCAATGGACTGACGTAGATTGGCCAGCGCTTAGTATTAACGCACCGGTGAGTTTTAATTATTGCGAGCTCAGTAATAGTTCTTTTTTTGAATTAACCCTCAAAGCCCTCAAACTAACACACTGCTTTGCCAAAAATGTTGATTTTAGACATGCTGATTTAAGCGGTAGTGAATTTACAGGAACAGATTTTCGCGATAGTGAGTTTTTTCAAACTAACTTAACAAAATGTGATTTTGTAGGTGCGACAGCGTTTAATATAGATTTGAATAATAATATTTTAGCGAATGCTAAGTTTGATCGCTTCGAAGCACTTAATTTACTTACCAGCCTTAATATAGAGCTTTGTGATTAATTTAGTTTAATATGATTACATATCTAGAAGCGACAGCTTGGCTGGGCTTCTAGATACTGCGTAACTGCGTAACTGCGTAACTGCGTAATTAACGGCTAGGGCCATTTTTATTACGTGCACTGGCAAGCTGTCTTGCGATTTCTAATAACGCAGGTGAAATATCTTCAGCGCCATCTTTAATTAGTTTTGTAACGTCACCTGATGAAAACAAACCGTCACGTGGTGATTTAATACCTAACTCACGAACAAAATCCTTCGTTTTACCTGTGCTGCCTGTTTCAATAAACTTAAAAATAATACGTTCATTGTTGTTTTTAGCAGGGGTTTTTAGTGTTTCGATTTCGTCATGTATTGCCGTTAGTTTGTCTTCTAAAATTTCTATACGTTCTTGAATGCTATTGTATGATTTCATTTATTGGATCTTTTACTAAATATATTTAAACAATGGCGGCCATTATCGCATAGTTTGACAATAGAGAATGCAAACCTATAAAGTAAAAATTATTTTTAATTAAAAACAATAATTTATATAAGTTTAAATATGCAAAAAACACTTAAAAAGCTTTTTATGTTAAGCGCACTAGCTCTAAGTGCATCAGATATAAGCACATCAGCAATAAGCGCGACAAGCTATGCAAACGATGGCGTTATGACTGATGAAAGCCGCAATCGCACTATTCCTATCAATATTACATTGCCAAGTAACAATGCTAAGTGTACAGCGCAAGTAAAATGCCCTGTAGCGTTTATTAACGCAGGTTACGGGATTAGCCATAACAAGTATACGTTTGCCAGTAATGCGTTTAATCAGCACGGATATTTAACAATAGCCGTTGCACATGAATTAAAAAGTGACCCTTACCTTAATCGTGAGCAGCCTTACTTAACAACACGTATGGGAAACTGGCATCGTGGTGTAGTAACGCTTAAGTTTTTAGTTAATGAGCTATCGAGTAAATACCCAGCATACGACTTTACAAAACTCACCTTATTTGGGCACTCAAACGGCGGGGATATTTCGTCATTATACGGCTCTATTTATCCAAACGAAGTTAGCACTATTATTACGCTCGATCATCGCCGCATGTTGATCCCGCGCAATAAAAACATTCGCGTACTTACTCTACGCGGTAGTGATTACCCAGCTGATGCGAATGTGCTGTTAAACGATTCAGAGCTGAATAAGTTTCCTGTTACGCAAATAATGATAGAAAAATCGCGTCATAACGATATGTACGATGGCGGGCCAAAATGGCTGGTGGATAGAATGAGTAAAGAAGTAGAGGGATTTTTAGATAGTAAAAGTTAGGTATATAAAAGTTAAATCACAGCGCAGTGTTACCTGCGCTATATTAATTTCACGGCAGTTATTCTACCAGTTCACTTACAATAACTGGGTTATTGTGTAGTGTTTTATGCACTGGGCATTTGTCGGCTATTTCGAGTAAACGCTGACGCTCAGGCTCTGTTAAGTCGCCACGTAAGGTGATTTTACGGGTAATGGCTTCAAGGTTACCGGTTTGCTCACAATCGTCGCAATCTTTGTTGTAATCGCGAGTGTGATCAAGCTCTACTTTAACATGCTCCAGTGGTAATTTTTTACGTGTAGCGTACATGCGCAATGTCATTGCCGTACAGGCACCAAGCCCCGCTAATAAGTGATGATACGGATCGGGACCTAAGTTTTTACCGCCTACTTTTATTGGCTCATCTGCAAGCCAAGTATGATCTTTTGTACTTACGTGCTGAGTAAATACATGGTCTTTTTCTTCAACAAGTACATTACCACCCGTTAAACTTGCCGTGTATTTAGTTTTGTCGTACTTAACATAACGGTTTGCCCACGTTGCAATTATTTGTGCAGCGTAGTCGGCATCATTTTTATTTGTTAAAAGGTGATCGGCGTTATCTAGGCTAATAAAGCTTTTAGGATGCTTAGCTGATGCATAAATTTTTTCAGCTTCACTAATATTTACAGTCGCATCAATAGGGGAGTGCATTACTAATAATGCGCGCTTAAGTTTACTTATGTGGCTTTTATCGTACTTGGCTATATCGTCAATAAATTGCTTTTTAATGGTAAATTCACGACCAGCTAAGTTAACTTTAGCTTCACCTGCTGCGTTAATTTCATCAAGGTGTGCTTCAAAGTTATGCGCTACGTGCTGCGCATCTGACGGTGCGCCAATGGTTGTAATAGCCGATACTTCAGGAATATGCTCAGCAGCAGCAAGTACCGCAGCGCCGCCTAAACTGTGGCCAATGAGTAGTTGCGGCGGAGCAAAATGCTCACGTAAATGATTTGCCGCAGATACTAAATCTTGAATGTTTGATGAAAAGTTACTGTTAGCAAAATCGCCATCACTATTACCTAAACCGGTAAAGTCGAAACGCAGTACGGCGATACCTTGTTGTGTGAGTGCACGGCTAATTCGTGTAGCTGCTGCAATGTCTTTACCGCATGTAAAGCAGTGTGCAAATAGCGCGTAAAACTTAACGTCACCAGAGGGAAGTTCAAGTTGGCCGGCAAGTTCTAAATCGCCGCTTTTAAAAGATACTTTTTGTCGCATGGGGAGCCTTATTTACACAAATAAAATATATTCTAATAATAGACCAGAGATAGTTACTAAACCTTGCAAATTCAACGTTTTTTTATTAGTTGATCTTGATCAAGCAAAGTGACAGTGACTATGCCTTGCGGACATATGTCCTTATGTTTTTGAGGTCATTTGTCTATCCTCGCATAGCGCTATATTGAAGGCTTTGCTACTTTATATAAGTAATTTAGCACTATTAAAAGCAACTCACTTCACACAACCTATTCACTGGAACGTACAATGCAATTACCTACTGTTGATTATAAAGCTCCCGATGCGGCTGCACAATTTGTTGAATCGTTAAGAAATACTGGATTTGGCGTTTTAAAAAACCACCCAATCCCACAGTCTTTAGTTGAGTCTATTTACAAAAATTGGCAAGACTTTTTTAACTCAGAGCAAAAGCACGACTTTTTATTCTCTAAAGAAACTCAAGACGGTTACTTTCCGCCTTCAGTATCAGAAGTAGCGAAAGGCTTTACAATAAAAGACATTAAAGAGTACTTTCATGTGTACCCTAAAGGTCGCGTTCCTGCCCAGCTTGAGGCTGATGTACGTGAATACTACCGTTTAGCAAGTGAATTTGCTGGCACATTATTAAGCTGGGTTCAGGCTGAAGCACCAGCTGATGTACGTGCTAAGTTTTCGATTGATTTAAAAGACATGATTGCCGATTCTGAGCAAACATTGTTACGTATCCTACATTATCCACCAATGACGGGTGATGAAGAGCCTGGTGCTATTCGCGCAGCAGCCCATGGCGATATTAATTTATTGACTGTATTACCAGCTTCTAATGAGCCAGGTTTACAAGTTCAAAAAACAGATGGCGGTTGGTTAGACGTGCCATGTGATTTTGGCAGCTTAATTATTAATATCGGCGACATGCTACAAGAAGCGTCGGGCGGGTATTTCCCATCGACAATTCACCGTGTAATTAACCCAACGGGTAAAGCATCTACTAAATCGCGTATTTCATTACCGTTATTTTTACACCCGCATCCAGATGTTGTGCTTTCAGAGCGCTACACGGCAGATAGCTACTTGCAAGAACGTTTGCGTGAGTTAGGTGTTAAGTAACTCTAATACTTAGAGTAATTAAGTATAAACAAAAAACGGCCTATGGCCGTTTTTTGCATTTTTAAGCAACTTGATCACAGGTTTAATTTTAATAAACTATGCTCAATTGCCTGCAACGTAAATAATGGCATGCATTCTTAGCTACTACAGGTATAATGCGCGCAACTGGCTAATGTAGCCTTATTTAAAAGAGAGTTTATATGAGTTTTGAAGGTTTAGGTTTATCACAGTCTTTGGTTAATGCGGTTTTAGAAAAGGGCTATGAAACGCCAACGCCGATTCAGGCTCAAGCAATTCCTGCAATTATTGAACGCCGTGATGTTATGGCGGCTGCGCAAACAGGTACAGGTAAAACAGCGGGTTTTACATTACCACTTATTGAGCGCTTGTCGTCGGGCCCTAAAGCTAAGAGTAACCACGTACGTGCACTTATTTTAACGCCTACACGTGAACTTGCTTTGCAAGTAAGTGAAAACGTTGAAGAGTACGCTAAGCATTCTGATGTGAGCTCATTTGTAGTTTACGGTGGCGTTAAAATTAACCCACAAATGCAGCGTCTTCGTAAAGGTGTTGATATTTTAGTCGCAACGCCGGGTCGTTTAATCGACTTACATAATCAAAATGCAGTTAAATTTGATAGCGTTGAAGTGCTTGTACTCGATGAAGCTGACCGCATGTTAGACATGGGCTTTATTCACGATATTAAACGCTTAATTGCTAAAATGCCTGCTAAACGTCAAAACTTGATGTTTTCGGCTACATTTTCAGATGAAATTCGTGCATTAGCAAAAGGGTTAATTAATGACCCAGTTGAAATTTCAGTTGCTGCAAAAAATACCACAGCGAAAAGTGTTACTCAGTGCGTTTACGCGGTAGATAAAACACGTAAAACAGCATTGCTAAGCCACTTGATTCGCACTAACGATTGGCAACAAGTATTAGTGTTTAGCCGTACAAAGCACGGTGCTAACCGCTTAGTTAAACAACTAGAGCGCGATGACATTGTAGGCGCGGCTATCCATGGTAATAAATCACAAGGCGCACGTGTTAAAGCACTTGATGGTTTTAAAAGTGGTGAAGTACGCGTATTAGTAGCAACAGACATTGTTGCACGTGGCTTAGACATTGTTGAATTACCGCATGTTGTTAACTACGACTTACCAAACGTATATGAAGATTATGTTCATCGTATTGGCCGTACAGGCCGTGCTGGTGCGTCGGGTCATGCGATTTCGTTTGTAACGGTTGATGATGCTGTTGATTTATACGGTATTGAACGCTTTATTGGTGAGCTTATTCCACGTGCTGAAGAAGACGGTTTTGAGCCTATTAACCCAGTAGCTGAACGCGCATTAGATGCTCGCCCACTGCCGGCTAAAAAGCCTAAGAAAAAGCAGCCTTTTAATAAGCCTAAATCTGATAGCAGCAAGCCTAACAGCAAAAAGCCGAACAATGGTGGTAATGGTACCGGCCCACGCCGTGGTGGTTCTAAAAAGCCAGCTGCTAAAACAGATGACAGCGCGCAAAACCCATGGGCAAAGCGTGAATCTGTTGGCGGTAATGGCCAACGCCGTCGTCGCACCAATAACGATTAATCATTATTAGTGATTGCACTAGCGTTTAATTAATTTAGAATTTAGTTAAATGCTGATACAAAAAACGCGCTCCCTTCTTTAATTAAATAGAGGCAGCGCGTTTTTTATTACCTGTAAATTGTACTTACTGTATTGCCTGCCTGATTAAATAGTTAATACCCAAGCCGACAAATAAAGTAACACTTACGCTAAGTAGTGTGCCAAGCATAACGTACTCGGTAAGTTTTTTATCTTTGCTTGCACTTAAATCACCAAACCTAAATACCGACTTTGCCGCAAGTAAAAATCCAAGCCCTGCAAATTGGTCAAGCAATATAAAGCTCAGCATAAGTACGCGTTCCAACATACCTATGCTTTGCCCTGCAAGTGGTAAGCTACCAGTACTTGAAAAGTTGCTTGTTAAACGCTCTAACATCATTCTTATAAATACGGCGCTGGGACTTAAAATAATTAAATAACCGCATACCACCCACAGTATTTTGGGATCAGTGAGCATATTATTAATTGCAGCCATAAAGCTATTGTTATCAGTTAGCCAAATACTGAGCGCAATAATAACGAGTATGTGCGCTATTTGATCTAGTAAAAAAGGCACCACGCCTTTATTAGAATACGATTTAGCTATATCAATAAAGTAATGGCTCAGCATAATGCTCGCCGTGGCAATTAAAACACTGCTTAGTTGCTGCCAGCCGAATGTGTATTCCCACACGGTAATAATGAGTGCACTTGTTACACCATGCACTAGTACATGAAAATAAAGCTTACTGGCTTTAAAGTGACGGGTATTTCTGTCGTTTACCCAACTCATAGGTTGCCAGTAAAAATCAGCGAGTAAGTGGCCAATAATAAGCGCGACCAGTAAAAGTGAAAACGCCATTATTCACCTCCTTTAATTATATTTTTTATAACGTTTTGTGTGTGCTTAATAAAGCGCTCTATAAGTTGGTAGTGCGCTAAATTTAGTAGTTTGGTTACGTTTTCGCGACTTGTTTTAAGCTCTTTAGCCAGTGCCGCGTGGCTGTTGTCTGGTGATGTTAAATAGACATACAGGGCATTTGCTTGTTTTTGTGTGATTTTAGTGAGCAATACGTCGGCAAAAGCTAAATTAAGATTTAAGCTTTCATCGAGCTGCTGCTCGTTAATATTAAAAACAAAGCGTTGATTACCTATTTTATCAAGGCCTTGCCCCGAAAGAGTAAAAGCAGAACCGGTTGCTGTTTTTATATCGCTGCGTGGGTTATCTATTTGCCCAAGCGCCAAGCTTTGTCGTAGTTCATAACCTGACGATTTAAGGTGTAAATATACAAGTATGGCATTTTTAAAAAGGAGCTCAGGATTATTAACTTGTAACTGAAAGGCATCGCCTCGGTATATATTCCAAAGTGTTTGCTCCCCCGAAATGTTTCGCAAACTTTGCTCTAGTTGATAAAGCATGGCATCGTATTGCTGCTTAGGGATTGTTTGCGATTTAATAATATCGCCGCTGATCACACCAATCATAAAAATCTCAAAATGGTTACTTTTTAATATGTAACCAATATTGGTTACATAAGGGTATGTAACTAATTTAGGTTACTTAAATATAAATTGCAAGGTACACTTATTTTATAACGTTACTTTTATTGCTATTAATCCTCACTAGGACACTAAATGACTTTACAAAACGAGCAGCAAAGCACGAAACCACGGGTCGGTATTTTTGTTGATGTGCAAAATATTTATTACACGTGCCGTGAGAGTTACGGGAAAAATTTTGACTACAATGCGTTTTGGCGAATGATGGAGGCGCAATACAATATTGAGTGTGCTTTTGCGTATGCAATTTATCGAGGAGATGAAAAGCAAAATCAGTTTCAAAATATTTTGCGTGCGATTGGTTTTGACGTAAAGCTAAAGCCATTTATTCAACGCCGTGATGGAAGTGCTAAAGGCGATTGGGATGTAGGCATAACAATAGACATGTTAGAGCAGGGTAAAAATCTTGATAAAGTTATTTTGCTCTCTGGCGATGGTGACTTTGCTTTGTTACTTGGGCATTTAAAAAGTCAATATAATGTACCGTGCGATGTATACGGTGCTGACAGGTTAACTGCTGAGGTATTAAAACAAAGCGCAGAGCAATTTCATTTAATTGATAATACTTTGCTACTTTAACAGTAAAAAATAGTTAAAAAAGTGCAAGCTAAGTGCCTGCAACATGAGAGATTTTAATACAAAGCCGTAATAGATGAATTAAGCCTTATATAGGCTTTTTTTATTACTGTAATCAATTGGGTTTGCTAAATGATTATGGTAATTTTAAAGCATAACGAGTTACCAAGGACTTACATGCTTCATTACAGCAACATGCCACTAGATAGAGGCTCAAATTTTCGTAAAGACCCATCGTGGCTTAAAGCGCAAATGTCGGCGCAAAGTAAATGGGTTTTAGTTAAAAATAATCAAACCCTATTTATTAAAGATACCCCTAAAGTAAGCTATTTAACGTATCAACAAGTGGCACATTTAGATTTAACGAGTGCTATTTTTGTTGGTTTAAACAATGCTAAACATGGTGTGTTTGCATTGGATGTTTCTGATCTGGATGAAAGCGTACTTTCGCCTTTAATAGAGGGCGCTCAGTTTTTTGATATTCGCCAATATGGGCCTCAAGTAACCATTAAATATGCCTCAATAGCAGCCCTTGCGAGAGGGCTATGTTATTGGCATGCCACGCACCGTTTTTGTGGGCGCTGCGGTAGTAAAAACCGTTCAGTGGAAGCCGGGCATTCTCGTGTATGTGAAAACGAAAACTGTAAGCATCCTACATTCCCGCGTACCGATCCTGCGGTAATTATGGTCGTTACTAAAGTCTTTGCTGACGGAGTAGAACGCTGTTTATTAGGTCGCCAAGCTGCGTGGCCCACTGGTATGTATTCATCGCTTGCTGGATTTGTAGACCCAGGGGAGACACTAGAACAAGCTGTTGCGCGTGAAGTTAAAGAAGAGGCAGGTATAGAGGTTGATAATGTACGTTATGTAGCATCTCAGCCATGGCCGTTCCCATCGTCAATTATGCTTGGCTTTTTTGCACAGGCGACATCTGAGCAAATTAACGTAGATAAAGAAGAGCTAGACGATGCAAAATGGTTTAGTCGTGAAGACTTAGAGCAATTTGGTAATTGGCACGAAGAAGGCGAGCATTTAAAGCTGCCTAGAACCGATTCTATCTCTCGTTATTTAATTGAGCATTGGCGCACAAACCCTTAAGGATTAACAATGTCGAGTAAAAGTAATAAAAACACTCAGCTGGTATCATCAGGGCGAAAAAAAGCCTATACACATGGCGTAGTAAACCCTGTTGTACAGCGTGCATCTACCATTGTATTTGATACTGTAGCCGATTTAAAAGAAGCAGCTAAAACCCGTGGCGATAAAACGTTATTTTATGGGCGCCGAGGAACAACAACACACTTTGCGCTGCAAGAAGCGATTACAGAACTTGAAGGCGGCGAAGGGTGTGCATTGTACCCTTGTGGCGCTGCGGCGATCAGCCAAGTATTTTTATCGTTTTTAAAAACCGGTGATCATATTTTAATGGTTGATAACGTGTACGAACCAACTCGCGATTTTTGCGATAAAATTTTAGTGGGGCTGGGCATTACAACAACCTATTACCCGCCAACCATTGGCGCAGGTATTAAAGATTACATTCAGCCAAATACTAAAGTGTTGTTTTTAGAATCTCCAGGCTCTATTACGATGGAAGTGCAAGATGTGCCCGCTATGGTAAAAGTAGCCAATGAGCACAACGTAATGACCATGCTTGATAATACCTACGGTAACGGTCTGCATTATCGCCCGTTAGAGCACGGTGTTGATATTAGTATTCAAGCTGCAACAAAGTATATTGTTGGCCATTCAGACGTGATGATGGGGGTGGCTGTTGCTAATAAAAAGTACTGGCCAACCTTGCGCGAAAACTCATACTTACTAGGGCAATGTACCAGTGCCGATGATGCGTATTTAGCACTTAGAGGCCTGCGTACAATGGGTGTGCGTTTAAATCAACATGAAAAAGCAGCAATAGAAGTAGCTAAATGGCTTGAGCAACATGAGCTTGTTGATCATATTCGACACCCTGCATTTGAAAGCTGCCCAGGGCATGAGTTCTTTAAACGTGACTTTGATGGCAGTAATGGGTTGTTTTCATTTGTGATGAAAACCGGCAATCAAAAAGCGATTGATGCATTTTTAGATAGCCTTGAGCATATCAAAATGGGCTTTTCGTGGGGCGGTTTTGAAAGTTTGGTAACGGCTAATTTAACCATGAAAGGGTTGCGCTCAAATACAGGTTGGGATTTAGGGCCGGTTATTCGTTTGCACATAGGCCTTGAAGATGTTGAAGATTTAATTAGCGATTTAAGCCAAGCACTTGAGGTTTATAAGCAGTATTTATAATTTATATCGCAATTTATACTGTTACATTTAAATGTATTGTTACAAAGCTCACCACAGGTGAGCTTTTTTTTGCTGGTAATTCAAGGTGTTTACACTTAGTGTGGATAAATACACAGAAAATAAAAAGTCATTAAGGATAGTCAATGGCAACACCATTACCGATAAACGTAGGGCGATTAACGCAAATAGCGGGATTTGAGCTTGTACGTATGTTTTTAACTAAACGTGGACTTATTGCATTAGCTGCCTTTGCATTGGTGTGGCTAATAATACTGCGCTACCCAATAGGGCAGGCAGTAGGCATTGTAAGTGCGCCTGATTTTGAGCAAATAGCCCGTGATATATCAGGTTCTATTGGTTTAAGTAAATTATTGGATTGGCCTGAGGCCGAATTTGCTATGTACTGGTTAATAGCCCTTTATAGCTTTCCCGTTTTTGGTTTATTTATTTGTAGCGACCAAACGGTAGGCGATAGAGAGCGCGGCACACTAAGGTTTTTATCACTGCGCTCCACTCGCTTTGAAATACTGTTTGGCCGTTTTTTAGGGCAGCTAGGAGTATTAGCATGTTTGGTGGGTATAACGCTTGTGGCTACACTCGCGGTATTGTGTTTTAGAGATCCAAGTTTACTGGCTGGTGGTTTTGCCCGTGCGCTTTCTATATTTTTAATATTAGTGATTACTTTGTGCCCATTTGTAGCACTAATGACGTTAATTAATACCTTTGCTCGCTCATCGCGTTTATCTATTGTATTGGCAATTTTATATTTTGCAGCAGGCGGTATTGTAGTTGGTATATTGCAATGGCAAATACCCGCATTAGGCTTGCTTGATTATTTATTTCCGGGTGTGCAAATAGAGCTATTAGCGGGGCAAAATTTACCATTATTGAGCGCTGTGGCTATTCCCCTTGTGCAAACTGCGGTATTACTAAGCGTTGCTCAACGTATTTTTGCAAGGAGCTCACTATGAGACCATTAATTACAGCTAGCGGTTTGAGTAAATCGTATGGTGCAAAACTTGCGCTTAATAATGTGGACTTTGAAATTAACAAAGGCGCGCCAGTGGCACTTGTAGGGCCAAATGGTGCGGGTAAAACTACCTTATTTAGTTTGTTGTGCGGCTATATTGCGCCAAGTAAAGGCAGCCTTGAAATATTAGGGCATAAACCTGGTAGTGCTGCTTTATTTAATAAAGTAAGTGCATTACCGCAAGACGCGCAACTTGACCCTCGTTTTAATATAGATAAGCAACTCGCCTTTTATGCAAAGCTGCAAGGTATGGGTGCTAAGCAAAGTCAAACTGAGGCGCTACGTGTACTTGATTTAGTTGGCTTAAAAGAAATTGCAAAGCAGCGTGCGGGGGATTTATCGCACGGTATGCGCAAGCGCGTTACGATAGCGCAAGCACTTATTGGCGCACCACAAATTGTAATGCTTGATGAAGCAACCGCAGGGCTTGATCCGATTCATGCCAGAGAAGTACGTGAGCTGGTATCAGAATTAAGTGAACAGGCTACATTTATTTTAAGCTCTCACGATTTAACTGAGCTTGAGCGACTATGCTCACAGGTACTTCATTTAGATAAAGGCGTACTAAGCGAGCATCAAACAAAAACTAATAATACCGATAAACACTTTTATACATTAATGCTAAGCGAGGCTTATCAAAATGTTGAGCAACAGCTTCAAGCAATTGCAGGTGTGAGTCGTGTGTATATGAGCCAACATAAAGAATATGTAGTTGAGTATCAGCCAACGAGCGATCCACTTGATATTGCACTACTGAATTTTTGTCATCAACAACACTGGCAGTACCGGCAGTTAGTTAATGGTCATACATTAGAGAATCAAATATTTAAACAGGAGAAAGTATAATGGGTTTACTTAGCGGACTTATGGGTAATGCAAGCGAAGTTGACGATTCTGATTTAGAAAAAATCCTCGCCAATACATTAATTGACGGCGAGCAAGTAGAAAAAGCATATAAAGTAGTACGTGATATGTTTATTTTTACTAATAAGCGCTTAATCTTAATTGATAAGCAAGGTATGACCGGTTCTAAAATGGAAATGGTGAGTATTGCTTACTCTAAAATTACCAAGTTTAGTAAAGAAAGTGCAGGCCATTTTGACTTAGATGCCGAGCTAAAAATATGGGTTGGCTCAGATCCAACACCAATTAGTAAAGAGTTTAAGTCTGGCGACAATATTAACGATGTTTACCGAATTATTAGCCAACACGCGCTTTAATACGGTACATGTTTTAAGTAGTTGTTGACTAGATGTTGCAACTACTTTAATTTTACAGTTTACAACACTTCCTTACAATTAACTTAATAAATACAACTGGTTAGTTAAGTTTTCATTCAGTTTCCTAACGTTAGCATGTGCCTCGACTTTAGCAATACAGCTAGAGCATAAAAAGCAATGTACATAGGGAAGTCTTACAATGAAAAAATTAGCAGTTATTATTTCGAGCATTTTATTATCTAGCACTGCGGCTGCTGCAGACAGCTATAATTCAATTAGTAACCTAAGCTACAAAAATAGCGATAACAACGACACCGTTGCTGTAGATTCTATTTACTACTTATCTCCTAAAAAAACTTTAGGTCCGTACGATCAGTTTGAATACATCAATAAACAAACTAACGTATATGGTGGCTACGCTGATGACGACTTTGGCGATTTAACATCGGTTGGTGGTGAATACTTCATTAATGAATTTGTTGTTGGCGCATCTTACGAAAACCTAGACCCAGATTCAGGTTCTAACAGTGAGCTTTATAAACTGACGGGTGGTTACTTTTTCAACCCTGATTTACTTGCAAAAGTAACACTAGTTGAAAACAAAGACGGCGACGATTTCGCATTATTTGATTTAGCTTACAACTACATGCTAAACAGCACAGATTACGTAGGTGTTACACTTACATCAGACGACGATTTTGATTACCGTGCAGTTGCTGCTAAATACTTTATTGATTTACAGCAAGGTAACTACCTTACTTTTGAAGGTAAATACGAAAGCATTGATGACGCAGAAAACCAATGGGTAGCAGAAACTAACTACTACTTCTCAAAAGCAACATCTGTATTTGCTAACTACAACAAGCAAGACACTTACAGCTTTGGTGCTCAACACTTTATCAATAAAAATATTGGTGTAAAGGTGGGTTACGAAAACAACGCTGATGATTCTGATAACGATGCGTACTTTGCTAACATGCGTTTCCAGTTTTAATTAAGTCCCCTACTTAGTTAATACAAAAGTAATATCAAAAGCCCGCTAAATTTAGCGGGCTTTGTTGTTTATAAACGTTTGATCTTTTAACTATAAACTTTTACTAACCATAATTACGGCTTTTATTATGCTCATCTAAATAACCCCTTTAAGTTATAAATAAAAATGCCATAAATGGCTAGATTGTTATTAAAGCCATTAAGTAGAGTCGATGATAATAGCTATAAAATAATGAGTATTGGAGTTTTTTTTGCTGGTAAATAATGGTTATTGGAAAAAACAGATAAAAATATGCACTTATACAAACCTATTTTTTATTATAAATTCAGAAATAATGAATTAATTATAGTCATTATTTTGAGAAATTAGAAAAATTTAGTGAGGGGAGGTTATATTGATGAGGTTTATCGAATAATTAAGTTGTGTTTAATTTAGCGACAACTTGTACCTTATTTGTTACTTTTTGAGTTTAAATGATGACAGACTATTGTTACGTAGATTTTATTGATACCCGTTGTTTACATTTACTTGTAATTATTTACATTTCAAGTGGTTTTAATTTGCCCTCTTATTCAGTTTTTGTTCATTTTTTTGACGTTAGGATGCGCCCCGACTTTAGCTAGACAGCTGAGGCATAAAAAGTAATATTTATAGGGAATTTAAAATGAAAAAATTAGCCGTTATCATTTCGAGCATTTTATTATCAAGCGCTGCAACCACTGCAATAGCTGCAGATACTTACCAATCAATCAGCCATGTAGGATACGTGGATGTAGATGGTGATGACACAGTAACTGTTGACTCAACTTATTATTTTTCTCCAAAAGCGACTTTAGGTCCTTACGATCAATTTGAATACATCAATAAGCAAACAAATGTTTATGGTGCATACAGTGATAATGATTTTGGAGATGTTACTAGCATTGGCGGTGAGTATTTTGTAGAAGATTTTGTATTAGGTGCACAGTACAATAATTTCGATAGTGATTTTGGCTCAAGCACGGATGTAATTGAACTTTCAGCTGGTTACTTCTTTAACCCAAACCTTGTATTAAAAGCTACGTTTGTTGATGTAGAAGATGCTGACAATCAGTTTGTGTTTGATTTGGCATATAACCACCAGTTAAACAGCACTGATTATATTGGCTTTACAGTAACAGCAGATGATGAGTTTGATTACCGTGCAGTAGCAGCTAAGTACTTTGTTGATTTACAGCAAGGTAACTACTTGACTGTTGAAGGTAAATTTGAAGATGTTGATGGCGGTTCAAGTAACTGGGAATTAGCATCTAACTACTATTTCAGCAAAGCAACATCGGTTTTTGTTACAGTTAATAAAAATGATGATTACACTCTTGGTGCTCAACACTTTTTCAACAACAATGTTGGTTTAGAAGCAGGTTACGGCAATAACTGGGATGATTCTGATTATGATGCTTACTTTGCAAATTTAAGCTTACAGTTTTAATTTAACTAAAATTAGAATATGAACAAAAAGCCCGCTCATTTGAGCGGGCTTTTTGTTCAGCGCTATTTACCAGCCGCAGTTGCGGCCTTCGTTTTGTTTATCTAAATATGTTTGTAATGGTGCAAAGTAATCGAGCATTGCTGTTGCATCCATTTGCGGCTTACCTGTTACAGTTTCAAGCGCTTCTTGCCAAGGGCGAGATGAACCCATTTCAAGCATAGCGTTTAGCCTATCCCCTGCTTCTTTTGAATTATAAATAGAGCAGCGATGAATGGCTTTATCGTTACCGGCAATTTCACATAAGCTGCGATGAAACTCAAATTGTAAAATATGCGCTAAAAAGTAACGTGTATAAGGCGTATTACCCGGAACGTGGTACTTAGCACCCGGATCAAAGTCGTTTTCGCTACGTGCGATAGGCGCTTGCACTCCTTGGTATTTTTCACGTAGTTCCCACCATGCTTTATTGTAATTTTCTGGTGCTACTTCCCCTGAAAATACCTGCCAACGCCACTGATCAACCATTAAGCTAAACGGTACAAAGGCTACTTTATCAAGTGCCATTTTCATTAATAGACCAATGTCTTTTGATTCATCAGGTACTTGCTCTAGTAAGCCAATTTCTTTTAAGTAGCCTGGTGTAACCGAAAGGGCAATGGTGTCGCCAATGGCTTCATGAAAACCATCGTTGGCACTTTCTTGATAAAATAAAGGCTGTTTGTTGTAAGCGCGCTGATAAAAATTGTGGCCTAGCTCATGGTGAATAACAGAGAACTCTTCGCCCGTGCGCTGAATACACATTTTAATACGTAAATCGTCTTTGCTATCTATATTCCATGCAGATGCATGACATTGCACGTCTCTGTCTTTTGGTTTTACAAATAACGAGCGCTCGTAAAAGGTCTCTGGCAGTGGCTCAAATCCCATTGAGGTAAAAAAGGTTTCAGCCCCTATTACCATTTTAAGCTCGTCGTAATTATTTTGAGCTAATAACTCGGTTACATCGTAACCCGGATCGGCATTTTCTGGTGCAACAACATCGTAAATGTTACCCCATGCTTGCGCCCACATATTACCGAGTAAGTGCGCTGGTATTGGCTGATCTTGAGGTACTTTGTCGGTGCCGTACTTTTCACCTAACTTTGCGCGAACATGGCAATGTAGCGAGTTATAAAGTGGTTTAACTTGGCCCCAAATACGGTCAAGCTCAGTGGTAAAGTCATCAGCAGGCATATCGTATTTACTGCGCCACATAGCGCCCGTATCGGCATAACCAAGCTCCTTCGCACCTTCGTTGGTAAGTGCTACTTGTTGCTCGTAAAGTGGGCGCATGGGTTTTGATATTTCACGCCAGCCTTGCCATAAATCAAGTAGTTCGTTGTAATCTCGGCTGGTGGCCATTTTTGAGGTCATGTCGCCAAGGCTCAAACAGCTGCCATCTTCTTTACAGTATTTACCTTTACCATATAGCCCGCCAAGCTCTGCAACAATTTGTGAAAGTTGTGCTGTTTTATCAGCGTCTTGTGGGGCTGGAAGTGTAAGTGCTAGTTTTAGTTTATCAAGCTTACGGCGAGCATCGTAATCAAGCTCTAGTTCGTCGTATTTTGCAGCTTCATTTGCTAAACGCACGACTGTTTCGGTCATTTTACGGTTAACTTCAGCCGATAGAGCAGATGTATCGTGAGTAATAAAGTTTGCGTAAATCCACTCTGCACGGCTCGATTCTAAATAAAGTGCACTTAGTTCTTTTTCTGTGTTTGTTATAAATGTATTTGCATCTTTAGCTGTTACAGCTTTTTTAGTGTGTGGTGAATCGGTAGTGTCGATAGATACTTGCGCATCGCAGGCCGTTAAAGCAAGAGTACTTGCTACCATTAAGGCGCTCATACTTAGTTTAAATCGAAAGGGGGTCATGCTATTCCTTTAATTTATTGTTATTAAAACGTTGATAATAGCAGTGATGTTTAAAACAATAAAATGAATGCGTTAAGGCTCACGACTCGTCGTGCAATGATTGTATTTAAATTAAGATGGGTCATAATTAAGTTACTATTTTCATTCAATGTGTAAGGAATGTGCGCATGTTAATATTTATAATATTGCTGGTCGTGGTGGTGGTTATTTTTGCGGTTAAAGATATTCGCCTAAACTTGATTAGTCGTCCTACGTTTAAAATGTTCAAAAAGGTGCTTCCGCCATTATCGCAAACAGAGCGAGAGGCAATGGAAGCAGGTGATGTTTGGTGGGATGGTGAGTTATTTAGTGGTAACCCAGACTGGCAAAAACTGCACCACTTTCCAAAACCAGAGCTTAGCGATAAAGAAAACGCATTTATGGCTAACCAAGTAGAAACCTTATTGGCGATGCTTGATGATTATCAAATTGTACAAAAAGACAAAGACTTACCAAAAGAAGTGTGGGATTACCTAAAAACAGAAGGTTTTTTTGCGCTGATCATTCCTGAAAAATTTGGCGGTCGTGAGTTCTCGGCAATTGCTAATTCAACGATAGTGTCAAAAATTTCGACTAAAAGCTTAACAGCCGCAGTCACTGTTATGGTGCCTAATAGCTTAGGTCCGGGCGAGTTACTTCTTCACTATGGCACTAAAGAGCAGCAAGATCGTTGGCTGCCAAGTTTAGCTAATGGTACAGATGTTCCTTGTTTTGCATTAACGGGCCCAGAGGCGGGCTCTGATGCTGGCAGCATTCCTGATTCAGGCGTTGTGTGTATGGGTGAGCACAATGGCGAGCAAGTAATGGGCCTGCGTTTAAATTGGTCAAAACGTTACATTACGCTTGCACCAGTGGCTACTGTACTCGGCTTAGCATTTAAAATGTATGATCCAGACGCTTTATTAGGTGATAAAAAAGAGCTAGGTATAACGTGTGCGCTTATACCAACCGATCATCCGGGTGTTGAAACGGGTGAGCGTCATTATCCCCTTAATATGGCCTTTATGAATGGTACCACTTACGGTAAAGATGTATTTATACCACTGGACTGGATCATTGGTGGTCAAGAGTGTGCAGGGCGTGGCTGGAGAATGCTTGTTGAATGTTTAAGTGCAGGGCGTGGAATATCACTACCAGCATTAAGTGCAGCAACTGGGCATTTAGCTTCAAAAATGACATCGGCATATGCCATGGTACGCCAGCAGTTTGGTGTATCTATAGGGCAATTTGAAGGCGTGCAAGAGGCACTTGCGCGTATTGGTGGTTTAACTTACACACTTGAGTCGTGCAGATTAATGACCGCAGGTGCGATTGATTTAAAATTAAGCCCGTCGGTTGTAACAGCGATTGCTAAATACCATATGACTGAAATGGGTCGTACGGTAATGAATGATGCAATGGATATTCATTCAGGTAAAGGAATTCAAGTAGGGCCTAATAACTATTTGGCGCATGGCTATATGGGGATTCCAGTATCAATTACGGTTGAAGGCGCGAATATTTTAACGCGTAACTTAATGATATTTGGCCAAGGTGCAACACGCTGTCATCCATTTGTTTTAAAAGAAATGGAAGCCGCTGCAATGGAAGATGACGACGCAGCACTTGAACAATTTGATGGTTTATTAATGAACCATATAATATTTGCAGCAAGTAATGCAGGTATGGCATTTGTGCATGGCTTAACACGTAGTTATTTTGCTAAAGCGCCTGTAGGTGGTGAAACGGCTATTTATTATAAACAACTGAGTAGAATGAGCCGAGGCTTAGCTATTTGTACAGACGTTGCAATGTTAATGCTTGGCGGTGAACTTAAACGTAAAGAAATGATATCAGCGCGTTTGGGTGATGTATTAAGTCATTTGTACTTAGCATCAACTGTTTTAAAACGTTATGAAGATGAAGGGCGCCAACAAGCTGATTTACCATTTGTAAAATATGCAATTGAGAACTCATTATTTGAAATTGGCCAAGCGTTTAATGGCTTCTTTAAAAACTTTTCAAATCCGGTTGTGAATTTTATCCTTAAACGTATCGTGTTCCCGCTTGGAAACCATTACCACAGACCAAGTGATGAAATAGCACAAAGTATTTGCGAGCGTATGACTCAACCTGGTGTATTTAGAAACCGCTTAACGCATTTATGTTATGTAGATGAAAATGCAGGTACAGGGGTCATGGAAAGCGCATTTTTAGCTATGCATGATATGCAAGCGCAGTTTAAAGACTTAAAACAATGGCAGCGCAAGGGCAGTGTGCCAACAACGCTTGATATTGAAGGCGCTATTAACTATGCACTTGAAAATAAGTTGTTAGAGCAAACGGATGCTGATGCAATGCATCACGCTAATAAGTTACGAAAGAAAGCCATTGCAGTTGATAATTTTCAACCAGGTGAGCTGTAGCGCACTACTTTAAATACTAGGGCGTGTTGACCTTTCGTGGTTGAATTTGCAGCAGGCTGTTTGGTTTTTAGACAAGGCAGAGCCTATGTAGTGTGGTTATTCCCCATAAATAGGCGATAACGCAGCATAAATGCCAAACATGCGCTGCCCTTTGGGTTCTTTCTAGGGACGATTAACTCTTTGTTGCTCGGTTTTTACTTAGCCCACTAGGTTACAAACCTCGCGCCGCGATTAAATCGCCCCTAGATTGAACAAATTCCAATCCACAAAGATCAACACGCCCTGCTAAAGCGAAAAAGGCCTTACGAATGTAAGGCCTTTTTATGTTTAATTCATTTATTTTTAACGAGCGTAAGGGTCGGCAACAATTTTATCTATGTACCATTTTCCCTTTTTACGAAGCATTTTTACACTGCGCATTTCGTCAATTTTATCACCATTTAAATAGCCGGTAAAAATAAGGTTTATTTTAGCGTTATCGCCGTATTGTTCACGGACGCTCATATTGGTCATATCAACTTCAATGGTGACTTCATCGTATTGCATATTTACTAAGTTACGGGAAAACTGTTTAGCGGTGCCGTAGGATTTCATTATACGTGTAAGGTTGGGGGTTGCCATGGTGCTGGCTTTTTGAAGGTCTTGCTGGTTATAAAGCGCATCAAAATAAGCGGTTGCTGTATCGCCAGGAGTGTCGCCAAGTGTTTTGGTATCGTCACCACAGGCTGATAAAAATAAACAGATGACCAAACTTAATAAACTCGTGATTTTTTTCATATTAATTATTATTAATTAGTTTTTTTAAAGTGTGTGGTTTATCTATGCAGATGTAAAGGTATGGCAGGCAATAAATAGAAAATTGGATAATAAATAATAAAAAAGGATGCCTAAAGCATCCTTCTAAAAATCTTAAAATTACTTATTGTACTAGTTCTTGTTCACTAAACTCTTCATCAAACATTGGGCTTGATAAGTAGCGCTCAGTTGCACTAGGTAGGATAACAACAATATTTTTATCTGCGTTTTCAGGCTTTTCAGCAATTCGCTTAGCTGCAACAACCGCTGCACCTGACGAAATACCTACTAAAATACCTTCTTTTTTCATTAACTGATGCGCCATTGCAATTGCGTCTTCGTTAGATACAAGCTCTGCGCCATCAATTAAGTCCATATCTAAGTTGCCAGGAATGAAGCCAGCACCAATACCTTGGATTTTATGAGGACCTGGTTTAATTTCTTCACCGGCAAGCGTTTGGCTAATAACTGGAGAGTTAGTTGGCTCAACAGCAATAGACTTAACGTTTAGACCTTTTTCTGTTTTAAGGTAGCGGCTAACACCTGTAATAGTACCACCAGTACCAACACCGGCTACAAAAAAGTCTACTTTGCCATCAAGCGCATCATAAATTTCAGGGCCTGTTGTTTCAAAGTGAATTTTTGGGTTTGCAGGGTTTTCGAATTGTTGTAATAAAATATACTTATCAGGTGCTGTTGCTTGAATTTCTTTTGCTTTTTCAATTGCGCCATTCATACCTTTTGCACCGTCGGTAAGTACTAGATTTGCACCTAATGCTTTTAATAGCTTGCGACGTTCTAGGCTCATGGTGTTTGGCATAGTAAGCGTTAACTTGTAACCACGTGCTGCTGCAACAAATGCAAGTGCAATACCGGTGTTCCCAGATGTTGGTTCAATAAGTTCTTTACCTTCAACAAGCTGACCTGACTTTTCAGCTTCCCAAATCATCGATGCACCAATGCGGCATTTGATACTAAAGCTTGGATTACGAGATTCAACTTTAGCGTATACATTCCCACCTGTAACACGGTTAAGTTTTACCAGCGGTGTATTACCGATGCTTAGTGAGTTATCTTCAAAAATAGTAGACATAATGTTCCTTTGGATGCAATCTGATCAACGTGTTAATAGCCTTTGCTACTAACTATATAAACACACTTTACTGTGAGTTTAAAAAAACTAAAGTAAAGTTTGGCTATAACATATATCTATTGGGCTTATAACCAGTCGAAATAAAAATCAATTATTAGCGGTGCTTTAGTTATTATAGGTGCGGGCTTAATTTAAAATTTAAAGAGTAAAACTTCGTTTAGTTAAAAAATGTTCAAAAGAGTATTGAATTAAGCTGTGTTTGTTCAATATTTGTGCATATGAATGTAACTTGAATAGTTTTATCACACAATGCGTCTAAAACATGATAAAAACACGTATCTAAATTCAATTAAGCAATCACAATGAAATTAATCTTAAAATTAATTGCCGGTATTGTGGCCGGTATCCTAGTTGGACTATATGTACCTATAACTGGTGTTGAACTTTTATTCACAGTAAAAGAGCTGATTGGTCAAATTATCTCCTTTACCATTCCACTTATTATATTATTTTTTATTGCATCAGGTATTGCAGGCCTACCAAAAGGGTCTGGTCACTTACTTGGTAAAACAGTCGGGTTTGCTTATAGCTCTACAATTATTGCAGGTACGCTTGCATTTTTATTAGTAAGTGCTGTTATCCCTTTTTTAAGTGGTGGTATTACATTCGAGGCAGAAGTTGCTACAGAAATTGGCAGCTTTATTGATTTAGAAATTCCACCTTTGATGGGGGTAATGACCGCATTAGTAACTGCTTTTGTATTTGGTATAGGCATGAGCCAATTAGAGCTTGATACGCTTAAAAAGGTGTCTGATCAGGGCCGTGATGTGATTGACGGATTATTATCAAAAGTAATTATCCCTGCTTTACCATTTTACATTGCAGGTGTATTTGCCGAAATGACGGTAGCGGGTACTGTGGTAGATACACTGCAAACATTTGGCGTAGTACTAATTGCAGCGCTTGTTATGCACTGGTTATGGTTAAGCGTTTTATATATAGCGACAGGTATACTATTAAAACGTAATCCAATCGAATTAGTTAAAAATATGCTACCAGCTTACTTTACAGCGTTAGGTACTATGTCAAGTGCAGCAACGATTCCAGTATCGCTTCAATCAAGTAAAGCAAATAAGGTTAAAGAAGATGTAGCTAACTTTACCGTACCACTTTGCGCGACTATTCACTTATCTGGCTCAACTATCACTATAGTAACCTGTGCAATGGCTGTTATGTTTTTATCGCCAAGCATGGAAGTCCCTTCATTAATGGGTATGCTACCGTTTATTATGATGTTAGGTGTAGTAATGATTGCAGCACCAGGTGCTCCAGGTGGCGCAGTTATGTCGGCGCTTGGTCTATTAACAAGCATGCTTGGGTTTAATGAAGGCGCGGTTGCATTAATGATTGCACTTTATTTGGCACAAGATAGCTTTGGTACTGCGTGTAATGTAACGGGTGATGGTATCATTGCGTTATGGGTTGACAGATTTAGCGAAAAATCGTCATCTTAAACTATTAGGGCGAGGCAATAATATTAGTTATTGTTTCGCTTTATGTATGTTACTGTGGCAAATTAATTTAATTAAATTGCATGTTGTTAGGTAAGTGAGGATGTTCCATTGATTAATGTACTTTTAGTTGATGACCATGAACTTGTACGAACAGGAATAAAGCGTATTCTTGATGATGTACGAGGGTTTAAAGTAATTGGTGAAGCTAAAACTGGCGAAGAGGCTGTACAGTTTTGTCGTCAGCATGCGCCAAACATAGTATTAATGGATATGAATATGCCAGGCATGGGCGGATTAGAAGCGACTAAAAAGATTTGTCGTTACTGCCCTGATGTAAAAATTATTGTGCTTACCGTTAACTGTGAAGACCCGTTTCCGAGTAAAGTAATGCAAATTGGTGCACATGGCTTTTTAACTAAAGGTGCTGGCTCTGACGAAATGGTGCGTGCCATTCGTTGTGTTCATGCCGGTCAGCGTTATATTGCTCCTGAAATTGCACAGCAAATAGCACTTGCGCAAGTGACAGGTCGCACAGACGAAAATCCTTTTCAGAGCTTATCTGAACGCGAACTGCAAATTATGCTTATGATCACTAAAGGTGAAAAAGCACAAAATATAGCTGAGCGTTTAAACCTAAGTTCAAAAACAGTAAATAGCTATCGCTACCGTATGTTTGAAAAGCTAAATGTAGGTGGTGATGTTGAGCTTACCCATTTAGCAATCCGTCATAAAATGATTGATATAGACGTTTCGTACTAACTATAATTTATGTCTGAATTTGATCACGTACATTTTCTCAAAACGCTATCAAGTGAGCCGGGTGTATACCGCATGCTTGATAGTGACAACCAAGTTATTTATGTTGGTAAAGCTAAGCATTTAAAAAAGCGTGTGAGCAGTTACTTTAGAAGTAACATTACCGACAGCAAAACACGCGTTTTAGTGAGTAATATTTGTGACATCGAAGTCACACTCACTAATACTGAAACAGAAGCGCTGTTGCTTGAAAATAATCTAATAAAAAAATACCAGCCTCGCTACAACATATTATTACGCGACGATAAGTCGTATCCCTATATTTTATTAACTAGCCATAAACACCCTCGTTTAGCGTTTCATCGTGGCAGCCGTAAAATTAAAGGTGAGTACTTTGGACCTTTTCCGAGCGCGGGAGCGGTATCTGAAAGCTTGCGCTTAATGCAAAAAATATTTCCTGTTCGTCAATGTGAAGATGCTTATTACCGCGCAAGAAGTCGCCCGTGTCTGCAATATCAGCTTAAGCGTTGCTCAGCTCCGTGTGTGAATAAAGTTACGGATGATGATTACAGCGAGCAAGTTGACTATGTCCGTAAGTTTTTAACGGGTAAATCTCACGAAGTTATTGCTGATTTAATAAAGAAAATGGAAGCAGCCAGCCTACAATTAAACTTTGAACTGGCGGCAAAAGTTCGCGACCAAATAATGTTACTTCGTAAAATGCAGGAGCAACAGTCTATATCAGGTAATTTTGCTGAAATGGACGTAGTTGGTTTTGCTCATTTAAATGGTTTAAATGGTATTCATTTATTAATGATCCGCGATCACAAAGTATTAGGTAGTAAAACGTATTTTCCAAAAGTACCTAAAGATTCAAGTGAGCAAGAAATATTGACTTCATTTTTAGGACAGTACTATTTAGCGCCAGGAGCAACAGGGCGTATTGCAAAAGAAATCATATTACCGTTTGAAATAGAAGAGAGCGGGGCACTCGGTGAAGCACTCACACAAATAAGTGAGCGCAAAGTAACACTTAAAGTAGTTACCCGTGGTGAGCGTGCTCAATACTTACAACTGGCCAATAAAAATGCATTAAACAGTATTGCAGTTAAGCAAAGTACCCAAGACTCTATTAATAAACGTTATGCACAATTAAAAGCAACACTGCGACTTGATGATATTACCCGAATGGAGTGTTTTGATATAAGCCACACTATGGGTGAGAACACTGTTGCAAGTTGTGTTGTATTTGACTCACAAGGCCCAAATACAAAAGAGTATAGGCGCTATAATGTAACGGGTATAACCGGTGGTGATGATTATGCTGCAATGGAGTTTGCACTTAATAAGCGTTACAACAAATTAGTAGATGAAGACAAAATTCCAGACGTTATCTTTATTGATGGTGGTAAGGGGCAACTGGGGCGCGCGGAGCAGTACTTTTCTAACTGGCCACATACAAAAATGCCTTTGTTAGTAGGTGTTGCTAAAGGTACTAGCCGTAAGCCAGGCCTTGAAACACTATTAATTGACGGTGGTCGAAAAACCATTCCTATGGATTCAGATGCACCTGCGCTACATTTAATACAGCATATACGTGATGAATCTCATCGTTTTGCAATTGCAGGTCATCGTAATAAACGCCAAAAACAACGTACGCAATCACTACTAGAAGAAATAAATGGAGTCGGTTCTAAGCGTCGGCAAACATTATTAAAATATTTAGGGGGCATGCAGGGAGTAAAAGCTGCTAATATAGAACAGTTAAAGAAAGTTCCTGGGATCAGCCCTGACATGGCTGAGAAGATATTTAACCATTTGCATGACAAGGGCTAGCCCTACATGCGAATATAGCAAAAAAGACATATCCAAGTAGTTATGTGGAATATTCCAAACACACTCACAACATTTAGACTTTTTCTTATCCCCGTTTTTTTGGTGATATTTTATTTGCCTTATAGCTGGGCTTTTTTTGCTGCCGCCTTTATTTTTTGGCTTGCATCAATCACCGATATACTAGACGGTTATTTAGCAAGAAAGCTTGAGCAATCAACCCCTTTTGGTGCTTTTTTAGATCCTGTTGCTGATAAAGTAATGGTATGTGCCGCACTTGTAGCGTTATCTGATCAGTACCAGTCAATGTACATGACTATACCTGCTCTTATTATAATAAGCCGTGAAATTATCATATCTGCACTTCGTGAATGGATGGCAGAGCAGGGTAAGCGTGGTAATGTCGCTGTATCAAACATGGGTAAAATTAAGACGGCTGCACAAATGTTAGCCATTATCGGTTTGATTTGGCAATATGATACATGGATGAACTATTTAAGTTTTGGACTACTGTACATTGCGACCTTTTTAACCTTGAGTTCTATGATGCAATATTTACGTGCAGCATGGGGTGAATTGACTAAAAATTAACTCTAAATGTATAATAATGCACCGTTTTAGATAAAAAACAAGCAAACAGTTCAAAACTAGCATTTTTTGTATTGACGCGTTTAATAATCTCTGTAGAATGCGTCCGTGTTGAGAGGGCATAGCCCCCGAGATAAACAAAACGGTAATTAATCAGTTACCTGAATGTTCACATAAATCATCATGTGCTAATTCAAATAACTGATAAATAAAATGCGGTACTAGCTCAGTTGGTAGAGCGCGACCTTGCCAAGGTCGAGGTCACGAGTTCGAGCCTCGTGTACCGCTCCAAGTTTATCTTAAGGTTAATACCCCGTACTGGGGCGGAATGGCAGAGTGGCCATGCACCGGATTGCAAATCCGTCTACCTCGGTTCGACTCCGGGTTCCGCCTCCATTTCAACACTCCACACGCTTTAATTAGCAAACTCGATGCCCGAGTGGTGGAATTGGTAGACACAAGGGATTTAAAATCCCTCGACTAACAAGTCGTGCCGGTTCAAGTCCGGCCTCGGGCACCACTTTGTGGTTTAATTGCATTACCAAGTGTAATTTATAAAATGGTTAATTTAGAATTAATATGATGCGGTACTAGCTCAGTTGGTAGAGCGCGACCTTGCCAAGGTCGAGGTCACGAGTTCGAGCCTCGTGTACCGCTCCATATTAGTTTTATCCACTTGCTTTAAATAGCAAACTCGATGCCCGAGTGGTGGAATTGGTAGACACAAGGGATTTAAAATCCCTCGACTAACAAGTCGTGCCGGTTCAAGTCCGGCCTCGGGCACCACTTTAAATTGTTTAACCAAGATAATTTAAAGTTGATAAAATAGTATTTTGCGGTACTAGCTCAGTTGGTAGAGCGCGACCTTGCCAAGGTCGAGGTCACGAGTTCGAGCCTCGTGTACCGCTCCAAATTATTTGGAAACATTTAGGCGGAATGGCAGAGTGGCCATGCACCGGATTGCAAATCCGTTTACCCCGGTTCGACTCCGGGTTCCGCCTCCATATAATTTACTCCACACGCTTTAATTAGCAAACTCGATGCCCGAGTGGTGGAATTGGTAGACACAAGGGATTTAAAATCCCTCGACTAACAAGTCGTGCCGGTTCAAGTCCGGCCTCGGGCACCATCTTTATTCAAATCCTCAGATTAAATTCTAAATTGCTTCTAATTTTAAAACATTCAAAAATTATTCTTACTTAAATTCTCTAATCTTATTTTTAATACCTACTTACCTTTAAAATCTATTTCTTTTTAATATCTTAGAGTTTCACCATCATACATTTATAAAGCTGCCTGTTTGTATTTAACAGTTACTACTTTTATCCCAGCTGGTTAATTAACTGAATTGGTATAAGAGCACCTGTTTATAACAAAGCAAAAATCAGAACGCTGGTTATTTAATTTTCTTGGCAATTACTCCTGTACCTAAGTTTTAACGAGGGGTGGCATTAATGAATGTAATAGAAGTGCGGTGTCAAAAATAAATTTAAGGTGGGAGTATAGGGAATGCGTTAAGCACTTAGTTATACGAATTGCGAAGATTTTATAAGCGACCCTTGAGGATCGCTTATAAAAGATAAATTGTTATTGCAGTTTACTCTGAGCTTTGTAAATTGGATACTCGCTCAAAAAGCCTTGGATAAGCGCAACACACATTAAAATAAGTACTATTGAAAACGGTAAAGCTGTAGTAACTACGCCCGACTGAAGCGCTTGCAATGCTTGCGAGCCACCAACCCAGAGTAATACTGCTGCAATCACGCCTTCGACTGTAGCCCAAAATATACGTTGTGGCACTGGTGCATCTATTTTACCGCCCGCAGTTATACCATCTATTACAAGCGATCCTGAATCAGACGACGTTATAAAAAACACCAAAACGAGTGCTATAGAAATAATAGAAATAAAACTAGAAAGAGGTAGCTGCTCGTATACTTGAAATAAAGTCACTGAGATATCAGTTAAACCATTTTGTCCAAGTGGGCCAACTTTATCTATAACTTGTGTAATTGCCATATTTCCGAACACGCCCATCCAAACCAAACTAAGAAGCGTTGGTAGGCCAATGACGACGAGTAAAAACTCGCGTACAGTGCGTCCCTTTGAAACTCGAGCAATAAACATCCCAACAAACGGCGACCATGATATCCACCATGCCCAATAAAACACAGTCCAAGAGTGCATCCAATCTTCATCGGGTCTATTGAATGGATTACTCAAAGGTACAAAGTGCTCTACGTACGCCCCAAGGGTAAACCAAATAGCAGTAATTGCATCAGAGAAAGTAAGGGCAATAACAGCTAATAATAAAATAAATGCACAAATTAAATTAACATTGCTCAGTACTTTAACACCCCCCTCAATACCTCTAATAACTGAGAAAATTGCAATGCACGTTACTAAACCAATAACAGATATTTGAAAAGCGGTCCCGTAATCAGTGCCTAGCAGGTAATTTATCCCGCTGGTAGCTTGTTGAGCGCCTAGGCCTAGCGATGTAGCTAAACCAAATAAAGTAGACAGTACAGCGAGTATATCTATGATATGACCAAGCCACCCCCAGGCGCGATCACCAAATAATGGATAAAAAACCGAACGTATAGATAAAGGAAGGCCTTTATTAAATGCAAAAAAAGCCAAGCTTAATCCAACAACTGCGTAAATCGCCCATCCATGTAAACCCCAGTGGTACATGGTTGCACCCAAAGCTAATGAGTGTGCTTGCGGTGAATTTGGCTCAACGCCCATAGGCATATGATACCAACCAGTATAATATGCAGTTGGCTCAGCAACTCCCCAAAACAGTAAGCCAATCCCCATGCCTGCTGCAAAGAGCATTGAAAGCCATGACATGTAACCATGTTCTGGACGAGCTTTTACGCCACCCAACCGAATTTTACCTAAAGGAGAAAATGCTAAAATAACGCAAAAGATCACAAAGGCATTGGCTAGTAACATAAAGTAACTATCAAATTGATTAATTATTGCGTCTTTAGTCGAGGTTAGTGCATCACGGGTAACGGTAGGGTCAAAAACTAGGGTAAGTATTACAAATAAAACAACTAAGAAGGCGCTTATACCAAATACTGGGTTATGGATATCAAATCCCCACTTTTGTACATTATCTTGCCCAACTTGGTAATCAGTAGTGTCTATACTGTATTTTTTTGTCATGTCATCCATCGGATCTCCTTTTTATAGATAACTTAATTCATATATCCTACGTAATTAAATATAAAATAGTTTTAAAATTAATATAACTTTTATTTATAAGCAATGAGATGATTAAGCGTAGTATTTGTTATTTTAGAACTAAAAAAGCGAGCCGTAGCTCGCTGATTATTTTCTATTCCCAGGCCGCTGGGTCAACCTCTTTAGCAAGTTTAGGATGCTTACTTTTGTCAAAGGTGGGTATTAAGCCCTTTTTGCGTTGTTCGTTATAGTCTTTTGAAAGCCATACAACAACACCTGAAAGCATAAATAGCGCTATAACGTTTACAATGGCCATTAAACCCATTGATATATCTGCCAGCGTCCAAATTAAACCAAGCTCACCAACAGCACCAAACATCACCATACCTAAAACAACAAGTCTAAAGATAAACATACCTTTATTAGAGTTGTGCTCTAAAAACATTAAATTTGTTTCAGCGTAAGAGTAATTAGCCACAATAGAAGTAAAAGCAAAAAACAATATAGCAATAGCAATAAAGTAAGTACCCCAGTCGCCGACATGTTCTTGTAATGCTGCTTGTGTAAGTTCAATCCCCATAACACCAGATTCAGGTACTAATTGCTGCGATAGTAAAATAAGAGAAGCAGTCGCTGTACAAATAACAATAGTATCAATAAATACGCCTAACATTTGCACATAACCTTGTGATGCTGGGTGAGGAGGGTAAGGTGTCGCAGTAGCCGCGGCATTAGCTGCACTACCCATACCAGCTTCGTTTGAGAATAAACCACGCTTTATACCTTGGATCATCGCTTGTGTAACACCATAACCAATAGCACCAGCACCAGCTTGTTCAATACCAAAAGCACTTTTTATAATAAGCACTAGCACATCTGGTAGTGCAGTAAAGTTAATGGCGCATACATAAAGTGCAACCAGCAGGTAAGCTAATGCCATAAATGGCACAACCATTTCAGCAAAGCGAGAAATTGTTTTTAGGCCACCAAAAATAATGATGCCAGAACCAATAACCAAGCAAATGCCTACTATATACTTAGGTACATCAAACGCTACTTCAAATGCTGCAGCAATAGAGTTTGACTGTACTGCGTTAAATACTAAACCAAAGGCTAAAATTAAACATAACGAGAATAAAGTTCCCATCCAACGTTTGCCTAGACCGTTTTGCATATAATAAGCAGGGCCACCTCTAAAATTACCATCTGCATCTTTTGTTTTATAAGCCTGAGCTAAAGTACTCTCGGCAAAACTTGTAGCCATACCTATTAATGCAATAAGCCACATCCAGAAAATAGCACCTGGGCCACCTAGATATAAGGCAACAGCAACACCTGCCATATTACCAGTACCGACACGAGCTGCTAATGAAGTACAAAAAGCCTGAAAGGATGAAATTTCGTTATCGGCACATTTACGAGAACCAAACATAACTTTGAACATATGTGGGAATTGCACAAATTGAATAAAGCCTAGTCGAAAAGTAAAGAAGAGGCCCGCTGCTATTAATAAGTAGACGAGAACTTGCCCCCATAGAAGGGCACTTATACTATTTATTATGTCTGTCATGGATACTGCCTAAATACATGAGTTAAAAAAAGTGACCGCAACTTATCACATCAGGATAAAAGTGTTTAGTTTTAAAGTTCAAAAACAGAGTTATCAACAGGGTTTTGTGGGTAACTTGTGTTTATCGTGTGCGCTTGCTTGGGGCTTAATTTTAATTACTATTTTATGCAAATAACGCTTGCGTAAAATCCGCCGCTCCCTATAATGCGACCCCACTGAGACGGGAAACGCCGAAGCATAGCGAGGCACGAACTACTCACAGAGTTAAATAAAACTTCGGTTTTAAATCTTCCAAAAGAAAGTTTAAAACAAAGTGTTGACTCGAAAAATAAAGGGTGTATTATTCGCATCCCTTGAGACGCTGAAGCGACTCAAAACGTTCTTTAACAATATAAAGCAATCATCTGTGTGGGCACTCGTACAGATTGAGTTCTAACAGCCAACCTACTTAGG
>NZ_WTKX01000028.1:0-55007 GCF_011378755.1 Pseudoalteromonas sp. Z1A2 | reverse complement strand
GAAAGTGTTATGGCAAGGATGGCTTAAGTTACAAGCCATCCTGGAAGGCTACGATTTAGCAAAATCTCTTGAGTCAGACTTGTGATCAAAAGACAGCTAATTAGCGCCTTTTTGATTATTGTTTAATTTTTATAATTGCCACTCTCTGGCTATCAGCTCACTTGGTTGACTCGTTAACCACTCTTGCGGGCGTAAGTAATACTGATATAGGTTAGCTTCTGGGCTACTTGGCTCTGGTTTATAGTTATATTCCCAGCGTGCAAGTGGTGGCATAGACATTAATATAGACTCAGTGCGCCCGCCACTTTGCAATCCAAATAAAGTGCCCCTATCCCATACTAAATTAAACTCAACGTAGCGCCCGCGACGATAAAGCTGAAAATCACGTTGTTGCTCTGTGTATTCGTCATTTTTGCGACGTTCAATAATAGGTAAATAGGCATCTAAAAATCCATTACCCACCGATTGCATAAACGCAAAACTCTTTTCAAAACCAAGTTCGTTTAAATCGTCAAAGAATAAACCGCCTACTCCGCGAGTCTCATCTCTGTGCTTTAAATAAAAGTACTCGTCGCACCAGGTTTTGTATTTTGGATAAACGTCGCTGCCAAAAGGCGCACAAATGTCGTGAGCAACTTGATGCCAATGTTGTACGTCTTCTAATACTGGATAAAAAGGAGTGAGATCAAACCCGCCACCAAACCACCATATTGGCTCTTCGCCTTCTTTTTCGGCTATAAAAAAGCGCACATTGGCATGACTTGTTGGTACATGAGGGTTTTTAGGGTGAATAACTAACGACACACCACACGCATGAAAGCTGCGCCCTGCAAGCTCTGGTCTGTGCGCTGTTGCCGAACCAGGCATTGAAGCGCCAAATACATGAGAGTAATTAACTCCGCCTTGCTCTATTACAGTGCCATTAGTGGTTACGCGTGTACGACCACCACCGCCTTCTGCTCGCTGCCAGTTATCTTCTATAAATTTAGCACTGCCATCTGCAGCCTCCAAACCTTGGCAAATAGTGTCTTGCAAAGCCATAAAGTATGCTTTTACTTGATTTAATAATTCGCTTTGCATATTAACCTCTAAATATTTTGCCAGTCATGGCGTCTTTTATTGTGCTTGGTTGAGTATTACCACCTAACGGCTCGTCAACGTAAAAGCCAACTTGTTCTGCAAATTGCGCTTTGGCTTGCTCAATACTAATTACCGTTTCTTGACCGGTTAAGTTTGCACTGGTTGATACTAATGGCTTGCCAAACTCTTGGCACAAACGCTTTACTGTTGGATGGTTTGTTACTCTTACCGCGATGGTATCAAACTGCCCTGTGAGCCATTTAGGCGTATTTTTAGATGCAGGCATAACCCATGTAATTGCAGCAGGCCAACTCGAAAAAATATCAGCGCGTTTATCCATTGGTATTTTTGCATCATCTACGTATTTTAATAATTGTCCGTAGTTATCAGCGATTAAAATAAGCCCTTTTTCAACCGGGCGCTGCTTAATAGCTAATAGTGCCTCAACGGCTTGTTGATTATCTGGATCACAACCTAAACCATATACAGCTTCTGTTGGGTATAAAATAACTTCGCCTTGCGTTAAGCATGTTATTGCAGTGGGCGTATTTGAAAGGTCTGACAAAGTAGTCTCCAGATATAATTAAACGTTATTCAGTTGGGGTGAGCTTATGCATGCAGCTTTTTTGTGGGCATTGCAATAATATGCCGTTTGCCATATTTCTTTCTATGACGATAGGCCAGTCACATTCAGGACACGGATGTTCAACCGGTTTATTATTAAGCGTGTATTTACAACTTGGGTAGCAATCACAAGAATAAAATACTTTACCAAACTTATTACTGCGCGCGACTAAATGACCTTTTTTGCATTTAGGGCAACTAGGCAAAGTATCTTCGCTTTGCTTTTCTTCATTTTCGTTAGCAATATAATGACACTCTGGATAACCCGTACACCCAATAAACATACCATAGCGGCCATTTTTAACCACCAGCGGTTTGCTACACTCAGGACATGCAGAATCTTCTAATATTTTGATTTCGTTACTGTCGTGATGTGCCAGCGGCCTAATAAAGTCGCATTTGGGATAACTTGCGCATCCTAAAAAAGGGCCTGATTTACTATTGCGGATCACTAACTCTGAACCACACTGTGGGCATATCTCGTATTCTTTTTCGAGGGCGTGCTTGTTCGCCGAGAAAAGCGAATGGTCGATTTTACTCATGGTGATCCTAATAGGTTGGTGAATTTTCGCCTAATATACCCAAACCACTTAAAGATACAAGCAATGCCGTGCTTATCCTTTTAAGTAATTTGAGTACAATCAAGATAATTATCTCTAATGAAGAAGTTCGCTGGGTTCATCAAAAATCAAATCTTCCATTTGCTCATATGCCTCTTCAGAGCCAGGAACGTTAAACAAGATCATAAGTACAATCCACTTTAAGTCTTCTAGGCTTATAGTTGGTTTATCGAGAGAGGCTAAACAGTCCATTACCATTTCACGTGTTACATTGTTAATTACGCCTATTTGCTCAATAAACATTAAAAAGCCACGACACTCAGCGCTGAGCCTTTGGCATTCACTATCGGTAAATATACGCACAGCATCTTTAGGGTTAGCAATAAGATAAGGAGACTCATCGCTGTGTTGTAAATCGGCTAGTTGCTCTAACCAATCAAGAGCTTTAAATATCTCAGGCTTATTAAAGCCCGCACGCAGTAGCTCATCGGTTAACTCATTTTGCTCTGCAAATATATCCGCTTCGCTATGAATGTAATTTTCAAAAAGATACAAAAGAATATCAAACATATTACCTTCCTGCGCTTAACTTGATGTAACCATCTAAGACTCGCTCAATCTGATCGTCTAATTCTAAATCGAGCAACCTACTGAGTACTTTATCTATTGGCCACTGCGCACGACGCACAATGTCATCTACACTGGTTACTTCAAAGCCAATACTATTTAGAACCTCACATTGAGAATTGGCTTGAATCGGCTGCTCTTTATTAAATACATTATTGTCGTAAGTGAAACTCACCTCATCAAGAATGTCAGCCACGTTTTCTACCAGCTTAGCACCTTGCTTTATTAAAAAGTGACTTGCCTGCGCTAACGGGTTTTTAATAGAACCCGGTACTGCAAATACCTCTTTATTTTGTTCAAGCGCATAGCGTACTGTAATTAACGAACCACTTTTAATTTCAGCTTCAACAATAAGCACTCCTAACGATAACCCAGAAATAATACGATTACGGCGCGGAAAGTTGTGCGCATGAGCAGCTGTGCCTGGTAAAAACTCACTCACCAGCAAACCGCTTTCTAAAACTTGGTCTGTTAATAGTTTATGGCGTTTGGGGTAGTAAATATCAACCCCAGTACCAAGCACAGCTATGGTTTTACCTGTACCAGCAAGAGAACCTTTATGTGCTGCACCATCTATTCCCCGCGCCATACCTGAAGTAACTGTAATACCCGCCAAAGTTAACTCGTATGCAAATTCTGAGGCTATTTCAAGCCCGGTAGGTGTAGCATTACGACTGCCAACAATTGCAATTTGTGGAGTTGATAATAACGAGACATCTCCCCTGCAAAATAGTAATAAAGGCGCACTGGCAATCTGCCGGAGATCTTCTGGGTAAAGCGCATCAAAAATACAGACAACAGTAATGTTGTTCAGCGCTATTAATTGCTCATAATGACTGACTTGTTGCCAATTGGTGTTGAGTAAATTACTCGCTTGATTAGCGGTTAACCCAAGCTGTAAAAGCTTGTCATGAGATAAGTCGAATAACGACCCAAGGGAATAGTTTGTAGATAGTGCTAAAAGGGTTTTTATACCCAACCCTTTACACATATAAAAGGCAAGCCAGTGGGCTAGCTTGCCAGATGACTGATCCATGCTCTCTCCTAGAGCACCGACTCGCTACTTCTTAATGAATAACTGCAATATCTCCAATGCGAATTGGGTGCTGGTTTTTAGTTATTAATGCATAACTTACTTTGTCATACACTTTAAAGACAATTAGCTCACCAACTTTTTCTTTAGGCATGGTCCACGTTGTGTTTTGTTCGTCAGACTCATCACCAAGTAATTGGCTCACATCAGATAAAAGCTTCTCATATTTACTAGAATCTTCTGGATAACGAGGGCCACGAGGACCATCAATAACCGTTGGTGATTGACGCTCTAGATCTAATACATGACCCGCTTCTATATTGTGTTCACTGCCTAAGTTTAGCACCACAACATCCATTGTGCTGAATTCTCTAACTTCGCGTGGTGAAGCAATAATATTACCTGTTACAGGTTCTAAAGGACGGTGTATATCAAAGTACGCAGGAAGCATTTGGCCTTCCATTGCCGGCATTAAAAAATCACCTTGCTGAATTTCTCGTTTAACAGACTCAACGCGTAATGACGAAGGCACGCCATTTTTCTCATCGCCCGCTCTAAAAGCACGTGCTATACCCACGTAAGATGCACGCGTTGCTAACACTTCACCGGTTAAATCAGTGTAGGGGTCACCTTTATGGTAAATAGCATATGCTTTATGTACTTGTAAGTCGCCTTTAACATATAAAATATGGCCTAGCGTTTGTGTTTTAGTATTTTCGTTTGCACCTAAAATATAAGGTTTGCCTTTAATATCGTCACTGTTCATTGCTTGCTCGTAACTGATATAAGGTTTGATCATTTCAAGCGGCAAAGTAGTAATAGCATCACGCCCTTTTGGTGTAATACGACCCTGAGGAGATAGCTTTCTATATCCTTTATTTATCACTAAACGTGGGTTTCCATCTGCATCGTATATCAACGCTAATGCATCACCGGGGTAAATTAGGTGTGGGTTGTCAATTTGTGGATTCATTTGCCAAAGTTCAGGCCATAGCCAAGGCTCATCTAAATAGATGCCAGAAATATCCCAAAGTGTATCGCCTTTTTTTACAACATACTGTTTTGGTGCGTCTTTTTTTATTTTAAGTACATCAGCAACTGCGGGAAACGCAGCGCTTAACGTAAGCATGATTGCAAGTAGTGGAGATTTCATCGAGCTTCCTTGTATTGTTTTTTCATTATTATTGCCCAAAACCTGTTAAAGGTGAACGCGAATGGCTAAAATAAGAGCATACAATACCCTAAATTAAGCACAAGTGAAAAAGGTAACTATGGCTAGGTTAGAAGTTTTAAGATTTCCAGATGAACGTTTACGTACTGTAGCAAAAGATGTTGTACAAGTTGACGACACAGTACGCCAAATTGTAAAAGACATGCTAGAGACAATGTACGATGAAAATGGCATTGGACTTGCGGCCACGCAAGTAGATATTCATCAACGAATCGTTGTTATTGATGTATCAGAAGAGCGCAATGAGCCACTGGTATTAATTAATCCACAAATCATTAAAAAAGACGGCTCTACCGTTAGCGAAGAAGGCTGTTTATCAGTACCTAACTCGTATGCAAAAGTAGATCGCGCAGAAACAGTAACAGTCGCAGCACTTAACGAAAACGGTGAAGAATTTGTACTAGATGCAGATGAATTATTGGCTATTTGTATTCAACATGAACTAGATCACCTTCAAGGTAAGCTATTCATTGATTACTTATCTCCATTAAAGCGCCAACGTATTCGTAAAAAGCTTGAAAAAGAAGCCAAGTTTGCAGAACAGTAATAAGCACCTTAGGAAAACTCAGTGACTCAACCATTACGCATTATATTTGCCGGTACGCCGGACTTTGCCGCACGTCATTTACAAGCGCTGATACAAAGCGAACACCAAATAGTGGGTGTATATAGCCAGCCAGATCGCCCTGCAGGTCGTGGTAAAAAATTAAAAGCCAGTGAAGTGAAAGAGCTAGCGCTTGAGCACAACTTACCGGTTTTTCAGCCACAGTCATTAAAAAATGATGAAGCACTAGCTGAGCTAACAAGCTTAAATGCCGACATTATGATTGTTGTAGCATATGGCTTAATTTTACCTAAAGCTATTTTAGAAGCGCCACGTTTAGGTTGTTTAAATGTGCATGGCTCTATATTACCGCGCTGGCGCGGTGCTGCACCTATTCAACGCGCAATTTGGGCAGGTGATGAACAAACCGGCGTAACAATAATGCAAATGGATGAAGGGCTAGATACCGGCGATATGCTACATATAAGCCGCTGCCCTATTAGCACAACAGAAACTAGCGCAAGCTTATATACAAAGCTTGCTGAGCTAGGTCCAGATGCGTTAATTGAAACCATTAATAAATTAGCTAATGGTGAGATCACCCCTGAACCTCAAAACGATGAACTTGCTAACTACGCTAAAAAGCTTTCTAAAGAGGAAGCTAATATCGACTGGTCCTTGAGTGCGCTTCAAATCGAGCGAAACATTCGCTCTTTTAACCCGTGGCCAATGTGCTTTACCCAAATGGGTGGGCAAACAGTAAAGATTCATCAAGCGCAGGTTATGCTGCAATCAGGTGATCCTGGGCAAATTTTATCAAGCGACAAAAATGGCGTAGTAGTGGCGTGTGGCGAACACGCTTTATGTATTACGCAATTACAGCCGCAAGGTAAAAAACCAATGGCAATTAACGACTTTTTAAATGGTCGTAGTGACTGGGTTACTCCTGGCACAATATTAGGCGAAAACAATGAGTAATGTTCCAAACGTACGAGCGCTTGCCGCTGAAACTTTATATAACGTAGTTGATAAAGGCGCATCGCTTAATCAAGAACTTCCATTTGCAAGCCAAGGCTTGCCGCCTAAAGATAAAGCGTTGCTACAGCAAATTTGTTATGGCGTTTTACGCTACTTACCGAGCCTTGAAAATTACTGCCAACACTTAGTAGAGCAGCCATTAAAAGGTAAACGTAGAATATTTCAGTTTTTATTATACGTAGGTATTTATCAACTGCAGCATATGCGCGTACCACCTCATGCTGCCATTTCAGAAACGGTTAACGCACTGGCTCAACTACGCGCTTTAGGATTAAAAGGACTGATAAACGCCATTTTACGTAGCTTTCAGCGTCAACAAGCTGAGCTTGAAGAAAAAGCGAAGCTTATTCCGGTATGTTTATACAACCATCCAAATTGGTTTATTAAACAGGTGCAAACAGCCTACCCAGATAGCTGGGAAGCACTACTTGAAGAAAACCAGCAACAAGCGCCAATGTGGCTTCGTGTCAATCAAGCCCAATTTAGCACGCAAGAATACAGTGACATGCTCAGCGCTAACGATATTGAACACACCTTAAACCCTGATTTTATTGATGGGATTAAGCTTGCCAAACCACGTGATGTATTTTCGTTACCTGAGTTTGATACAGGTGCATGTTCAGTACAAGATGCTGCAGCACAGTTGGCAGCCCGCTTTTTAGAACCTAAAGCAGACGACTATATTTTGGATGCCTGCGCAGCCCCTGGCGGTAAAACATGTCATATTTTAGAGCTTGCTGATGCTGATGTACTTGCACTTGATAGCGACTCAACTCGCCTTGAACGTGTTAAGCAAAACTTAACTCGTATTGGCTTAGGTGCAGACCTACAATGTGGCGATGCATCGCAACCACATACCTGGTGGGATGAAAAATTATTTGATCGTATTTTACTTGATGTGCCTTGTTCGGCCACTGGCGTAATTCGCCGTCACCCTGACATAAAATGGTTACGTCGCGCATCAGATATCGAAGACTTAGCCAAGTTACAAAGCGATATTCTTGATAGCATTTGGCCACTGTTAAAACCAGGTGGCACATTGGTATATGCTACGTGTTCGGTTCTTCCACAAGAAAACCAACAGCAAGTTGCTAAGTTTTTAGCTAATAACGATGATGTAGAACATATACCTCTACACGAAAACGATACCGTAACAACGCCAGGTTTGCAGTTACTGCCCGGTGAAAGTGATGGATTTTATTACGCTAAGCTAGTTAAAAAAGCCTAATAGCCGTACACTAAATAGTTAGCCATTTATGAAACATTAAATGGCTATTTTTTTAATTAAATTATGATCAATACCACGGGTAAATAATGAAAATAATTATACTCGGTGCCGGGCAAGTTGGTGCTACGCTTGCTGAAAACTTAGTTGGCGAACAAAACGAAATTACCGTTGTTGATATAGACGGTAACCGATTACGTGAACTTCAAGATAAGTACGACTTACAAGGGGTTATGGGCCACAGCGCGCATCCTGATGTATTACGCCGCGCAGGTGCTGAAGATGCCGATATGATTATAGCGGTAACCAGTTCAGATGAAGTGAACATGGTTGCATGCCAAGTGGCATACAGTATTTTTAAAACGCCTACTAAAATTGCTCGTATTCGCTCAGAGCAATACTTAAAATACCGCGAAAAGCTTTTTCAAAACGATGATTTACCAATCGATCATTACATTGCTCCCGAAGCACTGGTCACTAAGTATATTCGCCGTTTAATTGACTACCCTGGTGCTCTGCAAGTATTGCAGTTTGCTGATGGCATGCTCTCGTTAGTAGCCGTAAAAGCTTACTATGGCGGTTTACTTGTAGGTTATGCGTTATCTGCACTTAAAGAACATATTCCTAATGTAGAAACTCGTGTTGCCGCTATTTATCGTCAAGGTAAAGCAATAAAACCATTGGGTACCACCGTTATTGAAGCCGATGACGAAGTATTCTTTATTGCCGCTACAAAACATATACGCGCAGTAATGAACGAGCTACAAAAACTTGAGCGTTCGTACAAAAAAATTATGATAGCTGGTGGCGGTAACATTGGGGCAGGCCTTGCCCGCTCACTTGAAAAAAACCACACCGTTAAACTAATTGAACGCAGTAAAGAACGTGCTGAGCAACTCTCAGAAATGCTCGATAACACGGTCGTTTTTTGTGGTGACGCATCTGATCAAGAACTGCTCTCAGAAGAGCATATTGAACAAGTAGATGTGTTTATCGCTGTAACCAACGACGATGAAGCAAACATTATGTCAGCCATGCTTGCAAAACGTATGGGCGCACAGAAAACCATGGTGCTTATCCAGCGTGGTGCTTACGTTGATTTGGTACAAGGCGGCGAAATAGATATTGCCATATCGCCACAACAAGCAACAATATCAGCGTTATTAACGCACGTACGCCGTGGTGATATTGTTAATGTGTATTCACTGCGTAAAGGTGCGGCAGAAGCCATAGAAGCGGTTGCTCATGGTGATGAAAGCACATCTAAAGTTGTTGGTCGCGCGATTGCCGACATAAAACTTCCAGCGGGTACAACTATTGGCGCAATAGTACGTAATGACGATGTACTGATAGCTCACGATGATACAATTATTATGTCGGGCGATCATGTCATTATGTTTTTAATCGACAAAAAACATATTACCGTTGTAGAAAAACTATTCCAAGTAAGTGCTATATTCCTTTAACTAGTTACGCTAATTAGTTAATTTAAAATACAAAAAAGCCGCTGACTAAGGCGGCTTTAGTGGAGTATCTTCGAATATTGATTACTGTACCTTTGAAAACTCTTCTTTAGAGATTTCACCATTTCCATCAGTATCTAAATCATCAAAAATCTTCACAAGTTGAGGGTTAACCTTCGCTTCTTCCATTGTAATCGCACCGTCGCCATCTGCATCAAAAGAGGCAAAATCTACTGCAGCATATGCTGCTGATGAAGATGCTAAAACGATAACTGCAAGTGTTGTATTGAATGTTTTCATAATAATATTCCTAGTAATATGGGAAGTCCTTTTCAAAGATCCCTGACTGTGAAAAATGTTTAATCTGAAAAAAGATTAGTAATTAGCGAATTCTTCTTTAGAAAGCTCGCCGCTACCGTCGGTATCTAGCTCAATAAATTCAGCCATTAAATCGGTATCGACAGCCGCTTCGCTTGGGCTAATTGTGCCGCTACCATCGATATCAAGGCTGTCAAAATCTGATGCTGCAAATGCAGCTGAAGAAGATGCTAGTACTATAAGTGCTAATGCTTTATTTAAATGTTTCATAACTTAATCCTTCAATGTTCTATCAAAAAAATTGCTTCGTTTAACTTAAAACGTAATTTTTCACTTCCTTGTTATCCTCTTTCGTAAGCTCCCTTGCCTACTTAGGTTGTCTTTGGCAACTCAGGATAAATACTTTTTAATTAAGCTTCTGAAAATTCTTCTTTTGATAACTCACCATTTTGGTCAGTATCAAGCTCAGAAAACATGCTCATTAATTTTGCGTCTACTGATGCTTCTGCTTGGCTAATTGTGCCACTGCCGTCTACATCAAGTGTGTCAAAATCTGTTGCTGCAAAAGCGGCTGAAGAAGATGCAATAGCGATAAGTGCTAAAGTTTTATTAATGCTTTTCATAATATGTATCCTTCAAATTTATGTGTGTGCGATTAAGTATTTCACTTTGAATCACGATTTCGTTCAGTACACCCTGACTATTACAACTTAAATGCCAACATTGAAAAGCCATGAACTTTCAACAAGTTAAAAACAAAACATACAATAAGTAGGAATTTTCAGAGTCATTACTGTTGCCTTTTCGCAACACGCTTTAGAGGTGAAAAACTAAAGTCATTAAAAACAAATAGTTATGTTTATATAAAAAGATACATTTTAAAATGTAGAGCTATAAAAGGAGGGATTTTAAAAAATAATTAAGGTTAATTTTAACGAAGTAGCTATAACAACAAAAAACAAGCCATAACAAAAAATACGTAAAGCATTGTTTTAACTGAATAATATTTTTAATTATATAAAAACAAAAAAACACTTTATAAATACTCACGTAAAACGACATTTTGTTGCAAATAAGCGAAAAACGATTTAGTCAACGGTGGGCTCAAGCGCAGATGGGTCTATAAAATGCTCTTTCATAAAGGTTTTCATTTCATCCTCGCTTGCTAGTAGCTTAATTCCGCAGTGCACACCTGCGACATGCTCTTTAACACTGCAAATTTCACCTTCAAAATCTTTATCACTACTATTGAGTACGACAGTGCATTGCATATCTTTAATACCTTCAGCTTGCTGATCGCCTCTAATATCAAACATTACACCAGTGAGTGAAATGTCCTTAATAAGGCCTTCAAGCACTCTATCGTCACTTAGTTTTAGCTTTGCAGGTAACAAGGTAGGTATGCGTGTTTGCGAGCGTAGCGCAAATAGCTGCACTTGCTTAGGAAAATTAATAAAGACGAGTTTAGCGGGATGAGAGGCTACTGACATAATTTGCTGGCGAAACGCAATAACTTGCCCGCCACTGCCTTCAATCAGTGCTCTTACAACAACCATTACACCATCACGTAAATAGTCACTCGCTGCAGGTAAACGCTTAGCATTGGGATAATTTAAAATAATAAACTGTTTATCGAGTAAACCAACTAATTCAGTTTTAACACGCTTACTGCTTGTAGGTGTTAATATTTCTAGGTCAACTAAACTGCCTACACCTATATGCTTTAGCTTTTCTAAATTTGTTGGCATATCCCTTTTTCCAATATTTTGTAATTTAAAACTTAAGCCGCTCGTTTATCCACGCCAAAAAGTAGGCGTAAATAACACTAATAAAGTAAATATTTCTAGGCGACCAAACACCATTGCAATAGTAAGCAACCATTTAGCACCATCGGTTATAGCACCATAATGCGACGCTACATCTCCTAAGCCAGGCCCTAAGTTATTTAAACAAGCCGCAGTGGCTGAGAACGCAGTTATGTTATCCATACCCGTGCCCATAAGCGCTAACATGATAATAATAAATACAAGCGCATAAGCAGAGAAAAAACCCCACACGGCTTCTACTACTTTGTCTGGCAACGCCTTACGACCCAGCTTGATTGAATATATAGCCCGTGGGTGCACTAAACGATTGAGCTCACGCACGCCCTGCAAATAAAGTAAAAATACGCGCACTACTTTCATACCACCACCGGTAGAGCCTGCACAGCCACCAATAAAGCTCGAAAATATAAGTAAAATAGGTAAAAACAAAGGCCATGTTGAAAAGTTATCAGTAGCAAAGCCTGCTGTTGTACTCATTGAAACAGCTTGAAATAACGCCTGATCGAGGGTTTCATCGCCATTAGCAAATATTTCGTTAGAGGAAAGTACGGTAAAACAAATAACCACCAGCGCTAATTGAATACACAAAAACACCTTAAACTCAGGGTCTCTGATATAAACTTGTATGTTTCGGCTCGCCACTGCGGCGTAATGCAGGGAGAAGTTAACAGCGGCAATAATTAAAAAGAACACACAAATAAAGTTAATTACAGGGCTGTCGAAGTGCCCCATGGAGGCGTCGTAAGTAGAAAAACCACCTATCGCCACCGTTGAGAATGCATGACATATAGCATCAAACCACTCCATTCCTGCAGCCCAATAAGCCAGCATACAAGTAATAGTCAACGACACATAAATATACCAAAGGTGCTTTGCTGTATCGGCAATTCGCGGGGTCATTTTAGAATCTTTTACAGGCCCAGGTATTTCAGCGCGATATAACTGCATACCACCAACACCTAGCATGGGGAGTATAGCGACAGCGAGTACGATTATACCCATACCGCCAAACCACTGGAGTTGCTGGCGATAAAACAACACCGACTTAGGTAAGTACTCAATACCGGTAAGTACTGTAGCGCCGGTGGTTGTTAAGCCAGAGAATGCTTCAAACACCGCATCGGCGAGCGATAAATTAGGTTCTTGTAAAAAGATAAGCGGCAAGGACGCAAACGCCCCAAGTACCAGCCAAAACAAAACAACAATTAAAAAGCCTTCACGTGCTTTTAAATCACCGTTTTCATGGCGGTTTGGGTAATAAGCCATCATGCCAATAACAACACTAAAGATAAATGCTAAAACAAAAGGAACACCACCACCGTCTTTGTATATTAAAGACACCAGTGCCGGAGGCACCATGGTAATACTAAACAGCGCAACAAGTTGGCCAAGAATTTTTATGATGGTACGAAATTGCATTTAGCTTGTCGCTTTTATTATTAGTAAATTCAGGCTGAGTAGTATCAACCAAATTAAATAGGGTCAGTATGCATTATATGCAATTTGTGTAGGTTATTACTCTTTAATAGTTAACTCAACTGCGCCGTGACTTAAATCAAAAATATCTTTGACTGCTTGCTTAGCTTCGCGGCTATCGATTGTAATCACCCACTCAATATTAGCAGTAAATTGCTTATCAATATTAAGCACTTGATACTTTGTTTTTAATAACTGCTCAATCGCGCCTTGCATGCTGTACTCACTACTCCCAATAATTTCAACGCAGGGAACTTTAAGCACCGTTTGCAATTTTACTAGTGCATTATTTAATGAGCCACCATAAGCACGTACTAGTCCGCCGGTGCCTAATTTTATGCCGCCAAAATAACGTGTCACCACGGCAGTAATTTCGCCAAGGCCCGAACCCACCAGCACATTTAGCATAGGCTTTCCTGCAGTGCCATTAGGTTCACCATCATCCGAAAAACCATAAACATGGCTGCCACCGGGGTTGCCTGCCACATGTGCCCAGCAGTTATGACGTGCATCGCTATACTTTTCTTCAATGCTTTTAATAAATGTTTTTGCTGAATTTAAATCGGGGGTGTGTGCAATGTGGACTATAAACGTACTTTTTTTTATTTCTTCTTGATGAAAAACGTCAGCAGCAGGATATTTATATTCAGACATATTAAGAGCTCAATTAAAAATGGGGCCTAAAGGCCCCGTTCATATGCATATTTTAACGTTTATTCGCTAACTCGTCTTTATAGAAATTAATCGAGTTCTAAATTACGCGTCATATTCTCTAGGCTATCTTCGTGAACAATAATGTTATCTTCAATACGAATGCCGCCAAATGGTTTAAATGACTCTACCTTTTCCCAGTTAATAAACTGCTTATTATCGGTTTGCGCTAAATCACCAAGCAGTGAATCAATAAAGTATAAACCTGGCTCAATAGTAAACACTTGGTTTTTTTCGATCAGGCGAGTACAACGCAAGAACGGATGCCCTTCAGGCGATGGTTGATGTGTGCCCTTTTCATCACTCATAAAACCGCCCATATCATGCACTTGTAAACCTAGGTGATGTCCTAGTCCATGCGGGAAGAAAGTAGATGTAATTTTACGCTCAACAATTTCCTCCGCGGGTAGGTTAACAATTTTAAAGTCACTAAGTATTTGTGCGATACGATTATGACATTCAACGTGTAAATCACCATAAAGCATACCCGGCTTTAAACCTTTACCTAACTCGATTTGTTGAACAGTCATCGCTTGCACAAGCTCAGCAAACTCACCCTGCTTTTTAAAATCATACGTACGAGTAATATCAGCAGCGTAACCATTAAAGTTTGCACCGGCATCAATTAAAAATGAGTTGTGGGTGTGTGGCACTTTTGGATCAAAGTGCGTGTAGTGCAAAATAGCGCAGTTTTCGTTAAGCGCAACAATGTTGCCGTACGGCATTTCATTTTCGCTTTGACGTGTCGCCATTAAGTACGCTTGCTGAATGTCGAACTCGCTACCACCATTAAAGAATGTATCGCGTGCAGCTTTATGCCCATCTACTGCAATGCGGTTAGCGTTGCGTAAACATTCAAGTTCGTACTGGGTTTTATAAGCGCGGTGGTAATGAAAATAGTTAAGTACAGGCTCAGGGTTCATAATACTAAAACCAAGTGCTTGCGCTACTTCAATGTATTCACCCATGTAAGCATATTTAGCTTTATCATATGGTAATAACTTTTCTACTTGATCAGGCTGAAGTAGTAGCTCTATATCAAAGTACTCAGCCCAAAAGTCGCGAGGCTCGTCTGGTACTTTATGCCAAAAATCTACCGGGCGATAAAATATGAGTTTTGGCTTGTCGCTGCCATTTACCACAATCCAGCAATGAGGATTATCAATAACCGGTAACCATGCTTTAAACTGTGGATTAACTTTAAATGGATAATACATATCATCTAAAAACTGGCGCTTAGCTTGGCCTGAATGAATTACTAATCCTTCTAACCCTTCGCTATTACAAATTGTACGAGTACGCTGTTGCAGTGTTGCAATATGTTCGGCGTATAAAACGGCTAATTTATCCATTGTTAATCCATCTGTTAAATTTAACTTGCTATGAGTCTATCACTTATACCAATTGCATTAAATTAATGATCTATTATAGCGATAAGAAAATAGCTTAATAACAAGGCTAAAATTATGATACATAGTTGTTCTATATAAATAATTTTTAACGCAGTTATTGAGTTATTTAATACGCTAGAATGATCATGTTTTTAATAAAATTGGTATTACCCTCAGCGCTCAAAAAAGGGGGATATTTAACATGTAAACATCCCCCTTATTAATACCTATACCTATCGTGTTAAGTTATTGGTCGATTGGTATCATATATTCAACCGCCCATTTTCATTTCGAGTAGCGGCGCTAATACATTACCTTCTCGACCCATTCTTGTATGATAAACCTGCCTGTACGCAAATACATTTTTTACGTAATCGCGGGTTTCGCGATACGGAATAAGCTCTACCCATAACTCAGCCGGAATAGCGTCATCAGGTAACCAACGCTTTATACGGTGATAACCCGCATTATAAGAAGCCGTAGCCAGTACTTCATTGCCATGGTTTTTCTTTTTTAAGTATTGTAAGTAACTCGTACCCAACCTAATATTTGTTTTAGGTTGATATAAACGACTACTTGTCACACTGCCTTTATTTACATACTCAGCAGTACTAGGTAATAACTGCATTAAACCACGCGCATTAGCATGCGAGCGTGCATCTGGCGCAAAAGAGCTTTCGCGCCTTGCAATAGCAATACTCCAAGCAACATCTATCTTGCTACGTTTACTGTAGCGCTCAAAAACATCTTGAAACGCAAACGGAAAACGTTGCTCTACATTATCCCATGCTTTAATTTTTGCTAAAGTAAAAATAGTACTGTCGTGCCAACCTAAATCGGTAGATAACTGTGATGCTGCCAGCTTTTCTTCATCGCTAGAGGTATCCGTTAAGTAATTCCATTCACGGCGCGCCGACGTAAAGCGCTCAATATCATAAAGTGCTTTTGCACGCTTAAAGCCTGGTGCATTACTCACTTTATCTACAAGTACCTTATCGACTGCTAAAGGCTGATTATTTAAATCAACGGGCAACCCCAAACGTGCTGCGGCTAAAAAGCCGTAATAATCACGATTAGCCGCTACTTTTTTCCAAATGTCGTCTGCTTTTTGTTGCTCGCCACGTTGTGCATAGCTATAAGCTAACCAATATTGCTGACCAAGACTTAAATTTTCTTTACCTGTAAAAAATGCAGCAATCCCTTCCCAATCTTGGGTTTTGAGCATATTGCCCAGTTGCCACTGAATAAGCTTGCTGTCTAGTCGCTCTTTTGGCACTTTATTTAGCCAAAAGCTCGCTTGTTTATGCCCGCTAGAGGCAAGTGACAATGCAAAAGTGTAATACACATCCGCTTTTTCTTCATCGCTGTACTTAAATATTTTTTCTAGCTTTTCCCATGCTTTTAAAGCTAGCTCTTTATCGCGCCAAACCAAACGCTTAACACCATAAATAGCTATTTGCCCTTCTTTAGCCGACTTGTTTTTATATCTATATAATCCAGCGGCTGCGCTTGGATCTTTTCGCACTTTTAAATATAAGTCAGCTAAGTAACGCTCCTTACTTGGTAATAAAGTTTTTAAGTAAGGTAATAAGCTTTGCGTTCCGCCTTGTGCAGCAAGTGTTACACGCTTCCAAACCGTTTCTTCTTTCATGTAGCCTTTTTTACGCCACGTAGAAAATAAACTATCACAACCATTAGGTTGCGATTTACCTACAGCCCATAAGTCGGTCACCTGATTTAGAATTGCCTTTTCGGGCGCACCTAAATCAAGCTGAAAATCTAAATAAGTACAAGTAAGCTCCGTATTAGACGTTTCACGATAGTTGCGGATATACGCCGCCTTTTCGTTGTTATCTTTTAAATACTCTAACCACGCTTTACGGACCGGCCACTCAAGCGGCGTATGCTGGTATATATTTAAATATTTTTCTATTTCTGCCTGATGTTTAATGCTCGGATGGCGTTGCCAATACGTTTTTTCAACATAAGGTTTTAACGGATGATTTAGGTTACTAACCGCTTGTTTAAAGTCTTGGTAACTGCCGTACCTTACTTTTTTTTCGGCATCTAAAAATGCATCGTTATCGTTACTTGCCTCGGCAGAATGAAGAGGAAAAATGAATGCAGCTGCCGCAACACTTAGTAAATATTTTTTCATAATGTCCTTTAATAAAAATTAAAGTTGTGAATAAAAACTTTTCAACCACCTTAGCACCAAACCAGCTATATTTTAACCAGTCGATTGTAACCGAGTTAAATTTTTCGTTGCATTTTTAATTTAAAGCAAGCACACTGATTGAAATGCAAACTCATCGTACCAGTCTTAGTTCGTCAACTAGGGAGAATAATAATGTTATATAAAAGCGATTCCTTTGAAGTTAGCTTCCTGAAGGAAAACATCGCCGAGTTTAAGTTTTGTGTTGCAGGTTCTGTAAACACACTATCTCAAAAAACTCTTTCAGATTGCGCAGCAGCATTAAAAGAATTAGCCGCCAATACTGATATCAAAGGCATGATTTTTACCAGTGATAAAGACCACTTTATTATTGGTGCCGATATCTTCGAATTTTTACCTACATTTACTAAACCTGAAGAAGAATTAGTAGTGTGGATCAAAAATGCAACCGACGTTTTTGATGCAATTGAAGATTTACCATTCCCAACTCTAAGCGCTATAAACGGTATGGCACTTGGCGGTGGTTGTGAGTGGGCACTTGCTACCGATTATCGTGTGGCAAGCGAAACAGCTAAAATGGGCCTACCAGAAGTTAAACTTGGCATAATGCCAGGGTTTGGTGGCACAGTGCGCTTACCACGTATCATTGGCGCCGATAACGCGATGATGTGGATTACCTCAGGCGCAGAAAACCGCGCAGCAGATGCCCTTAAAGTAGGTGCGCTTGACGCGGTAGTTAGTGCTGACAAACTTTTAGAGTCAAGTGTATCAACACTTGAACTGGCGATTGCTGGCAAGCTAGATTGGCAAGCAAAACGCAACGTAAAACTACAGCCACTTAAATTAAACCGTGTTGAGCAAGGCATGAGCTTTGCTATGGCAGAAGGTATGGTAATGGGTAAAACCAAAGGCCACTATCCTGCGCCGGTTATGGCTGTACGTACTATTAAAGCAGCGGCAAACTGTACTCGCGATGAAGCAATGGCAATCGAAAACGCTAACTTTGCTAAATTAGCACGTACACCAGAAGCAGCAGCACAAACTGGTATATTCCTAGCTGATCAATACATTAAAGGTAAAGCACGTAAATTTGCTAAGCACAGCGATGTAGAAATTAAACAAGCCGCTGTATTAGGTGCTGGTATTATGGGTGGCGGTATTGCATACCAGTCTGCTTATAAAGGCACACCTATTATAATGAAAGACATCCAACAAGATGCGCTTGATTTAGGTATGGGTGAAGCATCTAAGTTATTAGGTGCAAAAGTTAAGCGTGGTCACATGCCAATGGAAAAAATGTTGGCAACACTTAGCAAAATTAAGCCAACACTTAACGAGTCAGACCTACAAAGTGCCGACATCATTGTTGAAGCCGTTGTAGAAAACCCTAAAGTTAAGCAAGCAGTACTCGCTGATCTTGAAAAGAACATGCCAGAAGGCACTGTACTTACTTCAAATACATCGACTATTTGTATTGATTTACTAGCACAAGCGCTAGATAAGCCAGAAAACTTCTGTGGTATGCACTTTTTCAACCCTGTGCCAAAAATGCCATTAGTAGAAATTATCCGTGGTGCAAAAACCTCAGATAAAACAATTAATGCAGTAGTTGATTACGCGCTTAAATTAGGTAAATCGCCAATTGTTGTTAACGATTGCCCAGGCTTTTTTGTAAACCGTGTTTTATTCCCTTACTTTGCAGGTTTTAGCAAATTAGTGGTTGAAGGCGCTAACTTTGCAAAAGTAGATAAAGTAATGGAAAACGTATTTGGCTGGCCTATGGGTCCGGCTTACCTACTTGATGTTGTAGGTATTGATACAGCGTTCCATTGTACTGGCGTAATGGCTGACGGTTTCCCTGAGCGTATGGCTCGTGCTGATAAAGACCCTGTGACTATTTTTGCCAACGAAAAACGTTTTGGACAAAAGAACAAAGCCGGTTTTTACAAATACGAAACAGATCGTCGCGGTCGTCTTAAAAAGTCTCATGACGAGACAGCAATTGAGCTACTAAGCCCAATCACAGACGCACCAAAAGAATTTGATAAACAAGAAATCATCGACCGTTGTATGATTCCAATGATTAACGAAGTGCTACTGTGTTTGCAAGAAGGCATTGTTGCCTCGCCGCAAGAAGCAGATATGGCATTAGTTTACGGTGTTGGTTTCCCTCCATTTAGAGGCGGCGCGTTCCGTTACTTAGATCAAACTGGTTTAGCTAACTTTGTTGCAGCAGCAGACAAATACGCTCACCTAGGTGCGATTTACCAAGTATCTGAACAAACTCGCAAGTGGGCCGAAGAAGGTCGTGTTTTCTATAAGGTGGAAGGTTAATATCATGAATAATCCAGTAATTGTAGATTGTATCCGCACACCAATGGGTCGCTCTAAAAGTGGTGTATTCAAACATAAACGTGCAGAAGACTTAAGCGCACATTTAATGAAAGGCTTACTAGATCGCAACCCTGCAGTTGATCCAGCATCAATTGACGATATTTATTGGGGTTGTGTACAGCAAACATTAGAGCAAGGCTTTAACGTAGCACGTAACGCATCATTGCTTGCCGGTATTCCTCACAGCGTTCCTGCTGTTACGGTTAACCGTTTATGTGGCTCTTCTATGCAAGCATTGCATGACGCAGCACGCGCAATAATGACAGGCGCTGGCGACACTTACCTAATTGGTGGTGTTGAGCACATGGGTCACGTACCTATGACTCACGGCAACGACTTTCACCCAGGCTTAGCAACATCAATTGCACAAGCGTCTGGCTCTATGGGCTTAACAGCAGAATACCTTGCAACGCTTCATGGCATTAGCCGTGAGCAACAAGATGAATTTGCTTATCGCTCACATCAACGTGCACAAGCTGCAACTGTTGAGGGCCGTTTCCGTCGCGAAATTTTAGCAATGGAAGGTCACGATGCAGATGGTTCGCTTATCTTAGTTGAAGACGACGAAGTAATTCGCCCAGAAACAACAGTAGAAGGTCTATCAAAGCTTCGCCCTGTATTTAATCCTGCATCGGGTACGGTAACAGCCGGTACGTCTTCTGCACTTTCTGACGGCGCATCTGCAATGTTAGTAATGAGCGAAGAAAAAGCAAAAGAACTTGGTTTACCAATTCGTGCGCGCATTAAAGCAATGGCAGTCGCTGGTTGCGATCCATCAATTATGGGTTACGGCCCAGTACCAGCAAGTAAAAAAGCACTTGCACAAGCAGGTATTACAATTGATGACCTAGGCGTAGTAGAACTTAACGAAGCCTTTGCAGCACAATCATTACCTGTAATGAAAGATTTAGGGTTAATGGATGTTGTTGACGAAAAAGTGAATTTAAATGGCGGCGCAATCGCACTTGGTCACCCTCTGGGCTGTTCGGGTTCGCGTATTAGCACATCGCTTATTCACTTAATGGAAGACAAAAATGTACGATACGGTTTAGCAACTATGTGTATTGGTTTAGGCCAAGGCATTGCAACTGTATTTGAACGTGTTCAAGACTAATTAGCTTAAACATGTAAAACCATCTTGGTGATTAAAAAGGCGAACTGATTTTATTCAGTTCGCCTTTTTTATTAGCTTCATTTATAAAAACGTCCCTTTATCAAACAAGTATGTAACAGCGTAATTATGTGATCGGGCGTATTATTAAATAAAGCATTTTGAAACTGCTAAAAGCATTAAGTAAAATAGTTAAATTACACATAAAATTGCGTTAAACTGCCAAACTTATTAATTGCTATACCTAAGCACTCGCGTACACAGCAAACACTTTAATTAAACAGGCCAATTTATTATGAGCTTTGATAATCCCGATCACCAATTAGATGCCATAGGCCTTCGCTGCCCAGAGCCAGTAATGATGGTACGTGCTGCTATTCGTAAAATGAATGACGGTGAAACGTTATTAATAACTGCTGATGACCCGTCAACCACTCGCGATATTCCGAGCTTTTGTACGTTTATGGATCACACGCTGGTAGCTAAAGATGCAGAAGAAGCACCGTATAGATATGTGGTGAAGAAAGGGCTTTAAACTCACGTAGGTCGGGTTGAGTTTTACGAAACCCAACGTATTTAATAACCACCAAAATAGTTTTGTTCGCCACACATGTTGGGTTTCGCTTCACTCTACCCAAACTACGAAACCCCCTTGGTGTTAATGCTGAATAAATCCTACAACGTCCTTGTCACAAATCCATCAACCCACTAGGGCTATTAAATAGCTAAAAATCACTTCTTCGTTATCGTCACTTGTGGCTTATCGTAGTCACTGTAATCAATACTTACTATGTACGTGCCTTTTATTGCTGGTGTGAAACTAAAGTAGTTATAAATAGTATTACAGTCTGCGATAGCTGGCTGGCCCAGTGTTAGCTTTTGTCCTGCTGGTTGTGCGTCGCTGTAACCACAGTTGTAACCTTCACTAAAATCGGCATCGGCTATTTTAAATTCGTACACTTTACCTGGGGTCGAAAATTTAACTTGCGCTTGATAAAGCGCAGGGCCAACTGGCGCAAACTGATACTGGGGTTCTGCATCCCACAGTGTAAAGTCGCCACGTAAGTAAATTGTGCGGTCAAGTTCTTGCTGTGGCAATACATCGTTAATCGAAATTTGGCTTGTACAGGCAGTAAGTAAACCAGCAATTGCTAAGGTTAAAATTCGTTTCATAGAAATCATCAATGGGTATCCTTTGCATACAGTGAAAACTAAAAAGCCAGCAAAACGCTGGCTTTTAAAATTGCTAATCGGTGTTATTTTTGTAGAACAGAAATATCTGCAATACCTAAAAACAATCCGCTTAACTGGCTTAATAGCGCAAGACGATTTTGCTTAACAGCTTCATCGTCGGCCATAACCATTACGTTGTCAAAAAAGTTATCAACACTTTCACGAATACCCGCCAATTGGCTTAATGCTTCTTGGTAGTTTCCATCTGCGTAAAGTGGTGCAAGGTCAGTGGCAAATTTTGCTACTTGTGATGCCAATACTTTTTCGGCGTCGTCGCTTAATAAGCTCTCATCAACACTACCTTGGCTGGTAATATCGTTTTTAGCCAGAATATTACCTACACGCTTATTAGCTGCTGCAAGCGCTTCTGCTGCGTCTAATGTACGGAAGTGGCTTACGGCTTTAACACGGCGGTCAAAATCAACAGGTTTAGTCGGACGACGTGCAAGCACTGCTTGAATTACGTCTACTTCAATACCTTCGTCTTGATACCAAGCACGGAAGCGCCCTAGCATAAACTCAAATACGTCAGTTGATACATTTAAGTTAGTTAACTTGTCGCCAAACAATGTTTGCGATTTAGCTACTAGGTCTAAAATATCAAGTGGTAGTTCTTTTTCTACCATGATGCGCAGTGCACCAATAGCAGCACGACGAAGAGCAAATGGGTCTTTGTCACCTTTAGGTGCTTGGCCTATACCAAAAATACCCACCAGCGTGTCAAACTTATCAGCAATCGCTACTGCGCAGCTAATTAAGTTTGTTGGTAAGTTATCCCCTGCAAAGCGTGGCATGTACTGCTCGTTTTGCGCTACGGCTACATCTTCGGCTTCACCATCGTGGCGAGCGTAATGCATTCCCATTACACCTTGCACGTCGGTAAATTCCATAACCATTTCAGTCATTAGGTCAGTTTTACTTAATAAGCCTGCACGCTGTGCTAGGTCTTTATCAGCACCTAATTGCTCAGCAATATAACCTGCAAGTTCACTAATGCGCTCAGACTTATCTTTAAGCGTACCAAGTTGCTTTTGGAACAATACGCTATCAAGCGACTCTAATCGGCTTTCTAGGGTTTTCTTTTTATCTGTTTCAAAGAAGAACTGTGCATCGGCTAAACGCGGGCGCACTACTTTTTCGTTACCAGAAATAACCACACTTGGATCTTTACTTTCGATGTTAGATACAAACAAAAACTTATTTAAAAGTTTGCCGTTTTGATCTAATAACGGGAAATATTTTTGATCGTCTTTCATGGTGTAAATTAACGCTTCGGCTGGTACATCTAAAAATGCTTCTTCAAATGTTGCCGTTAAAGTAACTGGCCACTCTACAAGTGATGTTACTTCTTCTAGTAAATCTTCATCCATTGCAACAACAGCGTTAACTGCGCTTGCAGCCTCTTCTATTTGTGCTCGAATTTGCGCCTTACGTTGCTCGTAATCAGCAATAACGTAAGCAGATTTAAGTACGTCAAAAACGTCATCTGCATGGTTAATGCTAATTTTTTCTGGGTGATGAAAACGATGACCCTGAAGCTGGTTAGTTATTTGCTTACCAAGAATTTCGCCTTCAAGTAGCTCATCACCAAATAAAATAGTTACTGTATGCACAGGGCGAATAAATTGTGTTTTATTCGCGCCCCAACGCATTGGTTTAGGGATTGGTAATTTACTTAATGCTTTTGTGATTGCATCTGTCATTAGGGTTTTAGTTTCTTGCCCTGCTACTTTAGCAATGTGCAATAACCAAGCGCCTTTATCGGTTTCAAGTGTTTGTGCGTCTTTTACTTCAATACCACAACCACGTGCCCAACCCATTGCTGCTTTTGTTGGGTTACCTTCGCTGTCAAACGCTGCCTTTGTTGCTGGGCCACGCTTTTCAACTTCTTTGTCTTGTTGCTTAGCTTCAAGCGCTTTTACTTGTAAACCCAAACGACGAGGCGATGCATACCAGCTTACGCCTTGGTGTGCTAATTCTAATGTTTCTAGCTCTTGAGTTAAGTTTGCAGCAAAGGCTTCTGCTAATTTACGCAATGCTTTTGGTGGTAACTCTTCTGTGCCAATTTCTACTAATAAATTTTGTGCTGACATTTTACTTATCCTTACACAGCGGGAAACCAAGCGCTTCACGTTTGTCATAGTAACTTTGTGCACACGCTTTTGATAACGCACGAACGCGTAAAATATAACGCTGACGTTCGGTTACCGAAATTGCGTGGCGTGCGTCTAGTAAGTTAAATGCGTGCGATGCTTTCATTACTTGCTCGTATGCAGGTAGTGGTAAGTTAGCTTCAATTAACTTTTGGCTTTCTGCTTCACACTTATCAAACTGTGCAAATAAGTCTTCTACGTTTGCATGTTCAAAATTATAAGTAGATTGCTCTACTTCATTTTGATGGAACACGTCGCCGTATGTTACGCGCCCTAGTGGACCGTCTGCCCATACTAGGTCGTAAATGCTATCTACGCCTTGAATGTACATTGCTAAACGCTCTAGGCCGTAAGTAATTTCGCCTGTTACTGGTGAGCACTCTAAGCCACCCACTTGTTGAAAGTAGGTAAACTGCGTTACTTCCATGCCGTTTAACCAAATTTCCCATCCCAAGCCCCATGCGCCTAGCGTAGGTGATTCCCAGTTATCTTCTACAAAGCGAACTTCGTGAGTAAGGGTATCAATACCCATTGCCGCTAATGAGCCTAAGTAAAGCTCTTGGATGTTATCTGGCGATGGCTTTAAAACTACTTGGAATTGGTAGTAATGTTGTAGGCGATTTGGGTTTTCACCATAGCGGCCATCCGTAGGACGACGACACGGCTGAACGTACGCGCTCGACATTGGCTCTGGACCAATAGACTTTAAAAATGTTTGCGGGTGAAATGTCCCGGCGCCCACTTCCATATCAAGTGGTTGAATAATGACACAGCCTTGCTGCGCCCAATAATCCTGTAAAGCCAGGATCAAACCTTGAAAGGTTTTTACGTCATATTTTTGCATATTTGGCTTTTTACTATCTAAGAAGTAGCGTGAAAATTACCCTTAGTATACCGTGTGTACACTCAGGTTTTAAGCAGTTTGTGTAATTGAAAAAATAAAAAAGGAGCCATTAGGCTCCTTTTTCGGTGTAAGTAATATTTTTACACGTCTAGATTAACTACGCGTAGAGCGTTAGTTTCGATAAACTCTCTACGAGGCTCTACTTGATCACCCATTAAGGTGGCAAATAATTGATCCGCGCCAACAGCATCTTCAATCGTTACTTGTAACATACGACGAGCACTAGGATCCATTGTTGTTTCCCAAAGCTGGCTTGGGTTCATTTCACCCAGTCCTTTATAGCGTTGAATGTAGATCCCGCGCTTAGATTCTGTGATCAACCATTCCAAAGCATCCACAAAGTTATCAACAGGTTTTGTTTTCTCACCACGTTGAATATAAGCACCTTCTTTTAGGATGTTTGCAATGTTAGTACCAGTCACAGCAATGCGTTGGTAGTCACGTGATGCAATAAAGTCATAATGAAGTACATGTGCTTTATCAACACCGTGCTGACGAATATTCACAACCGGGTAATACATATTACGCTCAGCGTCAAACTCTGTGCCTGCATGGAAAATAGTTGCATCTTCATCACGTGCAATCAGGTCATCAACTAACTCTTTTGTCCAAGCAATTACTTTAGCTTCGTCAGAAAGGTCATCAGTTTTCAACTCTGTTTGGTAGATTAAGCGTTCCATTACCGTGTTAGGATATTTACGCTTTAAACGCTCAATAACTTTAACTGTATTTTGGTAATCGTGAACGACTTTCTCTAGCGCTTCACCTTCTAGCGCAGAAGCATCTGCACTTGGATATAAAGCAGCATTATTAAGTGCAAGCGACGTTAAGTACTCTACTAATGCTGGATCATCTTTAATATAACGCTCTTGCTTACCTTTTTTCACTTTATAAAGTGGTGGTTGAGCAATATAAATATAACCGCGTTCTACAATTTCAGGCATTTGACGATAGAAGAATGTTAGTAGTAACGTACGAATGTGAGAACCATCCACGTCCGCATCGGTCATGATGATGATACGGTGATAACGTAATTTCTCAGGGTTATATTCGTCACGACCAATACCACACCCTAATGCAGTAATTAGTGTTGCTACTTCTTGCGAAGATAGCATTTTATCAAAACGTGCTTTTTCTACGTTTAATATTTTACCTTTAAGCGGAAGAATAGCTTGGTTTTTACGGTTACGTCCCTGCTTGGCTGATCCGCCAGCAGAGTCCCCTTCCACTATATATAGTTCAGATTGTGCTGGGTCTTTTTCTTGGCAATCAGCTAGCTTACCTGGTAAGCCTGCTAAGTCCATTGCACCTTTACGTCGTGTCATTTCACGGGCTTTACGCGCCGCTTCACGTGCACGTGAGGCATCAATAATCTTACCTACAACAATTTTGGCATCAGTTGGGTTTTCTAGTAAAAACTCAGTGAATTTTTCAGCCATTGCTTGTTCAACCGCAGATTTAACTTCACTTGATACTAGCTTGTCTTTAGTTTGTGATGAGAACTTAGGATCAGGAACTTTAACACTAACAACAGCCGTTAAGCCTTCACGGGCATCATCACCGGTAGCATTGCTGGTTGTTTTAGCTTTTTTGTTAAAGCCTTCTTTTTCCATGTAGTTATTAAGTGTACGTGTTAGCGCTGATCTAAAACCGGCTAAGTGAGTACCACCATCACGTTGTGGAATATTATTTGTGAAACAGTAAATGTTTTCTTGGTATGCATCATTCCACTGCATTGATACTTCAACACTAATACCATCTTCTTCACGTTCGTGAGTAAAGTGGAACACACCTTTATGTATAGGTGTTTTATTACGGTTTAAGTACTCTACGAAAGCTTGAATACCGCCTTCATATTTAAAGTGGTCAGATTTATTTTCTTCACGCTCATCATTTAAGATGATGCTCACACCTGAGTTTAGGAATGAAAGCTCGCGTAAACGCTTAGCTAAAATGTCGTAATGAAAATCTAAATTTGTGAATGTTTCAGCGCTTGGCCAAAAACGTAATTCTGTACCAGTTGTTTCTGAGTCACCAATTACAGCTAAAGGTGCATCTGGAACACCCATAGTATAAAACTGCTCATGAAGCTTACCTTCACGACGAACAGTCAGTTTTAGTTTTTCTGAAAGTGCATTTACAACAGAAACACCAACACCGTGTAAGCCACCTGATACTTTATAAGAGTTATCATCAAACTTACCACCGGCATGAAGTACCGTCATAATAACTTCGGCTGCAGATACGCCTTCTTCTTCATGGATAGAAGTTGGGATACCACGACCGTTATCTCGAACTGAGACAGAACCGTCTAAGTGAATCGTTACATAAATATCATCACAATGACCTGCTAAGGCTTCATCGATCGAGTTATCAACGACCTCAAACACCATGTGGTGTAAGCCTGTGCCATCATCGGTGTCCCCAATATACATTCCAGGACGCTTTCTTACTGCGTCTAATCCTTTAAGTACTTTAATACTCGACGAGTCATAATTCTCAGACATGGTTAATCCCACTTATCTTGTTATTAGGTTGCCATGTTTCACGTGGAACATTTGTAGTTCTCGTTGCATGGGTTCCACCACAGCAGAAATACTTTCAGATAAAATTGAAGAGATAAAAATTTGAGAACTGCAGTGAGCAAGTAATTGTCCCACTTTCTCTTTTGTATCTTCGCCTAATTCTGAAGGTAGATCATCTATTAGCAATATAGATTGCTTATCTGTCTCTGACTCAATTAAGCTATTTTGCGTAACTTTCAACGCATACAATAATAGCTTCAATTGACCGCGTGAGAATGTATTCTCCACACTGTTGCCAGCGACACTAAAACTAAAATCGGCCTTATGAGGGCCTTTACTTGTAAACCCTTGGCGAGCATCTCGCTCAAAGTTTTGCTCTAACGCATCTGCAAGAGATTCAGTCTCTTTCCAGCCTGCGCTAAAGGTCATTTCTAAATCACGTACAAGCGTCAATTCTGCACACATTTTATCAAAAAATTGCTGCTTAAACCTACTTATATACGCCAATCTTAATTTATTTATTTCTTCAGCCAGTCTAACAAATTCTTTGTCCCAAAACTTAATTTGGTCAAAATAATTCTTGGGCTTAGTTTTTAACAATGCATTACGTTGCTTAAGTACTTTATTAAATGATTGCCACAAAAAAAAGAACTCATGTTCCACGTGGAACAAACCTAAATCTAAAAACTTTCTGCGCTCTTTAGGTCCACCAAAAAACAAAGAATAACTCTCTGGTGTAATAATTTGTACAGGCATAAGTTGAGCGAGTTCTGATATCTTACGGCTAGCCTTACCTTGAATTTTTAAATTGGTCTCACCCGTTTGCGTTTTACTAATACCAATTGGAATTGATAAATCGTGTATTGTTTTACGCCCGTGAATTACAAATTGCTCTTGCTGGTGCGCAATAATACTTTTGTGTTTTGGAGTACGAAAAGATTTGCCATGAGAAAGGTAATATATAGCCTCTAAAAGGCTGGTTTTTCCGCTGCCATTTTCACCATAAATTATATTAACGCCGTTGACTGGTTCTAGCGTCAGCGCCTCAATATTACGAAAATATTTGAGGCTCAAATGACTTAAGCTCATTATGTATTTATAGTCTTATAAACGCATAGGCATAACAACGTACATTGCTTCTTCATCGCCTGCACCTTCAATTAATGCACTGCTGTTTGAGTCGGCTAATGTAAATAGTACGTCTTCTGTTTTTAATGTGTTTAGTACATCTAATACGTAAGACACGTTGAATCCTATTTCTAGGTCCGCGCCTTCGTAACTTACTTCAACAACTTCTTCAGCTTGTTCTTGCTCTGGGTTATTGGCAGTAATTTTTAATAAACCGTTTGATAGGTTCAAGCGTACACCACGAAATTTTTCATTCGATAAAATAGACACTCGTTGAAACGCATTTCGTAACCATTCTCGGTTAGCTGTAATTACTTTGTCACCACCACGTGGTAATACACGACGGTAATCAGGAAAGCGTCCATCAACTAGCTTACTTGTAAATGTAAACTCAATATCAATAATACGTATATGGTTAGCACCAAACTGAATTGTAACCAATTCGTCGTCAGCTACCATAAGGCGCATAATTTCTTGCACACCTTTGCGAGGTATAATTAATTGACGTTGAGTATTAAGCGATTGCGTTAATTGCTTTTGTGCAATAGCTAAACGGTGACCATCTGTTGCTACTGTTTTTATATCTGTATTATCTACTTCAAACGACATACCGTTTAAGTAATAACGTACGTCTTGATTTGCCATCGAAAAATGTGTGCTTTCGAGTAATTTACGAAGCTCTAAACGAGTTAGTTGAAATTCAACCTCACCATCCCACTGCTCTAAATTAGGAAAATCATCAGCAGATAAAGTCGTTAATGAAAAACGGCTTTTACCACTGGTTAAAAGTAATTGGTGCTCTTGCAAGCTTAAAGTAATGTCTGAACCATCAGGTAGACTTTTACAAATATCGAGTAACTTTTTAGCGGGTAACGTTAGTTTTGTATCGGCAATATCATCACCTACAAATACACCAGAAACTAATTCAATTTCAAGGTCAGTACCCGTCATTGAAAGTTGTCCGTTTTCTACCACTAACAAAACGTTAGATAAGATTGGTAGCGTGTGTTTGCGCTCTATTGCACCCGACACTTGCACCAATGGCTTTAAAAATTGTTGTCTTGATATTGTTATTTGCATAATAAAGTCAGCCCTAAGATGACAATGTTCTTATTAAGTTTTGGTAATCTTCTTTAATTTCGTGGCTTTCGTCACGTAGTGATTTTATCTTACGACATGCGTGTAATACGGTCGTATGATCGCGTCCACCAAATGCGTCACCAATCTCAGGTAAGCTGTGATTAGTTAATTCTTTAGATAATGCCATGGCAACTTGGCGTGGCCTTGCTATAGAGCGGCTGCGGCGCTTAGACAATAGATCTGACACTCGAATTCGGTAGTACTCAGCAACGGTGCGCTGAATATTATCTATCGTAACCAGCTTATCTTGCAAGGCAAGTAAATCGCGTAGTGCTTCTTTTACAAAATCAATCGAAATTGGACGACCTGTAAAATTAGCATTAGCAATTACACGGTTAAGTGCGCCTTCTAGTTCACGTACATTTGAACGTAATTTTTTGGCGATAAAAAAGGCAACTTCATGTGGTAAGTTAATCTTACTTTGCTGTGCTTTCTTCATCAAAATAGCAACGCGAGTTTCAAGCTCTGGTGGCTCAATCGCGATTGTTAATCCCCAACCAAAACGTGATTTAAGACGGTCTTCGACCCCTTCAATCTCTTTTGGATAACGGTCAGAGGTTAAAATAATTTGTTGGTTGCCTTCAAGCAATGCATTAAAGGTATGAAAAAACTCTTCTTGTGAACGCTCTTTATTAGCAAAAAATTGAATATCATCAATCATTAATGCGTCAACACTGCGGTAATAACGCTTAAATTCTTCTATCGCATTATTTTGTAGTGCCTTTACCATGTCTTGAACAAAGCGTTCTGAATGCATGTAAACAATTTTAGCATCTGGCTTGTTTGCCATAATGCCGTTACCTACAGCATGTAATAAGTGAGTTTTACCTAAACCAGTACCACCATAAATAAATACAGGGTTAAAAGCAGAGCCAGGATTATCGGCAACTTGAGTGGCCGCTGCTTTTGCTAATTGGTTTGACTTACCCTCAACAAAACTGTCAAAGGTATAGTTTTCTTTAATGTTAGATTTGTAACCTGACTTAGGTGCAGGTTCAACAACAGGCTTTTGCTCACGAGGCTGTTGTTTTGTAGAAGCTTGTGGTGCTGATTGCGTTTCTATAACCGGTGCAGCTTGTGCATTTAATAAAGGCTTACTACCTACATCAAAACGTAGCTTTGGTGCTTCAACACCACAAATTTCTACTAATAATTCGTTAATTCTATTTAGGTACTTTTCTCTTACCCAATCAAGCACAAAGCGATTAGGTGCATAAATCGTCAAGGTATCTTCGGTACTTTCTGCTTGTAGTGGTCTTACCCACATACTGAATTGCTGCGAAGGCAGCTCATCTTGCAATACATATAAACAACTTTGCCAAACCGACAGATACACAGTTAAACTCCCAGAGATATAATTTTTATTCCCGCACATCATTAATGATTATAAATCATACATTTATTGCGTTCAAATGGTCCAATAAGCGACCCAAGACCGCGTATTATGAAGGCACTTTATCCACAAGTAAAAGATTGATTTTTATAAAATTGTTGATATCGATGTATAAAATCATTAACAACCTGATTTAAAACAGTTTTTATTTTAGATCCGAAGAGGAGATCATAACAAAATAACACCAAGATCGCGAACCAAATTTACGATCCAATTTTCTTTTCCCCCGCTTTTATTCACTTTTTATACAGGGGCTGTGGAAAACTTCTTATTTTTGATGATCCTATCAGATCGCTCTACATGATCTCTTTATGAACCATAAGTAGGCTCTATACTGCGAACGTAATTATGATTGACTTTACGTTACTTACTCTATAATATCTCGCGCTCGCAATGGCACCTATGCCAGGATCGCGACCTGTATAGGATGTTTTAACTTTAACCGATCGGATGAGATTGTTATGAAAAGAACTTTTCAACCTAGCGTTTTAAAACGCAAACGTGCACACGGCTTCCGTGCTCGCATGGCAACTGTAAATGGCCGTAAAGTATTAGCACGTCGCCGCGCTAAAGGCCGCAAAGTTCTTTCTGCTTAATTTATAAGTGGAAGACTTTAGCTTTGGCAGGGAGTTACGTCTGTTAACTCCCTCGCATTACTCTCGTATATTTAATGAACCCGCTCGGGCTGCAACTCCTTTCTTTACTCTATTAGCTAAACCAAATGACCAAGAAAAACCTCGGTTAGGTCTTACTGTTGCTAAAAAACGCGTAAAAAAGGCATGCCAACGAAACCGTATTAAACGTCTCGCTCGCGAAAGTTTTCGTTTAAATCAACACAGCATCGATAATATTGATATTGTGCTTATGGTGAAAAGTGGTATTGATGAACAGTCTAATGAAGAATTAACCAAACAACTTACTAAATTATGGCGAAAAATTAACGAACGCTGTAAACCAGGTGCACCTAAACCGCCACCTTTTAAGAAACGCCCAAACAAATCAGCTAAATCTAATAAACAAACCTAATTGCAATAGAATTGCAGGGTTAATTAATGTATCTTTAGCTCACCTTTTAATCATGCATTTAAAATTTCTAATTGAGTCTTTAAATACATGATATCTATCTCACTAAACTTAAGTAGGGGCATAAACATCATGAGGTTAATTAAACCACTTGTTGCTTTTCCTAAGATTTGTTTAGTGTTATTTATCCGCGGTTATCAAAAGTGGATTAGCCCGCTGTTAGGTCCGCATTGTCGTTTTAATCCAAGCTGCTCACATTATGCAATTCAAGCAATTAATTTGCATGGATTTATAAAAGGTAGTTGGTTAGCTTTAAAACGCATATTAAAATGCCATCCTTTACATTCAGGTGGAGACGATCCCGTACCTGAAAAATTAACCCATATTAACCACCAACACGAGAAATAAGAGCTGTTATGGAATCGCAACGCACGTTTTTATTAATTGGCCTAATGCTAGTGTCGTTTTTATTGTTCCAAGAATGGGATAATGATTACAACAAGCCTAAAGCCGATCCAAGTGCCACAACACAAACACTACAAGCAAATTCACCAGAGTCGGATGATTATATTCCTTCATCGTCAGATTCAGGTTTACCCGCTTCAGCAACTTTAGCTAAACGTTCAGTTATTGAAATCACAACTGACGTTTTTAAAGTTAAAATTGACACCAAAGGCGGTGACATTGTTGAAACAGACCTTCTTCAATACGAAGAAACTAAAGGAAGTGAAACACCTTATATGCTTCTTGGTCAGCTTGATAGTGGCAAACAATACTTTTCACAAAGTGGCTTAATTGGCTTAAATGGCCCTGACGCATCAGCTAACGGTCGCCCTACTTATAGTACCGAACAAAAATCATATACCTTAACGGGTGATGAGCTTCGCGTTCCACTTCAGTTTACTGATAGTAATGGTGTTAGTTTTACTAAAACATACGTATTCAAAAAAGGTCAGTATGACGTAGGCTTAGAATACAAGATCAACAACACTACCAGCGCACCTCTTCAAGTACAGCTATACACGCAAATTAAGCGTACCGTACAAGAAAAAGGTAGCATGGTTGATCAAAACTATTTAGGTGCTGCATACGGTACTGACGAAGAACCATATGAAAAGTATAGTTTTTCAGATATGGCTGATAAAAACCTAAACAAAAACACGCAAGGTGGTTATGTTGCATTTATACAACATTACTTTGTAAGTGCTTGGGTTCCAATGCAGGATCAAACAAATACAATTTATAGCTTAATTACAAAAAGTAATGCCGCTATTATTGGTGCTAAAGATCCCGCTGTAAATATTCAAGCTGGTAGTGAGCAAACACTAACTGCTACTTATTATATGGGTCCGAAAGAGTCAGATATTCTTGAAGCGATTCACCCAGACTTAGACTTAACTGTAGATTACGGTTGGTTATGGTTTATTTCGCAACCTTTATTTGTATTGCTAAAATGGCTACATAGCATTTTAGGTAACTGGGGTGTAGCAATTATTGCCATCACTATTATCGTTAAATCGTTAATGTACCCACTTACTAAAGCGCAATACACTTCAATGGCAAAAATGCGTGCGCTACAGCCTAAAATGGCAGCTCTTAAAGAAAAGTTTGGTGACGACCGTCAAAAGTTCGGCCAAGCAACTATGGAAATGTACAAAAAAGAAAAAGTTAACCCAATGGGTGGCTGTTTCCCTATTTTGCTACAAATGCCAATTTTCTTAGCCTTGTTCTACGTATTCTTAGAGTCAACTGAACTTCGCCATGCTGAATTTATTTTTTGGTTAACAGACCTTTCTGCACAAGACCCGTACTACGTATTACCAATCTTATTTGGTGCGAGTATGTTTGTGACGCAAAAACTTCAGCCTATGACGGTAACTGATCCAATGCAGCAAAAAATGATGACCTTTATGCCGGTTATCTTCTCTGTATTCTTCTTATGGTTCCCATCGGGTTTAGTTCTTTACTGGTTAGTGTCTAACCTTATTTCTATTGTCCAGATGTTAATCATCTACCGTGGCATGGAAAAGAAAGGAATTAAAGTAAGAGGCTAGCGCCTATACCCAAGCCACATCAAGATGCAAAATTCAGCGTTTCACAGGGGCTTAAGATCAAGGCGTTACTTTGCAAGAATGGCAGTCCCTTTTAAAAAGTAACAACGATGAAATTAAGTACCTGTGAAACGCCCAAAGGGTTGGTTTAAAAGCGATTTATACTGCGTTATTGATTTTAACAATAGAACCACTATTATTCTCAATCAATGCCTTGCCTAAATAGCTTTTAACTCCAACTGAAACTCGCATCTTGAGATGGCTTGGGTATATTACTTATATAAAGGCGACTTCGGTCGCCTTTTTTATTGCCTGTTTTTCACCAGAGTATTCGCGAGTGTTTATTTCATAGGTTACAATACCGCCATAAAGTTACTTATCGTTGGCAAATTAATAGCATGATCAATCAAGATACAATTGCAGCACAAGCAACTGCCCCAGGACGTGGTGGTGTTGGTATTATTCGCGTTTCAGGCAGCCTTGCTAAAAGTGTCGCCGAAAAAGTAGTAGGTAAAATTCCTAAAGTTCGCTACGCCGATTACGTGCCATTTAAAAGCCTAGCTGGCGAGCAACTTGACCAAGGTATTGCCATTTACTTTGCAGGTCCTAACTCATTTACTGGTGAAGACGTACTTGAATTACAAGGCCACGGCGGTCCTGTAGTACTTGATATGCTACTTAAAGAAATTAGTAAAATAGAGGGCGTTCGTTTAGCAAAGCCTGGTGAGTTTTCTGAACGCGCATTTATGAATGACAAGCTTGATTTAACACAAGCAGAGGCCATCGCCGACTTAATTAATGCTACAAGCGAACAAGCTGCCAAAAGCGCCCTACAGTCTCTCCAAGGTGAATTTTCTAAACACATAGAAACGCTTGTAGAAAAAGTAATTCACTTACGTATGTATGTAGAAGCGGCAATAGATTTTCCTGATGAAGAAATTGATTTTTTATCAGACGGTAAAGTGTCAGGCGACTTAGACGCTATTATTACTCAGCTTAACACTGTAACCAACCAAGCCAAGCAAGGCAGCATTATGCGCGAAGGTATGCGTGTTGTTATTGCTGGTCGCCCAAATGCCGGTAAATCAAGCCTACTAAACGCCCTAGCCGGTCGTGAAGCTGCAATCGTAACAGAAATAGCCGGTACCACTCGCGACGTACTACGAGAGCATATACATATAGATGGTATGCCACTGCATATTATAGATACCGCAGGCCTACGAGAGAGCCCTGACCGCGTAGAACAAATAGGTATTGAACGGGCGTGGGATGAAATAAACCAAGCCGATCGCGTTTTATTTATGCTTGATGGCACTGACACTATAGATACTGACCCGCATAAAATTTGGCCTGAATTTATGGCCAAATTACCAGAAGGTATGGGGGTTACGGTCATCAGAAATAAAGCTGATTTATCGGGTGATATAGTCGGAATGGAGCAAGAGCAACAATACCCGGTCATCAGCTTAAGTGCTAAAAATGCTGACGGTATTGAACTTGTTCGCGAGCATTTAAAAGCCTGTATAGGCTTTCAAGGCGCAACAGAGGGTGGCTTTATGGCGCGCCGTCGTCATTTGGATGCACTAGAGAGTGCTGCGTATCATTTAGAAACAGGTAAAACACAATTAGAAATGCACATTGCTGGTGAAATATTGGCTGAAGAACTGCGTTTAACACAGCAGTATTTAAACGAAATAACCGGTGAATTTACCTCAGACGACTTACTTGGCAAGATATTTAGCTCATTTTGTATTGGTAAATAAGCACCTTATTACAGATATATGTTTATTATAAGAGCACTTAGGTGCTCTTTTTTATGTAAAATATTCACTATAAAATATGTATTTATACCGTCAATCCCAGCCAGTTCTGCCAATAAAATCATACCCAAAGCGATAATTATTATCAGCCAGATCATGTAGATTAGACAGTGAAAAGAGCCTTTAAGTAAGGTATTAATAGCGCAAGTAACACCCATTTTAAGGTCAAAACCGATACATATTTCAAACAAAAATACGTTTTAAAATCGTTATCCTCCACACAAAAGTTAGTTATAAATAGCTTTTTTATAATTACCTAGCTCATAAAAACTAATGTTATTTGCTCAATTTAAGAGCTAAAACGTGACGATAAGCACTCTAAATAATCAACTTTATACAACATATGGACAGACGATCACTGCGGCTTTTTAATAAAAATGACTCGAGATTTGAGTGCATCAAACTTTTGATCTACTAATCCACCAGCAAAATACATAAAAAAGCAGCTATAAATACGCATTAAATTAAATATATTGAGATCACTTATCCACAAAACCTAATTTTTAGCTCAAATAAATAGTAAATTGAGCCACCTCGCAGAGAAAAACCTAATGCTCTATTAAAAATTATCTGTTTATAAGCTTATTTTTAATTAATTTCGTTAGATCAGCTCAATTAGATCATTTAATAAAATTATTTTCGATCTAAATTTAAGGTTATCAACAACCTTTATATCCACATTATGATCACCTTGTGCTTTTTATGCCTAGATTTACAATTAAGTCTTTCACTAAATAGTAATATCAATAACTTAGCGATTATTAAACAACCTAAAAGGTGTGTTTAAACAGAGCTTTCCCCACTGTTATCAACAACTTGATCAGAAGATTACATTTAAAGATATTTTGTTAAGCCTTATAATATCAACAACTTAAGGAGGCGCTTTCAAATAAGAGTAAAATTAGCACAAAAATAGTTATACAAAAAAGCACTCTTAACTTTACTGTTACTCACACTCAGTTATCATAGGCAGCAATTAAAACCAATGTGATCACTAATATTCATGAGTTCAGTAAATCTTATTGTTGGCAGCCAAATGGGATCAGCCGAGTATGTTGCAGAGCAACTAAGCTACGCGCTTAATAGCCTTGGTATTACTACACAACTACATGATCAACCTGAATTTAGCGATATTGATCAGCAAAATACCATTTGGTTAATTTGCACATCTACTTATGGTGCAGGTGATTATCCTGAAAACTTTATTAGCTTTGTTGAAGATGTGACTCAAGCTAATGATTTATCAGAATTAAAATACTCAGTAATCGCTTTAGGTGATACCAGTTATGACACTTACAACCAAGCTGGACGTAATATAGATGCCTTATTATCTCAAAAAGGCGCTATAAAAGTAGCAGAACGCTTAGAGCTTAATATTCTCGATGAAGCACTACCAGAAGACACAGCATTAGCATGGTTAGACTCTTGGATAACCAAAACAGGCTTAAAATAGATAGATCAAGTAAAAAGTTATATATAAAGTTACCCACAATTTACTAATAATTTAATAGATTTTGTGGATAAAGATTGAATAAACTGCTTTTTAAAGCATGCTTATCCATGGGATAAGATCCAACTGATTCAGCCCTGTGCATAAGGTGCCTTTTTGATCAGAGCTTATTTGCTGGATGATCCGATCATATTAACACCTTTAGATCTGATCTAATTTCATGTTTTAAATGAAGATCTAAACCTTATCAACAGAAAAGCTGATTAGTAGTAGTAATAGTAATAAAAGATCTCTTTAAAAGATCCTTTATATTATTAGAGATCACATACTTAGATCTTGCTCTTTGTTTAATCATTTATCTTCTGCCAATTTCTAGGTAGAATACGCTCCCTTTTGAAGTTTACCGGTTTGATTTAAGTAGGATCCCATTAATGATTTTTCACGAAAATTTTGACGTTATCGTAGTAGGTGGTGGACATGCTGGCACTGAAGCCGCATTAGCAGCTGCCCGTATGGGGATGAATACCCTGCTACTGACTCACAATATGGATACCCTTGGTCAAATGTCTTGTAACCCAGCGATTGGTGGGATTGGCAAAGGTCATTTGGTAAAAGAAATTGATGCGCTTGGCGGTGCAATGGCACAGGCCATTGACAAAGGCGGGATCCAATTTCGCACACTAAACTCTTCAAAAGGACCTGCTGTTCGTGCAACTCGAGCACAAGCAGATCGCGCTTTGTACAAAGCAGCTATTCAAACAACATTACAAAATCAAGATAACCTTAAGATTTTTCAACAATCATGTGATGATCTTATTGTTGAAAACGATCGTGTTACTGGCGTAGTAACTCAAATGGGTTTACGTTTTAGTGCTCCAAGTGTTGTTTTAACCGTGGGTACTTTTTTAGGTGGCCAAATACACATTGGTTTAGAAAATTACAAAGGCGGTCGTGCTGGTGATCCACCATCAATTGCATTGGCTGAACGTTTACGCGAACACCCTTTTAGAGTGGATCGCTTAAAAACAGGTACTCCGCCACGTATTGATGCACGTACTGTTGATTTTACAAAAATGGAAGCACAGCCTGGTGATATGCCAACACCTGTATTTTCATTTATGGGTAAACAATCAGATCACCCACAACAAATACCGTGTTACATCACTTACACAAACGAAAAAACACATGATGTTATTCGTAAAAACCTACATCGCTCACCTATGTACTCAGGTGTTATTGAAGGTATTGGTCCACGTTACTGCCCATCAATTGAAGATAAAATTGTACGTTTTGCGGATAAAGATAAGCACCAAATATTTGTTGAACCTGAAGGCTTAACATCATACGAATTATATCCAAATGGTATTTCTACTAGTTTACCGTTTGATGTACAGCTTGAGATTGTGCAATCTATTTCTGGTTTTGAAAATGCACATATTTGTCGACCAGGCTATGCAATAGAATATGACTACTTTGATCCACGTGATTTAAAACAGTCTTTAGAAACAAAATTTATCGAAGGCTTATTTTTCGCGGGTCAAATTAACGGCACTACCGGTTATGAAGAAGCGGGTGCACAAGGCTTAATTGCAGGTATGAATGCTGCGTTAAAAGTGCAAGGTAAAGATTCTTGGACGCCACGTCGCGATGAAGCTTACGTGGGTGTATTAATCGACGACTTAGCAACACTAGGTACGAAAGAACCGTACCGCATGTTTACTAGCCGTGCCGAATACCGTTTACTACTTCGTGAAGATAATGCAGATATTCGCTTAACTGAAAAAGGCCGTGAGCTGGGTTTAGTTAATGACGAACGTTGGCAGGCATTTAACGAAAAAATGGAAGTAATTGAGAAAGAAAAACAACGCATTAAAGATACGTGGATTCATAAAGATCACGTTGTTGTTGATCAAGTAAATGCATTACTAAAAACACCATTAACTCGTGAAGCAAGTTTAGAAGAATTACTTCGTCGTCCAGAGATTCGTTATAACGATCTTATGGCTATTGACGGTTTAGGATCTGAATTTACAAACGTAGCAGCACTTGAACAAGTTGAGATCCATACTAAATACGCAGGCTATATTGCGCGTCAACAAGATGAGATCAATAAGCAGCTTCGTCATGAGCAAACAATTTTACCAAAAGAGTTTGATTACAAAACTGTATCAGGTTTATCAAATGAGGTTGTTGCTAAGCTTATTGAGTCACGTCCAGACACTATTGGCCAAGCATCGCGTATTTCTGGTATCACCCCAGCGGCGATTTCGCTATTATTAGTGTATCTGAAGAAGCAAGGCTTATTACGCAAATCTGCGTAACGATAAGGGTACATAGTGTTACAGCAACAATTAACTACATTGTTAGCGCAAACTGATATTGCGCTAACGGAAAAACAACAGCAACAGCTAGTTCGTTACGTCGAGTTATTAGATAAGTGGAATAAAGCTTATAATTTAACTTCGGTACGCTTACCTGAAGAAATGATGATTAAGCATATTATGGATAGTTTAGTTGTTGCACCTCACTTACCCGGTCATCATTATATTGATGTTGGCACAGGGCCTGGCCTTCCAGGCATTGTATTAGCGATTGCATTACCTAACACACAATTTGTGTTACTAGATAGTCTAGGTAAACGCGTTCGCTTTTTAATGCATGTTAAACATGAGCTTGGCCTTGATAACGTAACACCTGTTCAGTCAAGAGTTGAAGAATATCAGCCAAGTGTTAAATTAGATGGCGTACTCAGTCGTGCATTTGCTTCATTACAAGATATGGTTGACTGGTGTTCGCACTTAATTGATCATTCGGGTAAATTTATAGCGCTTAAAGGTGTGTTCCCTAGTGAAGAGCTAGAGTCATTACCTACTGGCGTTAAGTTTGAGCAAAAAATTGCATTAGAAGTACCTAAGTTAGATGCACAACGACATTTAATTATTCTTTCTAAAGACTAGGGATCAGAGACACCGTGGCAAAAGTCATCGCATTAGCAAATCAAAAAGGTGGAGTGGGTAAAACTACAACCGCTGTTAACCTCGCTGCGTCTATGGCTGCAACGAAACGTAAAGTGCTGTTAATTGATCTCGATCCGCAAGGCAATGCGACTATGGGAAGTGGCGTAGATAAGTACGGCGACGTACCAACTATTTACGACTTACTCATTGAAGATAAACCTATAGAAGACGTTATTATCAAAGAAACGTCTGGCGAATACCATATGATTGCTGCAAACGGTGATGTAACCGCTGCAGAAGTTAAACTTATGGAGTTATTTGCCCGTGAAGTGCGTTTACGTAACGCACTTGAAAAAATTCAGGATCAGTACGAATTTATTTTTATCGACTGTCCACCCTCTTTAAATATGTTAACTGTTAACGCAATGGCCGCAGCCGACTCTATTTTAGTGCCAATGCAGTGTGAGTATTATGCACTTGAAGGGTTAACCGCATTAATGGATACGATTACGCAGCTTGCTAAGTTAGTAAACCCTAGCTTACAAATTGAAGGCATACTTCGTACTATGTATGATCCGCGTAACCGTTTAGCGAATGACGTATCAGAACAATTAAAACAACATTTTGGCGACAAAGTATACCGTACGGTGATCCCGCGTAATGTTCGTTTAGCAGAGGCACCTAGTTTTGGTACACCTGCTATGTATTATGACCGGGCATCAAGTGGCGCTAAAGCATATTTAGCACTCGCTGGTGAAATGTTACGTAGAAAAGAAAAAACAGCGTCCGTTGTCGCCTAACTTTGAGGTAAAAAAATAACATGTCTGCTAAAAAACGAGGTTTAGGCCGAGGACTCGATGCACTTTTAAGTTCGTCAAAGCCTGCACCAAGCGTAAGCAAGGAACAAGACACATCAAACGTGACTGAAGCTGTAAAAAATGCGGCTGAGCCAACTAACAGTGAATTACAAAAACTCCCAATCGAGTTTTTACACTCTGGTAAATATCAACCTCGTAAAGACATGTCCGAAGAGGCACTAGAAGAGCTTGCTAGTTCTATTCGCTCACAAGGTATTATTCAACCTATAGTCGTGCGCCCTATTGCACAAAATAGTTTTGAAATTATCGCTGGTGAGCGTCGTTGGCGTGCAGCGCAAATAGCTAAGCTTGAAACAGTACCTTGTATTATAAAAGACGTACCAGATGAAGCTGCAGTTGCTATTGCGCTAATAGAAAATATTCAGCGTGAAGACTTAAATGCCATGGAAGAAGCGGTTGCGTTAAATCGCTTACTTAATGAGTTTGAACTAACACATCAACAAGTAGCAGATGCAGTTGGTAAATCACGTACTACAGTAACTAACTTACTTCGTTTAAATAATTTAAACAGTGATGTAAAAATTCTGTTAGAACATGGCGACATTGAAATGGGGCACGCTCGTTGTTTATTAGCCCTTGAGGGAGAAGCACAATCAGATGCTGCTCGTTTAGCTGTCGCTAAAGCACTAACCGTTCGTGAAACCGAGAAGTTAGTTCGTTCAATTTTAGAACCAGTGCCAGCTAAAGAAATAGCTGAAAAAGATCCAGATGTTAAACAGTTAGAGCAACAACTCGCTGAAAACCTAGGTGCCAAAGTAGAAATAAATTACAACAAAAAAGGCAAAGGTAAGCTTGTTATTTCTTATATTAATTTGGACGAACTTGACGGCATTTTAAATCGCATTAATCAAGACAATACCCACCATTAGTTTTCTACATGTCTAAAAAGGGACATTTGTAGCTATTTCGTGTTACAAAGCGTCTACTCAAGTTGCAAAACTGGCAGGATTAAGTATAATTTCGCCAGTTTTCACACCCTAACAATTAGAACGCAATAAAGGTTAACTAAACGTGACTGATAAGTTAGCGAGTCCATATCGACTTGCCGTATTAAAGTTAATTTGCCTTCAGGGTGTTGTAGCATTAGTTGCTGCTGTAATTATTTGTTTTAGTTCGGGAGTCAATGCCGCGCTTTCATCACTCGCTGGTGGAGTTGTCGCAGTACTTCCGCACTTTGTATTTGGTCTTTATGCATTCAGACATATGGGTGCAAGTCGAGCAAATCAAGCGTATGCCTCGTTGAAACGCGGCAACGGATTAAAATTTATGCTAACAATTGTATTGTTTGCGCTAGTACTGAAGCATTTTCCGGTAATTTTATTACCCTTTTTTAGTACTTATATACTGGCGCTCTTTACTGGATTGTTCGCACCCGTTTTTTTTAAACATTAACTTTGGGATATAACATGGCAGCAGAAGAAGTTACTCTATCTGGCCATATCCAGCACCATTTGACCAATGCTAAGATGTGTTCGACCGATACAGGTCTCGCCTTCAATAAAGCATGTACGGATAGTGGTTTCTGGACATGGCATATAGATACCCTCGCATGGTCTATCGGTTTAGGTCTTATATTTTTATGGATCTTTCGTAGTGCCGCTAAAAAATCAACACTAGGTGTACCTGGAAAATTTCAATGTTTCATTGAAATGGTAGTAGAGTTTGTTGGTGACAACGTACGTGATACTTTCCATGGTAAAAGCAAGCTTATTGCACCATTAGCATTAACAATATTCGTTTGGATATTTTTAATGAACTTAATGGATTTAATACCGGTTGACTTTTTACCTGCATTGGCTGGTTTTGTTGGTGAAACTGCGTTTGGTATGGATTCACACGATGTGTACATGAAAATTGTACCAACGACTGACATTAATATGACTGCAGCGCTAGCGCTGGGTGTATTTATTTTAATGATAGGCTACTCAATTAAAATAAAAGGAATCGGTGGTTTTATTAAAGAACTAACACTTCACCCGTTTAGTTCAAATAATACTGCACTACAAATCCTTTTAATCCCGTTTAACTTATTACTTGAACTGATTGCGCTGGTTTCTAAACCGTTTTCATTAGCGCTACGTCTGTTTGGTAACTTATATGCAGGTGAATTGATTTTCATCTTGATCGGCGCTATCGGATTTATGCAATTACCATTGCATTTTGTTTGGGCTGTATTCCACATCTTAGTAATTGTATTGCAAGCATTCGTATTTATGATGCTAACAATCGTATACCTAAGCATGGCTAGCTCAGATAATCACTAATTTTATATTTACAATTTTACTTTTACTTTTAACTTTACAATTGAAACTTTGGAGAAATAAATGGAAGCTTTAGAATTATTAAACGGCTTAAAATACATCGCAGTAGCTTTACTAATCGGTTTTGGTGCAATCGGCACTGCAATCGGTTTTGGTAACATGGGCGGTAAATTCCTTGAAGCATGTGCGCGTCAACCTGAGCTTGCACCTTCGCTACAAGTTAAGATGTTTATTCTTGCTGGTCTAATCGATGCTGTAGCAATGATTGGTGTTGGTATCGCTATGGTATTGTTGTTCGTACTTTAATTTTATTTTTTGAACAGCTTACTATTTAAGGAGGAGCGGTTGTGAATTTAAACGCCACTCTTATCGGTGAATTGATTGCGTTTACGGTGTTCGTATTATTTTGTATGAAATACGTATGGCCACCACTAAACGGTGCAATTGAAGCTCGCCAGAAAAAAATCGAAGATGGTTTAGCTGCCTCTGATAGAGCCGAAAAAGACTTAGAACTTGCGCAAAAGAAAGCTGCTGAACAGCTTAAAGATGCAAAAGCTCAAGCGGCTGATATCATTGATCAAGCTAAAAAGCGTGCAGTGCTAATTGTTGACGAAGAAACACTTCGTGGTCAGCAAGAGCGTGAAAGTATCATTGCTCAAGGGCACTCTGAAGTTGAGTCTGAACGTAATCGCATAACAGAAGAGCTACGTAAGCAAGTAGCAACTCTGGCAGTGATTGGTGCAGAACGTATTTTAGAGCGTGAAATTAATCAAGCCGCACATAGTGACATCGTTGAAAAACTTGTCGCTGAGCTGTAATTAGGAGGGTATGAGCATGTCTAATTTGACTACTATCGCTCGCCCATACGCTAAAGCGGCTTTTGAACTTGCCGTTGAGAAAGGCACTCTAGAAAGCTGGAATGATATGTTGTTCTTTGCAGGCCACGTAGCCAGCAATGAACAAGCATCATCTGCTTTAGCAGGTATGCCTACAGCTACTGCACAAGCTGAGTTATTTATTCAACTTTGTGCTGAGCAGCTCAACGAACAAGGTCAGAACCTAGTTAAGGTGATGGCTGAAAATGGACGTTTGACAGCTCTACCTGACGTTGCTGAGTTATTTGCTGAATTTAAAGCAGAATACGATAAAGAAATCGAAGTAGATGTGATTTCTGCAACTCCTCTTGTTGCTGCGCAACAAGAGTCATTGGTAGCGGCACTTGAAAAACGTTTCGCACGCAAAGTTAAGCTGAATTGTAGTGAAGACGCGTCAGTGGTTGGTGGACTTATTATTAGGTCTGGCGACACTGTAATCGACGGTACTATTCGCGGTAAATTAAGCCGCTTAGCTACAACACTACAATCGTAATTGGGAAAAAGAGCATGCAACTTAATTCCACTGAAATTTCAGATCTGATCAAACAACGTATTGAGAAGTTCGAAGTTGTAAGTGAAGCTCGTAACGAAGGTACTATTGTATCTGTTACTGACGGTATCATCCGCATCCACGGTCTTGCTGACTGTATGCAAGGTGAAATGATTGAGCTTCCTGGCAGCCGTTATGCTATCGCACTAAACCTTGAGCGCGACTCAATTGGTGCAGTAGTAATGGGTCCGTACGCTGACCTTACTGAAGGCGTAAAAGTATATACAACTGGTCGTATTTTAGAAGTTCCTGTTGGTCCTGGTCTACTTGGTCGTGTTGTAAACACACTAGGTGCTCCAATCGATGGTAAAGGCGCTTTAGATAACGACGGGTTTGAACCTGTAGAAAAAATTGCACCAGGTGTAATCGAGCGTAAATCAGTAGATGAGCCAGTTCAAACTGGTTATAAATCTATCGATGCGATGATTCCAGTTGGTCGTGGTCAACGTGAACTTATCATCGGTGACCGTCAAACAGGTAAAACTGCACTAGCAATCGATGCAATCATCAATCAAAAAGACACAGGCGTTAAGTGTGTGTACGTTGCGATTGGTCAAAAAGCATCTACTATTGCAAACGTAGTTCGTAAATTAGAAGAGCATGGTGCATTAGCAAATACTATCGTAGTTGTTGCATCTGCTTCTGAATCTGCGGCACTTCAGTACTTAGCACCGTTCGCGGGCTGTACTATGGGTGAATACTTCCGTGACCGTGGTGAAAACGCATTAATCGTATATGATGATTTGTCTAAGCAAGCAGTTGCTTACCGTCAAATTTCATTACTACTTAAGCGTCCACCAGGCCGTGAAGCATACCCAGGTGACGTATTCTACCTTCACTCTCGTCTTTTAGAGCGTGCATCGCGTGTAAACGCAGATTACGTTGAAAAGTTCACTAATGGTGAAGTGAAAGGTAAAACTGGTTCATTGACGGCATTGCCAATCATTGAAACTCAAGGCGGCGACGTTTCTGCGTTCGTACCGACTAACGTTATCTCTATCACCGATGGTCAGATCTTCTTAGAAACTGACTTATTCAACTCAGGTATCCGTCCGGCAGTAAATGCTGGTATCTCGGTATCGCGTGTTGGTGGTGCTGCACAAACTAAAATCGTTAAGAAACTAGGTGGCGGTATTCGTCTAGCCCTAGCTCAGTACCGTGAATTAGCTGCGTTCTCGCAGTTCGCGTCTGACCTTGATGATGCTACTCGTGCTCAACTTGAGCATGGTGAGCGTGTAACAGAGCTAATGAAGCAGAAACAGTACGCGCCAATGTCTGTTGCTGAAATGTCTTTGTCGTTATTTGCTGCTGAAAAAGGCTTCCTTCAAGACATCGAAATTTCGAAAATCGGTGGCTTTGAAGCAGCTTTACTTTCGTATGCAACTAGCACATACGCAGAGCTTGTGGCTCAAATCAATGAAACTGGTAACTTGAATGCCGAGATCGAAGCGCAGCTTAAAGAACTTCTTACGAAGTTCAAGTCTACGCAAACTTGGTAATTTAGTTATTAATGGTGCGCTTTAGGAAACTAAAGCACACCTTGATTCGGAGAGAGAGTCATGGCCAGCGGAAAAGAGATTAAAAGCAAGATCGGGAGTATTAAAAATACTCAAAAGATCACTAGCGCAATGGAAATGGTTGCTGCGTCTAAAATGAAAAGGGCGCAAGAACGCGTTGCTTCAAGCCGTCCATACGCTAATAAATTACGTGAAGTAATTGGTCGTGTTGCTCAAGCAAATCTTGATTTTACTCACCCGTTCTTAAAAGAACGTGAAGTGAAACGAGTTGGTTATATTGTTATCTCTACAGACCGTGGTCTGTGTGGCGGTTTAAACTCAAACGAGTTTAAGAAAGTTGCACTTGATGTTAAAGCGTGGAAAGAGAAAGGTGTTGATGCTGAATTTGCTACTTTAGGTAGTAAGGCAGCAGGCTTCTTTCAACGTTTTGGTGGTCAACTACTCGCTAAAAAAGCGGGCCTAGGAGATAAACCTTCAGTACAAGACGTTATTGGTCCTGTAAAAATTATGCTTGATGCATTTTCTGAAGGCAAAATAGACCGTTTATTCTTGGTATATAACAAATTCGTTAATACCATGAAGCAAGAGCCAATTATAGATCAGTTACTCCCTTTGCCAAAAGCTGAAGAAGAAGTATCTGCTCACACATGGGATTACTTATACGAGCCAAACCCAGAGGCTATTTTAGAGTCTTTGTTAGTACGCTTTATTGAGTCTCAAGCATACCAAGGTGTGGTAGAAAATGCTGCCTCAGAACAGGCTGCTCGTATGGTTGCAATGAAAGCTGCAACTGATAACGCAGGTGACCTTATGGACGAGCTACAGCTTGTTTATAACAAGGCTCGCCAAGCAGCAATCACACAAGAAATTAGTGAGATTTGTTCTGGCTCAGCAGCAGTTTAATGCTTCAGGTAAAGATTAACGAGAGGAATAGACATGAGTTTAGGTAAGGTCGTCCAAATTATCGGCGCCGTTGTGGATATTGAATTTCCACAAGATAGCGTGCCAGCGGTATACCACGCACTAAGAGTAACAGATGGCGATTTAGCTGGTTTGACTTTAGAAGTTCAACAACAGCTAGGTGGCGGTGTAGTGCGTACTATCGCTATGGGTACTACTGATGGTTTACGTCGTAGTGCTTTAGTTATGAATACAGGTGAATCGATTCAAGTTCCAGTTGGTAAAGCAACACTTGGTCGTATCATGAACGTACTTGGTGAGCCAATCGATGAAGCGGGTCCAATCGGCGAAGAAGACCGTATGTCTATTCACCGTGCAGCGCCTTCATACGAAGAGCAATCAAGTTCAGTTGAGCTTTTAGAAACTGGTATTAAGGTTATCGACCTTGTATGTCCATTTGCTAAAGGTGGTAAAGTTGGTTTATTCGGTGGTGCCGGTGTTGGTAAAACTGTAAACATGATGGAACTTATCCGTAACATCGCAATCGAGCACAGCGGCTACTCAGTATTCGCAGGTGTTGGTGAGCGTACACGTGAGGGTAACGATTTCTACCATGAGATGAACGATTCAAACGTACTTGATAAAGTATCGCTTGTATACGGTCAGATGAACGAGCCTCCAGGTAACCGTTTACGCGTAGCGTTAACAGGTCTTACTATGGCTGAAAAGTTCCGTGATGAAGGTCGCGATGTACTTTTCTTCGTAGATAATATCTACCGTTATACACTTGCTGGTACAGAAGTATCTGCACTTCTTGGTCGTATGCCGTCAGCGGTAGGTTACCAGCCTACACTTGCTGAAGAAATGGGTGTGCTTCAAGAGCGTATCGCTTCAACTAAGACGGGTTCAATTACATCAATCCAAGCGGTATACGTACCTGCGGATGATTTAACGGATCCATCTCCAGCAACTACCTTTGCTCACTTAGACGCAACAGTAGTACTTTCACGTGATATCGCATCACTTGGTATCTACCCAGCGGTAGATCCACTTGATTCATCTTCGCGTCAACTTGACCCACAAGTAATTGGTCAAGAGCACTACGATACAGCACGTGGCGTTCAAACAGTTCTTCAGCGTTACAAAGAACTTAAAGACATCATTGCAATCCTAGGTATGGACGAGCTTTCTGACGAAGATAAGCAACTTGTATCTCGTGCACGTAAAATCCAACGTTTCCTATCTCAGCCATTCTTCGTGGCAGAGGTGTTTACAGGCGCGTCTGGTAAATACGTATCACTGAAAGATACAATTGCTGGCTTCAAAGGCATTTTAAACGGCGAGTTTGATGAGCTTCCAGAGCAAGCGTTTTACATGGTTGGCTCTATCGAAGAAGCTCAAGAAAAAGCCAAAGGCATGTAACTAGGAGGGTAGTATGACAGCTATGACTGTACATCTTGACGTAGTAAGCGCAGAGCAGAGCTTGTTCTCTGGTCTTGTTGAATCGATTCAAGTATCTGGTAGTGAAGGCGAGCTGGGTGTAAACCTAGGTCATGCTCCACTACTAACTGCCCTTAAACCTGGTATGGTACGTTTAGTTAAGCAATATGGTCACGAAGATGTGTTATATGTTGCTGGCGGTACATTAGAAGTTCAACCAAATCACATCACGATTCTTGCAGATACTGCGGTTCGTGGTGAAGATTTAGATGAAGATTCTGTACAAAAAGCTAAACGTGAAGCTGAAGAACATATGGCGAATTCGTCAGCTGTTGAGTTTGATTATCAACAAGCGGCTACGCGACTGGCAGAAGCAGTTGCTCAGTTACGCGTAATTCAGCAATTACGTCACAAGTAAGCCTATCCGGTTTTGAAAAGCCCACTTTATGTGGGCTTTTTTGTGTCTGTAATTTAAACATGGTGTATCGCTTATTTATAATTGTTAAATAACAGGTCTATCAGACTATTATCTGTGCTTTATCACTTATATCCTTCACCAATCCTCGCTACAATAACGTCATCCAATTAAGTGTGTTTTTCAGTCAATATTCAGTACGAATAAACTAACCTACTGAGTATTTGCACAAGAAGTGATTTACGTAATCTTCTGCACAAACATAATACTTATTTAGCTAAAACAACGGAAAAAGGAAATTGTTTTAATGGCTCTAACAACTGTTATTCTTGCTGCGGGTAAAGGTACTCGTATGCGCTCTGCTCTACCTAAAGTTTTGCACAATGTTGCAGGTAAACCAATGGTACAGCACGTTATTGATAATGCGATGGCATTAGGTGCAACGACTACAAACTTAGTTTACGGACACGGCGGCGATCTATTACAACAACAACTTGCCGATAACGATGTAAATTGGGTACTTCAAGCAGAACAACTCGGTACTGGCCACGCAGTAGCGCAAGCCAACTCTCATATTAACGATGAAGACACAGTATTGATTTTATACGGCGATGTACCGCTAACAAAACAATCAACTCTAGAGCGTTTATTAGCTGCAACACCTAAAAATGGTTTAGCGGTATTAACGGTAAATTTGGTAAACCCAAATGGCTATGGTCGCATGCTTCGTGTTGGTGGTAAGTTAGTCGGTATTGTTGAGCAAAAAGATGCAAGCTCAGAGCAGTTACTTATTAACGAAGTAAATACAGGCATTATGGCTGTTAACGGTAAGCTATTAAAAACATGGTTAGGTAACTTATCTAACAATAATGCACAAGGCGAGTACTACTTAACAGATATCGTTGCAATGGCTCACAGTGAAGGCGTAGAGATCACTTCAGCGCAACCAGATCATGCAATGGAAGTTGAAGGCGCAAATAACCGCGTACAACTTGCAGGCTTAGAGCGCGCTTACCAAGCATGGCAAGCAGAAGAGTTAATGTTAAATGGCGCTACCCTGGCCGACCCTGCTCGTATTGATGTTCGCGGCAATGTTAAAACAGGCGAAGACGTATTAGTTGATATAAACGTTATCTTTGAAGGTAATGTGACCCTTGGTAACAATGTACAAATTGGCCCTAACTGTGTACTTAAAAACTGTACCATAGGCGATAACGTGGTAATAAAGGCGAATACCTTAATTGAAGATGCAAGCGTAGCTGCTAAATGTACGCTGGGCCCTTATGCTCGCCTTCGCCCTGGCGCTGTTATGGAAGAAGACTCACACATTGGTAACTTTGTTGAGATGAAAAAAACCCGTTTAGGCAAAGGCTCAAAAGCCAACCACTTAAGTTATTTAGGTGATGCTGAAATTGGCGAAAAAGTGAATATTGGCGCTGGTACTATTACCTGCAACTACGATGGTGTTAATAAATCAAAAACTATTATTGGCGATAATGCTTTTATTGGCTCTAATTCATCACTCGTTGCCCCAGTAAATATAGGCGCAACTGCAACAATTGGTGCAGGCTCTGTGATCACCAGTACCGTTGAAGATGACCAATTAGCAATAGCACGCTCTAAACAGCGTAATTTAACGGGTTGGAAACGCCCAGTTAAAAAATAATAAGCCAACACCTTTTTAAAGCGAGTTATATACTCGCTTTTTTATTGCTTATATTTTGACTATTATTTAAACTTATGATTAACGGATTAAAAAATACACTTAAGGAACTCCTATGTCTGCATATGCTCGCCGTGCTATTGCCGAAAGGCAACGTCAAAATCAAATTAAAAGTCTTCTATCAGGTAACAATCACACGCTGATACAAATGAATTCTGCAGAGTTTGTAGAATACATTATTTCTGTAAAGATGAAGCAAGGTAAATCTCGTTCAGAAGTGGTTGATTGGCTTGATGAGTTACTGGAAGAGCATAATTCACTATCAAGTAAATGGAAACGAATTAAAGATCCATTAAAGACAGGGGGTGGGTTATACCCTTTATTTGATGATATGAAGGCATTAGCCATTATAGCGGCTGCAATGCAGCGCCAAGGTAATGTTTTTGGTAAGTTTAAAATTAAAGTTTATAATGGTTCCCCTGCTATTATAATGTCTTCTTATCCTGGTATCAAAGCTCATTTAACGGGTACTCGTTATTTAGCAAGTAACCCCAAACTTTTTACTATCGGTGTCGGTAAATTAGAAGCTGCAAAAGCTATGAAGGGTGGGTTTGTGCTCACTCTAGTAATTTCAGTGACATTTCATGCTACAGACTACCTTTTAAACGATCAAAAAACATGGCATGACTTAGTGGCAGGTGTAGCCGTGGATATGGCTGTAGTTGGAGCTGCTATTGTGACTACTAGTACAATATTAGGTGTCGCATCAGCAGCATCAGCAGGTTTAGCAACAATAATTGCAGGTACAGTATTAGTGCCCTTGTTGGTTGTTGTAATCGTTGGGGTGGCTTTTTCAATTGCATTTTCAGATACCAGTGATTATGTAAAAGTACTTTCTGATGAGTTAAGAAATATTGAAAATAAGATACAGAGTGGTGTAGTTAAAATTAAGGCTGGAGCGCAAAAAATTAATAGCGAATATAAAGAAAATCCAAATGAATTTTTACATGAAACCTTTGGAGTTCCTATGTTTAAAAAAACTAGGTCTTATAACTTGTGAAGTTTTTAGAATGGAAAAAAGCAGATAAAAAGTTATCTCTTGCAAATATGAAAGAATTAGCATCTGTTTTTTTCTTGTTAATTGTTAGTGGGGGACTGTGCTACAAGATAGCCTTAAACTTTTTTTCCGAAGTGGAAACTATATTTTTAGTTAGTCAGCCTCAATTTTTTATCAAAGAGCAAGCCACCATACTATTATCTTTTTTATTATTACCTTGCTTATTTTTAACGTTTTTATCAACTTTACAGCGTTTTTTGGGGTTTGATATAAAGTTAACTTTAATTAATGCATTTAAAAGTGCAGTTGTAGGTTTAATTGTTTTATTAATTCTATCAATCCCGACGAATCTTGTTATAGAGTCTAATTTAAAAAGCAAAGGTTACACTTATTGTAGTTGGTACACCGGACCCTCACTTCGAGCGCCTGATGTTTGGCTAAAAAACGATGAGTTATGCTTACAAGGTGGCTCTGTCATAATCAGTGATATAGCCGATTGGTTCGAGCAAAAAAACCAACAAGGTATTGAACCTTCTGTTGATGAGCTAAAAGAGTTTATAGAAGAAACTCGAAAAAGGCGTAATGAGCATATTAATAGCTTTTAGTTACAAAGCTGATTTCATGGGTAATAAGCTACTCCTTAGCTGCAAGCGAGTTTAACACTCGCTTTTTTATTGCCGAAAGCTAATCAAAATAAAACTGCCATAATCTTGTCATGCCTGTGTGTTGATATTTAGCAAATACAATACTAAGGAAAATCACATGTTTAAAAAATCAATTATTGCGCTGTCACTTATATCTGTTCTTACTGGTTGCTCACTTGATGGTGACGATGGTCAAAACGGCTCTCAAGGATTACAGGGAGAACAAGGCACCGATGGAATTAATGGGTTAAATGGTATAAATGCCAATTCAGCATTAAATATTAACCTTGTGGGTAGAGGTGTATTAAATGCACAAAGCCCAGAAGGTGCAGCTGAAATAGTTGCATATCAAGCATCTAAAAAATGGATTTACGCTATTAACAGTTCAGGTGATGACGCTGTTGTTAATATTTTACCCGCAGACACCTTTGATACTGCCGCACTTGTTAAAGATAACGAAGGGGTTATAAGCGCCACTAACTTAACCTCGGTCATTACGCTACCTTTAAACGAGAACACCCAAGGCGATGCAAACAGCATTGCTATTGATGAAAACAATAATTTACTAGCGGTTGCAATGGCTGCTGAAAGCACGGGTGATGAAGGTCAAATTGCTTTTTACGATATAAGCGGCGAATCACCTGTCTTTATTAAAAATGTTACAGTCGGATTTTTACCAGACATGGTGACGTTCACCCACGATGGCGCAAAGGCAGTGGTTGCTAACGAAGGTGAACCAAGTGGCGACTACAGCGTAGATCCTGAAGGTTCTATTAGTATTATCGATATAACAAATAATGTAATAGCTGATACAGCAATAAATATTGATTTTAAAGCCTATAACAACAAACAAACCGAACTAGAAGCGCAAGGGGTCGTTTTTGCAAATCCAAATGGTCGTACTATTAACGGTAATCTAATAAATACCACAGTAGCTATGGATTTAGAGCCCGAGTACGTTAGCATTTCTAAAGATAACAAATATGCTTATGTATCTATTCAAGAAAACAATGCACTTGCAATAGTTAACCTACAAGACAACAGTCTTGAGCTAAAGGGCTTAGGCTTTAAAGAGTGGTCAAGCTTACAACTTGATGCCTCAGATAAAGATGGCGGCGTTAATTTTAAATCATACCCAGGGCTCTATGGTATGTACCAGCCCGATACTATCTCAAGCTTTAGTTGGAAAGGCGCTAACTTTATAGTCACTGCCAACGAAGGTGACGCAAGAGAATACTTTTTTGATACAACGGATGAAGCAGACTGTATAGCAAAGGGCGGACTTGATTACGATGAAGACGATGGCTGCTTAGCTTATATAGATGAAAGCCGCGTTGAAGACTTAACGCTTGCAGCTAATTTTGATTACTTAAATAACGACGATAACGATATTGGTCGCTTAAAAGTAACAACAATAAAAGGCGATACTAATAATGATGGTCAATACGAATCGCTTTATGCTTATGGTGCACGTTCGTTTACCATTTGGGACAGCAATGGGCTGGTGGTGTTTGATTCAGGCGATGATATAGGTCGAATTACTGCATCGGTTCATGGTGAAGCATTTAACAACAATGAAGATGAAAACAAAGGTGACTCACGCTCAGATGATAAAGGCGCAGAGCCAGAAGCGCTGACTATTGGTAAAATTGACGATCGTACATTTGCTTTTATAGGGCTCGAGCGTATGGGTGGGATTATGGTTTATGATATTACCAATCCATATAATGTGCAGTTTGAAGACTACTTCTATAATAGAGGCTTAATTAAAGACGCTAATATTACAGGCGATTTAGCGCCTGAAGGAATGGTATTCGTTCCAGCTGAGCAAAGTGCTACAGGAAACCCACTCTTAATCGTTGGAAATGAAATATCAGGCTCTATTGCCGTATGGGAAATAGCATCTAAATAAACCTTTAATTTAAAATAAAGCTGTGTGTTGTTTGTTTAACATACAGCTTAGTTTAAACCTTACTAATACCTCATCAATAGATACTTATATTGTGCGTGTTTTTTAAACTAAAAGTATCCTGTAGCCCTTTATTTGTATAGCTTTCATACTAAATTCATTTAATTGTCAAAAAGCTGAAATAAAACATTGACCCCCGCTCGAATCTCCCTATAATGCGACCCCACTGAGACGGGAAACAGCAACGCATAGCGAGGCACGAACAACTCAGGGTGTTAAGTAAAACTTAGATT